>JAYUSD010000200.1:0-2794 GCA_043755865.1 Variovorax sp. | reverse complement strand
ACGGATTGCGTGTCGATCTGCACCGTTTCAAAATCTGTGCCGCGCACGCCAATCGTGGCCGTGGCGGTTTGCACGCGCACATTGCTTGGTTGCGTCTTCGCGATCAGGCCGGTGACTTGCCGCAGCGCACCGCGCACCAACTCCATCACCGAGCTGCTATCGCGCGGCTCCCGGGCATTGAAGCGCTGCTGGGCAAACAGCATCTCGCTGTTTGCGCGCACAGCGATCACAGCGCCATCATTGAGCTTGATCACCGCATCGCTGTTGGGTGTGGTGATCAAACGATCGCCTTCGCGGATGATCGTGCCCGCTGCTGCATTGCGCTCGCTTGCGCCCACCAGCCTCACAAAGCCTTCTGTGCGCTGCACTGTGCCGGCGACATCGCTTTGCTGAGCCATCGATTTACGCGGCAGAAAAAGAAATGGAGCTGCGATGCCCGCCGCAAGCCAAGGCGCTGCGCGGCCCAGTGAACTGCTGGCAGGAACGATGCTTGTAGTCTTCAGTAGCAAACGGCGAGTTGGCATGATTTTCTTTCCTCTTTTTTAAGCATTTAAGCCACTTAGCCGGCATAGAATATATGTCGTATGCTATTGAATGTATAGCATGCTTCGCTTGATCACCAGCTAAATATTTTCCCTGGATTCATGATGTTGAGCGGATCCAGCGCATGCTTGATTGTGCGCATGAATTGCACGGCGCCGTCGCCTGCCTCGCTGATGAGGAAATCTTGTTTGTGCAAACCAATGCCATGCTCGCCGCTGCATGTGCCGCCTAGCGCGAGAGTGCGGTGCACCAAACTGTAGTTAAGCGCTTCAGCTTTGGCGAATTCTGCAGGATCATTCGGATCGATCAAATAGCCGAAATGGAAATTGCCATCGCCCACATGGCCGACCAAGAAATATGGAATACCGCTGGCATCCGCTTCGTCCACAGAATCGAGCAGCGCATCAGCGAGGCGCGAGATCGGCACGCAAGTATCCGTCGATATCGCGCGGCAGCCGGGCCGGCTTTGGATCGCGGCAAAGTAAGCGTTGTGCCGCGCATGCCAGAGCTTGCTGCGGGCCTCCGGCGTGCTTGCCCACTCGAAGGCTTGGCCGCCATTGTCTTTCGCCAATTCTTGCACGGTCTCAATTTGCTCGGCCACGCCATTCGGTGAGCCATGAAATTCCAGCATCAGCGTGGGCTGCTCAACCAGCGTGGTTTTGCTGTGGGCATTCACCATACGTACCGTGTTGCCATCAATCAGCTCCACGCGCGCAATCGGCACGCCAAGCTGGATCATGCTGATCACGGTGGCTACAGCTTCGCGAATGCTGGCAAACGAACACAGCGCGGCCTGGATCGTCTCGGGAATCGGATACAAGCGCAGCGTGATCTCAGTCATGATGCCCAGCGTGCCCTCCGAGCCCACCATCAAACGTGTGAGATCGTAGCCTGCGGATGATTTTTTGGCGCGCGTGCCGGTGCGGATGATGTCGCCTTGCGCGGTGACGACTTCCAGCGCCAACACGTTTTCTCGCATCGTGCCGTAGCGCACGGCATTGGTGCCGCTGGCGCGCGTTGCGCTCATGCCGCCGAGCGTGGCGTCTGCGCCCGGGTCAATCGGGAAGAAGAGGCCGGTTGATTTGATTTCATTGTTCAGCGCAATGCGGCACACGCCGGCTTGCACCGTGACGGTTAAATCTTCGGCGTTGACCGAGAGAATTTTGTTCATGCGGCTCACATCAATGCTGATGCCACCTTCTACTGCGAGCAAATGCCCTTCAAGCGATGAGCCTACGCCAAACGGGATCACCGGCACTTTGTATTGCGCGCAAAGCTTCACAGCATCGGCCACGTCTTGGGTGCTTTCCGCAAACACCACAGCAGAGGGCGGCGGCACGGTGGTAAACGCACTCTCATCGCGCCCATGCTGCTCGCGGATGACTTGCGCTGTGGAGCAATTTGCGCCGAAGCGTGCTTTTAAAGCGTCGATGAACGCCGCGGGAATATCGCGCTGGCGAATTTGGGGGAGCAGGTGGGCAGGCAAAGGTGCGTTCATGAATGTGTCTCTTTGGTTAGGGATGATTGCGCTAAGCGCCCAGCCGCTCGTGACAGCAGGCACAATCTGATTTTCACACACACCGGCTGACAAGTCACTGAAATACCATGGGCAACCGACTCACACAAATCGCCACGCGCACCGGCGACGATGGCACCACCGGCCTGGCCGACAATTCCCGCATCTCCAAAGCCAGCGAGCGCATCTGCGCGGTGGGCGATGTGGATGAGCTCAATTCCAATCTAGGCGTGTTGCTCTGCGAGAGCATGCCCGCCGATGTGCGCGATTTGCTGATTGATGTGCAGCATCAGCTCTTCAATCTCGGCGGCGAGTTGGCGATGCCGGGTTATGAGCTACTTAAGAAGGAAGCTTTGCTCCAACTCGATCAAGCGCTGGAGACTTACAACGCGCAACTGCCCCGACTGCTCGAATTCATCCTCCCCGCAGGCAGCCGCGCGGCCTCGCTCGCGCATGTCTGCCGCACGGTAGCGCGCCGTGCTGAGCGCAGCGTAGTGGCGTTGCATGCGAAGGAGGCGATTAACGATGCCCCGCGTTTGTATTTGAATCGCCTCTCCGATTTGCTTTTCGTATTGTCTCGTGTGCTCAATCGGGTGGAAGGCGGCGACGATGTGTATTGGAAGAGCGAGCGGTTAAAGAAGATGGGCGAGTGAGCTTTTGCGCTTTGCGGTCTGTGAAAGCCGCCGGCGCTTTGGGCATCCTACTTCGCGAATGTCCTCCGCCGTGCGACGCCCG
>JAYUSD010000199.1:0-16376 GCA_043755865.1 Variovorax sp. | reverse complement strand
CCGGCATTGTTCTTTTTTAATTTCTTTTCGAATTCATTTCTGTGTTTCTTTTTTGCGTCTTCTGCGTAACCTTTGCGTCTTCTGCGTCCGGTATTTCTCCCCGTATTTTTTTCTTAAAATTTAACCATGACCACCTACAAAATCCAAAAATCCGACGACCAATGGCGCACTTTGCTCAAAGAGAAAGGCGCTGAGCCACTCGCCTTCGATGTCACAAGACACGAATCCACCGAGCGCGCTTTCACTGGTAAATACGATGGCAACAAACTGAATGGCACCTACAGTTGCATCTGCTGCGGCAAGCCGCTCTTCGATTCAAAAACTAAATTTGACAGCGGCACCGGCTGGCCAAGCTTTTACCAACCGCTGTCAAAAGATGCGGTAGGAGAAAAGGTCGATGGCATCCTTTTTATGAAGCGCACTGAAGTGCATTGCGCAGACTGCGGCGCACACATGGGCCATGTGTTTAACGACGGCCCTGCGCCCACGGGCCTGCGCTATTGCATGAATTCTGCCTCCTTAGCCTTCACAGCGGATACTATATAATTGATAGCACTCCGCGCAGTAAATACGCCGGCTACCCATCACTTTTGTTATAAAAATGAAGCAACTCATCGATTTCTTGCCCATCCTGCTCTTCTTTGGCGCGTACAAGATGTACGACATCTATGTGGCCACCGGCGTGATTATGGTAGCCACGGTCATCCAGATGGCCGTGCTTTACAAGATGGAAGGCCGGTTGCAAATGCTGCACAAAGTCACGCTCGGCTTGGTGCTCGGCTTTGGCGCGCTCACACTCCTTTTGCATGACGAGCGCTTCATCAAAATCAAACCGACGATTCTGTACACCGCCATGGGTCTCGCACTGGCAATTGGCTTATGGGGCTTTCGCAAAAACTTTCTGCGCATGATGCTGGGCAACGCACTCGCGCTGCCCGAGCAGGTTTGGCGCAATCTCACGGTGGCTTGGGTGGGCTACACCTTTTTCATGGCGGCGCTGAATGCTTACGTTGCTTATTTTTACACCACCGATCAGTGGGTTAATTTCAAGCTTTGGGGCTATGCGTTTCCTATTGTGTTTCTTGTCGCGCAAGGTTTTTACATTGCTAAATATTTGCCCCAAGATCACGACAAGGACAAACGATGATCGCCACAGCTGCTGAAGTCAAGCGCCATTTACAGGAACAAATGGCCGCTACGCAGCTCGAAGTGCTTGATGAGTCTGCTTCGCATGCGGGGCATTCTGGCAATCCAGATGGGATGAGCTTTGGCACGCATCTTCGCGTGCGCATCGCATCGCCCTTGTTCGCAGAGAAGTCACGCGTTGCAGCGCATCGGCTTGTGTATGATGCATGCCAAGGATTTCTAGAGCGCGGCTTGCATGCTTTGGCGATTGAAGTCATTGCCTGAACTTATTGATCGAATTTGCAAATTTTTTTACAGGAAGTAAACATGAAACTAAAACTGACAGCGGTGGCATTGAGCTTATTGGCAAGCGCGTCTTTTGCGCAAAACCTTGCGATTGTCAATGGCAAGCCCGTGCCAAGCAGCCGTGTGGAAGCGCTGGTGCAGCAAGTCAGCTCCCAGCAGCCTGGCCGCCCGGTCACGCCGGAGATGCAAGCGCAGATCAAAGATGAAGTGATCAACCGCGAAGTATTTATGCAAGAAGCCGCCAAAATGGGCTTAGATGGCAGTGACGACTACAAAAACCAAATGGAGCAAGCCCGCCAAGTGGTGTTGATCCGCGCTTTGTTTGCAGATTTCCAAAAGAAAAATCCTGTGACGGATGCAGACATCAAAGCCGAATACGACAAATTCGCCAAGGAAAACGGCGGCAAAGAATACCGTGCTCGCCATATTTTGGTGGAAAAAGAAGCCGACGCCGCTAAGTTGATTGCCGACCTGAAAAAAGGCGCAAAGTTTGAAGATTTGGCGAAGAAAAACTCCAAGGATCCAGGCTCAGGCGCTAACGGCGGCGATCTGGATTGGGCAGCTCCCGGCAGCTATGTGAAAGAGTTCTCTGAGGCGATGGTGAAGCTGCCAAAAGGCAAGTTCACGGAGACCGCCATCAAGAGCCAATTCGGCTTTCACATCATCCGTGTTGACGATGTGCGCGAGACGCAATTGCCCCCGATGGATCAAGTCAAGCCACAAATTTCTCAGCAATTGACGCAGCAGAAATTGCAGGCGTTCCAAAAGGGCTTGCGGGACAAGGCGAAGGTGGAGTGATCTAAAGGCTTCATACAAATTCCGGACGCGAAAAGCGCGAAAGTTACGCGAAAGACGCGAAAAAGAAATTCAAAAAGTTAGAAAAAGATGGCTGTCCTCGGATGGCCATTTTTGTTGGAAGATTTCAAACCATTCTTGCGGCTGTTTTTTCGCGTTTTTCGCGTAACTTTCGCGTCTTGCGCGTCCGGAAATTTGGTATTCAGTTTTCGAGCGCCAATAAAGCCCAGTCGATATGCTCTGCCACCAGAGCGCTCGCACTGGGCTTTTTTTCGCTTACGATTTGCCGAATTGCAGCCGCATCCTCGCTGATCAGCAAAGGATTTCGCAAAGCATTGCCCATTGCCACCGCGATATTCCTCTGCCATCGCTCATGGCCAATCCGGCGAATCGCGGAGCCCTCCGTGTAGCGGAGAAAATCCGCCTCACTCCAGCTAAAAAGCTTCACGAGTTGCTGGCCAGACAAGCCCTTTCGCTCATCGAAATCTGACAATGCGCTGCGCTGCGCAAATTTGTTCCATGGGCAGGCCAGCTGACAATCGTCGCAGCCATAGATTCGGTTGCCGATCAGGCTTCGTAGCTCCACCGGAATGGCGCCGCTGTGCTCAATCGTGAGATACGAGATGCAGCGCCTCGCATCGAGCTTGTACGGCGCAACAATCGCTTGCGTGGGGCACACGTCGATGCAGCTGGTGCAACTGCCGCAATGCGCTGCTACGGGCTTGGTCGCAGGCAGCGCGAAATTTACATAAATCTCGCCAAGAAAAAACATGCTCCCCGCCTCGCGCGAGAGAATCAAGGTGTGTTTGCCGCGCCAGCCGATGCCGCTGCGCGCGGCGAGCTCGGCCTCCAATACCGGCGCAGAGTCGGTGAACACGCGGTAGCCAAATTCGCCGATCTCCACACCAATTTTGTCGGCCAGTTTTTGCAATCGAGCGCGCAGCACTTTGTGATAATCCCGCCCACGTGCATAGATCGACACGATGCCTTCGCTAGGGCGGTTCAATCGTTCAAACTCAACCGCCTGCCATCTTGTCAGATCCTCATCCGCCGGCGAGCTGAGCTTGGCCCGTCCTGAGCTTGTCGAAGGGTCGAAGCCCTCTGTGCCGGCGACCCCTTCGACCCCTTCGACCCCGTCGACGCTTGGGGCCGGCAGCTGAGGATGAACAGAATCTAATTTGGGTAAGTAATCTAGTCTTGCCGTGATCACGCTTATCGTGCCGAGCACGAGCTCAGCAGGTCTTGCTCGCCGCATGCCATGCGTGGCCATGTAGTGCATGCCGCCGTGAAATCCCGCATCTAGCCAAGCTTGCAATCCGGGTTCAGCATCCGTCAGATCCACACCTGCCACGCCAATTTGAGACAATCCAAGTTCAAGAGCCCAAGCGCGCAGTTTGGGCATGAATATGTCTGGATCGATTTGCTGTTGAATAGATTGCACCCCTTGATTGTAGAAACCTCGCCATCCCAGCTGCCTCAGCCACCCGAGCCGCACACCCGTCCGATGCATTGGCCTGATGAAGCTGCCACACAAGCCTTTGCAGAGTGCTTGGCGCTGTTACCGGCGCTGCGCCATGCCATCGTCGAGCTGCATGGCGATCTAGGTGCTGGCAAGACGACTTTCGTGCGCCATCTGCTTGGCGCCCTCGGCTTGCAAGGCCGCGTGAAAAGTCCAACCTATGCGGTGGTTGAGCCTTACACCGTCGTAACGCAGCAGGGCGAGCTCAATATTTGGCATTTCGATCTGTATCGCTTCGCCAATCCACGCGAGTTTGACGAAGCGGGGTTTCGTGATCTGCTGGCGGCTCCCGGCTTGAAGCTGATTGAATGGCCAGAAAAAGCGCAAGGCGCGTTGCCTGCGCCAGACATCGCTTTGCACATCACGGCCAACGCCGATGATTCGCGCAGCATTAAAGCCGTGGCGCATACGCCGCTTGGGCAGGAACTGCTGAAATGAGCAAGCATCACCTCGCCCTCAACTTGCCTGAAGGCTTGAGCGCCCTTCGCCAAATTCAGCCCTCAAGCGTATACAGCCTCGGCAGCCCGACGCGCCGTGATGCATTGCAATTCGGGAGCCTAATACTGCTCCTAGCCGGCACAGATATTGCGTGGGGTGCTACGATTTTAGGAGTTCGTGTGTGGCCTGCGCCGGATTACACGCGCGTCACGATTGAAAGCGATGGGCTCTTGAAAGCCAAGCAATTCTTCGTCACCACGCCGCCGCGCTTGGCCGTTGATATTGAAGGCATTGAGCTGAGCCCCCAGCTCAGACAATTGGTCAGCAGCGTCAAAAGCGATGATCCTTTCATCAGCGGCATCCGCGTCGCGCAAAATTCGCCCGGCGTCGTGCGCCTCGTGATAGATCTCAAGCAGAGCGCCCTGCCCCAAGTGTTTAACCTGCCGCCGATTGCCGCTTACCAACATCGCTTGGTGTTTGATTTGTATCCGACCACTGCGCCCGATCCGTTGCTCGCCTTGATCGCTGAGAAAGAAAAAGCACTGGCTGCGAGCAGGCCGTCTTCGTCAACGACGGCCACTGTACCGACATCACCGCGCGATCCCACAGTGCCCGGTGCTGTTGATCCTCTTGGCGAATTAATCGCCTTGCAAGGCCAACGCCCATCTGCCAGTCAATCATCGAATACTACTAAAACCATAGCACCCCGAGCAGATTCTATGCCGGCTACTGCCCCAAAAGGCTCTGATAAACCAGCTCAGACGACGCAACCAGCCTCCACAGACCGTTTCATCGTCATCGCGCTCGATCCAGGCCACGGCGGCGAAGATCCCGGTGCGATTGGCCCCGCTGGCACCAAAGAAAAAGACATCGTGCTTTCCGTCGCGCTCAAGCTGCGCGCGCTGATCAATGCCACCACCATTCAAGGCAAAAGCGGCCGCTATCCCATGCGCGCCTTCTTGACGCGCGATGGCGATTTTTTCGTGCCGCTGGCCACGCGCGTGCAAAAAGCGCAGCGCGTGCAAGCCGATCTCTTCATCAGCATCCACGCCGATGCCTTCACTGTGCCTACAGCACGCGGCGCCAGCGTATTTGCCCTCAGCGAAAAAGGCGCAACAAGCGCCGCAGCCCGCTACATGGCGCAAAAAGAAAACTCAGCCGATGCAGTCGGCGGCATCAGCGTGCAAACCAAAGATGCACAATTGCGCCGCGCCTTGCACGACATGAGCACCACTGCACAAATCAACGACAGCTTGGTGCTCGGCAGCCAAGTGCTCGGTGAGATTGGCAGCTTTGCGAAGCTGCATAAGCCGCGCGTCGAGCAAGCTGGTTTCGCCGTATTAAAAGCCCCCGATATCCCCAGCGTATTGATCGAAACCGCCTTCATCAGCAATCCGGAAGAGGAACTTAAACTGCGGGACGAAACGTTCCAAGACCAGTTAGCCAGCAGCATCATGCGAGGCCTGCAACGCTATTTTGCGAAAAATCCACCGCTGGCGCGCACGCGTACAAGATCCTAGCTTCCCAGACGCTCTACATTCTGGGGCTTTCTACGCATGGCGAATGATCAGCCCAGCTCCAACTTGGCAACTATTTCACAATTGGCGCGCAACTAATCCCCACCCAAGTCGGGTGCAAAAATTCACACTCATGGCATCTCATCACAACTGGTGACCCGCCATGAACAAAACAAACACTTCCACACCTCACATCAGCCCGCCCCATAGCTTGCTTCAACAACAAGGCTACATCGGCCCGCGGCCGCCATTGGCTTTGTCGCAGGAATCGGCGCAACTGCTTGCGCATGCATTGGATGAAATTGCTTGTGGCGTGATTATTTTGGATGGGCGTGGTCAAGTGCAACACTGCAATTTAGCCGGTCAAATGATTTTGCAGCGCGGGCAATTGCTGATTGAAGATGTTGGCCTGCTGCAAACCGCCGAAGCAGCTGATGCGCCCGGCTTGGCAGAGGCGCTGGCCAAAGCATTGCAAGGAAAGCGCAGCATGCTCAACCTAGGCAAGCAAGGCCAAAGCACGGTAGCGGTGGTACCGCTGGATCGGCCCGATCGCTGGGCGAGTGCTGCGGGCGACATGCGAGGCCAAGGTTTAGAAGGCCAAGCGCATAGCCAAGGCGCATGGAGTCAGCAGCAGCCAATTGGCGAAGCGTGCAGCAGCATCCATACCCAGAGCGCCCCGAGCGCCCCGAGCGCCCCGAGTGCCTCAGGTGCCCGCATTGCCCTCATCTTCTCTCGCAGCGGCATGTGCGAAGCGCTCATGATGAGCTTTTTCTCCCGCGCCTACCAGCTCACCCGCTCCGAGGAGCAAATCCTCAGCCTCATCTGCGTAGGCCACACCGCGCCCGAAATGGCCAAGCAGCTGCGCGTAGGCGAGGCCACCGTGCGCACGCACATCCGCAGCATCTGTCAAAAAACCCACAGCCACGGCATCCGCGAAGTCGTCAAACGCCTAGCGCTCTTGCCGCCGCTCATGGCTGCTGTGATGCCTGCGGCGTTTGCGTAAGCGGCTAGTCAAATTACGCTTTGCATTGAGGAAGAAAATAGCATGTCGCCGGCATAGAATTTGCGCGGAGTGCTATTTATTTCATAGTATTGATCTGGTGCGATTGCATTTACAGTTTCCGTTTGGGCTGAGTTAGCAAAGCCTGCCAGCAGCCCGCCATAATGCATGCATGCCAGAGAAAACAACAAAAACCCTGCCCCCCAGCATTGCCCGCCTCGCCGAAGCTGGCGCAGCCAGAGCGTACAAAAAGAAAAGCATCATCATCAGCGAAGGCGATAGCGGCGATACCCTCTTCGTCTTGCTCGAAGGCAGCGTGCGCGTCTACGGCCAAGATGCGAGCGGCAAAGAAGTCACCTACGGCCACATCGACGCGCCCAGCTATTTTGGCGAAATGAGCCTAGACGGCGGCCCGCGGTCCGCCAGCATAGAAGCCACCACCGCCTGCCAATGCACCGTCATCACCCGAGAGCGCGTGCGCAAAGAACTCGCCACCAACCCCGAGCTAGCCTTCGAGCTCATCACCAAAATCACAGCCAGAGCCAGAGCCGCTACAGACACCGTGCGCAGCATGGCTCTCAAAGATGCCTATGGTCGATTGCGCGAAGTATTGGAGCAACTCGCTAGCGAACCCGACGATCAAGGTCACAGAAAAATCAAAGCGGGCACCACGCATGCATCCCTGGCCCTGCAAATCGGCACCAGCCGGGAGATGGTGAGCAAGATATTGAGAGATTTGGAAGCGGGAGAATATACAGCCACTTCAGGGCGAAGCATTCTTCTTCTTAAAGCTGTTCCACTTTACTGGTGAGTCTGCAGCTACTAATACTGCGGCTTGAACCGAAGGACAGGCTGAGGCTGCGGTGTGTAAGATTGCGGCAGATCAAGTGCAGTCAATTTTTCTTCCAATGCAATGATCGCGTCCAGCGCTGCATTTAGCTGAATAGCTTGCGAATCAGTCAAAGTCGTTTCGTTGTCTCCCATGGATCGAAGCTGCGCAGTTTGTTTCGCTTGCGTTATTTGATCGCGCAAAGTAGCCGCGCCAAGCGTACCGGGCAATTCGCTTGCATTGATCGCGTGGCCGACGCCTTTCAGGTAACAACGCAACCCGTCAATCAACATTCGCATCCGCACCCACCGATGATCCTGCCAAAGATCAACTTTATCTCTGTATTGCTCAATCTCAAGGTCAGCTAAATAGGCACCAGCCGCATTCTTGCCGCCTTGCACGCCAACCGTCCCTGCGAGCCATTTGATCGCAGAGGGCAATATCTTTAAATTTAGAGCGTTTCCTGAGCGGTTATTCATATAAACGCGAACAACGCGATTACGCAGATCAGGAGTTCGCAAATACGATTGATCTGTGCCATCTTTTGCACTTGTATAGATAGAAAAAAGAAAATGGACAAACGCGCCCAGCGTGTAAGTTTTTCCAGCTTTCAACAAAACTTGCTTATCATTCGGGAACACCAGATTGTCTTCAGCGCCGAGGTAATGAAAAAATGGAATGTAAGTTAACAAACTTCTTTTTTTAGAGTTCTTTCGCGGTGCTTCATCTAACAGTTTTAGCCCAAAAGTCGGCCATTTTGGGATAGCTTGATCAAAAATATGCATAGGAAAGTTGCTGCCTATGCCACCATCAGAAAACCACAATCTAACAATTTCTGTATCTTCTGCATTTTTATCAAGATTAAGTCCAAGAAAAGGGACGGCTTGGAAAAGCACAGGGCACGACATACTCATACGCGCCGCCACAACGATAGGTAATTCGCTAGCTGGCAATATGCGAATATCCTTCGCTTTCGATCCAGCTCTTTCCGGCTCATCAAACGTTTTTTGAAGCTTAGCTTGGCAGGCTGCAATCTTACTCACGATGCCCTTATCAGTTTCCACTGAAAATGAACGCTCATAAAACAACTTTTTAAAGAACGCTGTGGATTGCGCATCAATCGGGCTACTGTGTTGCCTCAAGTGATCCATCACAGAGGTTGGAAAGAACGCTGCCAATTCAGAAAGCCGAAACATGATTGGTGTGTCAGTGTGCTGCTGAGGCAACTCATAAATGCGCCCCTGACTCAGACAAGTTGTGATCATGCGTAAATCTATTGATTTCGGTATATTTTCATCAAATTCGTCTTTAGGGCCACCGGGTGCTCGCCACAGTTCGCCAAAAGTCAAAGGCGTATGAAGCTGCAGACCCGCAGACTTTTGGATTCCCTCATGCAGCCAGTCGACGAGCGCAGCGTTTTCATCTCCGTCCGCGCGCATTCCTGTACACATTCCGAAGCCGGGCATTCGCATTAGTTGGCGCGCTTGAAGCGCAAAGCAAACCACTGGGCCAATAAAAAAATACACCGTCGCACAGATCAGACTATAAACAATGAAACCAGATAAAAAGCTTGCCAGTTTTGTTAAACAGACAAGTAATAACGCGAAATACATTAACGATATGAATAATCGGCTTCGATAAGAAATAAGTTGATTTGCACTTGTAAAACAATTGAAATGTCTAAGAACATTTATATAGGCATTCCAAACTTTCAAGCGAAAAGGCACTTGGTCAAGATTGGCTGTCGTTGCAGTGTCGCTATCGAATGATCCTGATTCATCTAACCCATCAGACATCGCCGATTCAAACTTGGCTTTCTTTATTCGAGCCTCATTTGCAGGATTTACCCGCGATCCGATCGCATCAACCGCCCAATCAAATAAGGGCTTGATCTCTTTCGCCGGCTGAAACAAGCTTTGAATTTTTGTGACTGTCTCTTGCTGATCCATCCATATAGCAAGTTCCTCAGGCATTTTGGCTAGGCCCTCATTGAATCCATTGTCACTACCGAATCTACGGCTGTACTCACATGCTGCAGCCAACGCAACAGCAATGGCACCTACTGAAGCTCCAGCAAGAGCGTGAAAGTGAAATTTTCTAGCGATCTCCATCAAGAAGCCAGGATAGACAACGCCATTGACTATCCCACCTTCCAACACTACGTCGCAATACCGATCAATTGGCGGGCGATCTGCAGGGTCTAGCGCCGCGATAGGCTCATACTCATCACTGTCTTCTTTTTTTGGCATACGCTAATTTGTCGAAATAGTCAGAAAAGTTAGCCAACGTACTCAGCGAAGGAAACCAGAGATATGAGCACCCGCGTGTTCGCACAAATGGCTTATCGAATTCCAAGGTGATTTGGCGAGGCGGCTTTTCATCGTGAGACTGCAACACGAATTGATTGTTCTGCGGCTCATGATTGCCAATCAAAGGATCACGGCAGTTTGAATCGTCAGCAATGCCCATGACCCGACCTTGCGCCCAGATGCCCACAAGATGCTCAAACTGCTCCACCAGATCAGCGCAAAAGAACAGGCCAAGGAGCCCTTTGGATTCGCCTTGGGTATAGGTCATACCTCGGCGCAAGACAGGACGGTGAATAAAGGGAGTGACGGAATCATCACGCGGATTCATACGCCGAATATGACTAGAAAATGGACAACCCAAGCCCTCTGAATCATCTTGACTAGCCTGCCCATCATTATTACTAGCTCGCTTAAAGCCTAGTTTTTCTTCACATTTATCAACTTCAGCGTTATCTTTGACTGCGAAAAATCCCATGTCAGGCTTAAGAAGCTTTCCATTCGGCGTTCGTCCCAGCATTTTTGACTTGATCCAAATTCTGCTGCTTTCATACTCATCTTTTGAAGGAGTAAGGCTGGGCATTTGTTGATCATTCAGAAAAGAATTCTTGGTGTTGCGCTCAATCCAAGCGTTGAATTCCTCCACATCTTGCTCAATTTTTCTAAGCGCAGCGAAGCTAGAATTCTTAAAAAACGCTAACGCACCGTCTTCAAGAGGCAGAGGTTGCAAATCAATATTTGTAGTGGCCTTAAATGGAATGCCAAGTTCGCCAAACAAGTTATCACCATCGTTACGGGGATGGCCTAAAAGAATTTCTCCTAACGCATGTGCATTGTGCAAAGCTTCCCCCTGAGATTGCGATGGTTTGAATTGATAGGCCGGGGCAGTAACGCCATCACGATAGCCAAAGTGCTCATAGCCTTTTGTAGAAATAGGAGCTGCAATCTCAATCCATTGCCCCTTTAGCGGGGTCTCATGCTTCAAAATAGCTGCCTTAATTTGCAATGCTGCACACAGTAGTTTCTTCTCGAATACCAAGACAGATTTTTTGTTTTCAGTCGGGATATCTGCAGATTCACCGTCCATACTCCAAGAAAAATGCGCGATCAAAGCTAAGTGAACTCCGCCATCCATTGAATCGTCTTGATAAATGCCGTCCCAATTCTGTACATCTGAAAGCCCCATGTCGCCTAAATGATGTTGAGCACGAACCGATGCTCCGCCGGCGAATGCAGGGGCTTTGCGCCGAAACACGTCCAGCACGTCACTTGCAATCTCAAGCTTTCTCAAGCCCGAAAAAGTAAATCCAAAATCTACCGCAATTGAAAAAGGACTCGATGCTTTCGCCGAGCTCGTCGAAAGACGCATCAGATCCTTAATCACAGCTTTGATGTCTCGCAGATCAAGATGAATCACGCCATGCTCTAGAAAGCTTTTTTGCGCACACTCACTGCTATTTGAAGTATCCCAATCAAAACGGATCAAGTAAATCCGACGCGTACAGTTTTTATAACCGAAACGAATAATTTCTTGCGGGTCAATCTTTTCATTTCCATTAGCTTCTACGAAACTATGCCCTTTTCCTAAAAGCCCAGATTCAGCTGACATGGTCATTCTCCGCGTTGCACGTTGAAATCGAATTGCCGTTTGAAGCGCCGGGAGATACGATCCGTGCTTACCTCTGGGTATGCGCTGAAGTAGTACCCTTCCGCAGGCATTTGCTGAAACTGCTTGAGATACTGTACGAATTCAAAAGGGTGCTCTCGTATCGGCATTTTCGGCGATACGGCAACGTGTGAAAAGAATCGATCAAACAAGTGTCCAAATTCTTTTGCAAAATGCCCAATGTAAGTTTCAAAATCGCCGTCGTACATAGTGAACAGCGCGAGTTTTGAATCGCTTTCTAAAAATAAAAACGTCGCAAAGTGTACCATTTTCGAATCGTTCAACACCTTCTCGATAAACGGTGCGCCATTCGCAATCACTTGTCGCAAAGCTTGTGAATGAAAATCAACCGGTGTTTTGATAGGCAGAATGGTGAGCAACGGAGTTTGTACAAGCAACTGCTCTTTCTGGTAGCTCAAGGGATAGTAAGTGCTCTGTACGCCCCAGCGTTTTTCTAGACCGTATGCTTTCCTAGGTTGCTTATCAGGATTGATTCTTTGCGCCAAACTCGGCAACACGAGGAGCTGCCGCACTGTGTACGCAATGACGTTCATGGACATCGCCATGCCGGGGCAAGAATGCGTATAAGTTGCGCGCTTTAGTCCGCCATCCTTATTGATTTTCGCGCCGGGTGCACCACCAAATATCTTGGCAAACGGACATGTGTCAGTATCAACTGATTTAACTTCGTTATGACGTTCATCTGTCTTTGATTCAAAGCGGATCTCGCTCTTTACAGAGTTTTCTTCACCATTCACCTTGCCATTAGCGGATGCTCCGCCTAAAGCGACAAGTACCAAAGTATCTTTAAGTACTGGGATGTCTTCCGCGTAAGTTTTTAAGGCGAATTGAACATTTACTCGCCTTGGGACATAGACCACAGGAGGATTCATCCGCAAAGCATCTTTGATCACATCGACGATTCGGCTTCCGGCCTCATCAAAGCGCGCATCCTTACAACCGGATCGCTCATCGATAGCAGCTTTTCTAATATCAACCAAAGCTTTTGGATCAGCTTTAAAAATTTCTGCGATACACAAACATATCGAATTTTGAATATTTGTCACAGACCCACCCATCAAGCAAGCGGCAATTAGCGCTTTCTCAGTTGTGCCAAAATAATCAATCTCCTGCGGCTTTTCTTGCTCATCTGCATTGATATCCTTCGCCAACCAATCATCGGCACCAATCCTTTGCAAAATCGGTTTGAATTCTTTTAAGCCAAGCGCGTGTACCTTCGGACTTTTTTGATCTTGAAAGAATTGATACTTCGCCAGCCGCTTTAAGTCGTCATCAATTTCATCTTTCTCGTCTTGCTGTGTGCGAGTAAGCGGGACTCCGGGCAAGTACAAATGCAGGATCTCACCAGCACGCTGCGCCAATCTGGCTAGCGCTGCGCGGCTTTCAATCATCGTCGTTGGTTCAATCACGAAATGCCTACCCATGATCTGGTATTGCAAACCACGGCCAATCTTTCTGGTGCACTCTTTGATAAGCGGAAGATCTTTCTGAGCAAAACCGTAAGTCATCAAGACATATCGTGCAGCAATATCCTCAGCCATTGCGGCCAGATCAAATTCATGGCTTTTTAGTGGCGCAAGTGCGCCTGCTTTGAAGGCCAATGTAGCCAACGCATCGTATTGATCTGGAAGGATTGACCGTAGCAATTTAAATGCGTAATCGCGCTGATCGTCATGCTCCGTCGGCGCATCCATCGCCAGCATGAAATAGCCTCCCAAGCCTTGATAGGGACTATTGGAGTACTTGAGTTTTGTGCGGCGCGTGCTTGCTTCATCATCTGCCCCGCGACTCAGTGAATTTGAACAAACTAAGGCTTCTTGGACATGCTCAGGATGCGCCAAAAGCATGGCTAGTTGCGTATATTTACGAGGCCCATCAATCCAATCGTAGTCGCGCAGTTCGTGCCTTTCTTGGTTCACTGAGGCATCTTGTGTGTATTGCTCGTCTCGCCGGCGCGACGCATTGCTTTGAAAAAATAGCGGCTGCTTTGTTGCGACCATGTCGGCGAGCAATTCTTTGCGCATGTCATCATCATCAAGCCAAGAAAACAGCAGCCGATTTGCTGCTTCTTTACCGAATTTAGATTGAAATGCGTTGAAGTCACTTACCGGGCGATGAATTGCTTTCACTCTGTCTATCGTCATGCGACTGTCTTTCTGAATTGATCCAGCGGTATCACTCGTGGTGAAATTTGATTCGATATCTTATTGCCTACTTGCTTGTTCAGCGAACTAGGCTGAAGATGTTGGACGCATTCAAGCATGCATTCATCAGCTTGCTTTTGTTTCCGCGAACTCGTTAAAGCTGGCTCTGCGCGACAACATTCAAGCATGCTTGTGGCTAGACGAAAAGCCAAACCCCATGCTCGGCGATGGGTTGCGTCGCGATAAGCTTCGATGAGCTGAGCGTAGGCCGCAAGCTTCAACTCGGGCTCTTTACTGGCATCCCAATGCAAACAGGCTGATATTCTGCGTACTTCTGATGCGTAATACCGTTCAGGTATCTTCATCATCATCTGCTTTGCCTGCATGATGATTTGCTTAGCACCATGAACATCTTGATTATTTTTTAGAATTTCTGCCTCTACAGCCCAGTAGTAGCTGCGAGTCAAAATGCCTCCGCTATCAGCCCATCGAGCATGATAAATACGCATTTGCACAATGCCTGATTGATATTCGCCGAGTTGAACCATGGCCGCGCCGCGCATAAAACCTGCATGCGCCAGCCACATCGCATATTCACCCTGCTCGCAACTCGCAAATGCGCGATTTGCGCTGTCGAGCGTCTCTCGCCATTGGCCGCAGCCGTAGTACACCATCGCTGCGATGCCATGCGCTTGAACGCGCGTCAGGCGATGCAAGCCGGCATCTGCCCATTCACAACCGAGTTGTGCTGCTTCTATTGCGTCGCCCGCGCGGCCAAGACACCACAGCGAATAAGCGCGATACATTTGCGCCATGATTTTTGGATTCTGAATCAAATCACGGCCGAGTCCATGATCGTCGCACCACTGCACGCACCCAGCCATAATGCGTTCGGCGCTAACAAAATCACCTTCGTAAAAAGCCAAATTGCCACAAGCCCATTGATGCTGTAGCGTGGTCAGCGGATGATTGACTTGTGCAGCCGATAGCGTTGATTCGTCCAACAAACGATGGGCGTCTGCAAAATCTCCGCGCATGAAGTAAATAGATTGCAAACTTAACTGTGCCCGCAGCAATGATTTAGGCGCTCCGAGTGTTTGACTTAATTCAATGGCGCGCATGGAATGTTCATGCAAAGCGCTAGCTGCATAGCCTTGCGTCACCATAATCTGCCCTGCCAGCGTGAGATGAGCATCAACACGCTTTGCGATTGTTTCTGGTGTGAGAGTCTGCGTGTAAAGCAATTGCAAAGCAGCTTCCATGCATTGCACGGCAACGCTATGCGCACCGCGCCTCTTACTTGCCTTGCCTTCGGCCAAAAGTTGATCAATTGCCAGAATCGTTTCCCCCGCAGCTGCCCAATGACGAGCAAGTTGCGTGGCTTGAAATGGATTATTGCTTTGCTTGATTGCAAGCATTTGGGCAGCTGTAGCATGCAAATTGCGACGATCAGATTCCCACATGGATTGGTATGCCACATCCCTAAGCATGCCGTGAGAAAACGCCAAGACATGATGATCGGACATTGAAACTGCCTGCTTCGGTGGCCTCAGCCAAACTCCTGATTTCAATATTTGATCAAGTGCTGCCGCACTGGTAGATGAAGATTTTGGTGTTGTTTTACCTTGAAGCTCTAAGACATCTTCCCAAGTGAATTCCTGTCCGATAATGCTTGCTGTTTGAACATACTTTTTTAGATCTTTGAGTTGATCTAAGCGCTGTAACAGTAAATCTTGCAAGTTTGCTGGCACATCAAGAGCCTGCCCAAGTTTTTGAGCCCGCTCGATTTTGGCTCGCTGATCTGTGGAATCAAAAAGTATGGCGGTTTCTCGCAAGAAAAGCGGTATGCCTTGCGCTCTGGCTTGCAAAACGCCAATCCACTGAGAATTTGAAGCTAGCCTAGGAGCCACTTTAGCAATTAGGGCGCAAGAGTCCGCTGCGCTTAGTGGCTTCAATGACACGTTGTGATGCGGTTCGAAGTATGTTGGCAAGCTCGATTCATCGGTTCGTTCGCAAACGATTAGAAACAAAGCAAACCCTGCACAAAGCTTGCTTTTCAACAACCGTACCCATTCCTTTGTAGATGCATCCGCCCATTGGTAATCATCAATGATGATTACCAATGGGGATTTATTAGCCTCATCACGCGCCCATTCAAGCATCGAGTGCATGGTGTGCCGATGCTGAGCTAGCGGTTCTTCAAATTGGGATTCGCAAGTGGCGAGTCCAAACAAATCTTGCAATGCGGATTCGAATTTCTTCCACTCTGGGTTTGCAGTGAGCGTTTGCTTGAGTTGCTCTGCTTGCTCTTGAATAGGAGCGTGTCGCGTGACGCCAAACTCTGAAGCCATCCACGATCTCAATGTGCCCATGACGACGCGTTCATCATGCGGATTTGCGTGCAAGTGTACGACTCTGGGTGCATTAAAAAGCCTGAGAGTATGTCGCAGAAAAGTAGATTTACCAATACCCGCAACACCATGCACTAGGCAATCTTGTCCTTGACCCTCACAAACCTTACGCCACAACGCAATCAAGGTTTGTGTCTCAACCACACGCCCGATAAAGCAGTCTACGCCCTGATGAATTTGTGCTGACGTTTCAGCGAAATGATTGAACCTTGCGATTGGCGCGAGTAACTCAAACATTCTGACCTGATCGCCAAATCCTTTCAGCACTTGTGTATTGCCTACCGGCGCAAAGGTAAATC
>JAYUSD010000198.1:0-16410 GCA_043755865.1 Variovorax sp. | reverse complement strand
ACATTCGCCAGCAGAAAAGAAGTAGTCCTAAACTCTTCTAACCCGCCGCGTGATGGGTCTGAAAAAACGAAGCCTTTCTTCGGTTGAGCGCGGCAAATCACGTTATCAAAACCACAGAGGTTTGCAGCTCGTCGCTTGCGCTCTTGAACGCTACACGAAAGAAAGGCCTCGGATTTTTCGGGCATGTCACGTGGCAGGCGAGCGGGTGCTGTGAAACGGTTAAAAGCCAAGAGTAGCAAGAAAGCTTCGACAGGCTCAGTTCGAACGGTTTTCGCAAATGTAGTAACATTGCTACATTGAAGGCCATCCCAATGAGCAGCTTAAAAAAATCTTCCACTTTCACCAGCAGAGAGTTCAATCAAGACACGGCTCGCGCTAAGCGGGAAGCGGCAAATGGCCCTGTGTTCATCACGGATCGCGGGCAGCCTTCGCTTGTGCTCCTAAGCATTCGCGAATACCAAAAACTGGCTAAGCCCAGAGATGGGATGAGCACTTTGTTTGCCTTGTATGACGAAGAAGCGGCCAATGTGGATTTGGAGATTCCGCCGCGCACGATTCAACCGCAGCGTCCACTGGATTTGAGTTGAAAGCGGCGCATGTTTTTACTCGATACCAATGTAGTTTCTGAAACTCGCAAAATCGTCAAAGGTATCGGCTCTGAACAAGTCAAGCTGTGGTTTGCAGCGCAACAGAGCCAAGATTTGTATATCAGTGTGATCACGCTCTTTGAAATTGAGCGAGGTATTTTGCAACTAGAGCGGCGTGATAAACCACAAGCCGCCGTTTTGCAAAGATGGTTTGTGCAGAAGCTGAAACCAGAATTCAATTCTCGAATACTCAGCGTTGACGAGATGGTCGTGTCTGCTTGCGCTGCCCTACACGTGCCTGATCCCAAACCTGAAATGGATGCAATGCTTGCTGCCACTGCCCGCGTGCATGGCCTCACACTCGTGACGCGCAACACGAAAGATTTTGAGCCGATGGGTGTGCGCTGCGTGAATCCTTGGGTGCTGGCCTGAAGCTATTGAGGTTTTTTCTCAGCTTCAGCTTCTGGCTTTTTCTCGGCTGGCTTCGGTAACTGCCCCGTTGCACCCACGCCCACCGAGGCGCCACCTGAGCCTACGCCGACTGAACCAGAAACTGTGCCGCCAGAGCCGATGCTCACCCCCACGCCGCCGAAGCCACCGATGGGTACGCTGATGCCAATGCTTGTGCCTACGCCTGCGCAAGCAGTCATCAGGACAGCTGCGCTAGCTGTAGCTAGCATTTTTAAGGAAAAACGGCATATAGCCGGCATAGAATCTGCGCAGAGTGCTATTGAATTCATAGTGATATCCCTTCTCAACCAAACGCAGCATGCGCTTGCGATTTAGCGTTCGAGTGCGTTCAATGCGCAGAGTTTCACACGATTCCGGGGTTGCCTGCTAGGCCGAGAAGTTTCGGATTGTTCACGCGCACACTCTTGAGCACTTTTTGTGATTTGAGATACGTTTCCACCACATCCCAAATAGGCGGGCCAGCGTTTTTACTCGCCTCTTGCACAGGCGCCCAGCCTGCAACTTTGTAAGTTTTATTGGGGTCAATCAACCGCCCTTTGAGGCGCATGTCCGAGATGCGCTCGCCCGTCTTCGCGCCGGGCTCGCAGGTATAGCTCATGCCGGCCACGCGCACCATATCGCCGCCTTGTTGGTAATACGGATCGGGGTTAAAAAGGTTGTCGCACACGTCTTCCAAAATCACTTTGAGCATGTCACCTTTGATGTCGCTCACCGTCGTCCACGGATAGGTGATCGCCGTTTGATCCATCACATGCTCACGCGTGATGGCTTGGCCGGGGAGTAACGATGTGCCCCAGCGGAAACCGGGCGAAAACGCAATCTCTGCGCCGCGCACCTGCATCAGCGCATCCATGATCACTTGATCCACGCTGCCTGCGAAATTGCCGCGTCGATACAGCATGCCTTCAGTGATGGCCAGCGGCTCTTCCAGCTTTGCTTTGAAGGGCGCGCGCACTTTGTCGATGTAGGCTTGCATCTCGCGGTCTGCGGGAAGCATGTTGGCAAAGATCGGCAGCAGTCGGTAGTTGACCGCTTTGACTTTTCCCTGCTGCACATCAATATCCAGCACGCCGAGGAATTTGCCATTGCTGCCGGCATTGGTCACGAGCGTTTGCCCATCGGTGCGCGTCACCATCGTCGGCTTAGGCACGCCATCATGCGTGTGCCCGCCCAAGATCGCGTCAATTCCTGTAACGCGCGAGGCCAGCTTCAAATCCACATCCATGCCGTTGTGGCTGAGCAAGACGACCGCTTGCGCGCCCTGCGCCTTAGCCTCGTTGACTTGGCTTTGAAGCGCAGCTTCTTGAATGCCAAACGTCCAGCTCGGCACTTGCCATGCAGGGTTCGCAATCGGCGTGTACGGGAAGGCTTGGCCGATGATCGCCACCTTCGCGCCATTCATTTCCTTGATCACGAAAGGCTTGAACACAGGATCTTCAAAATCTTTGGTCTTCACGTTTTGCGCGATGAAGTCAATCTTCCCTTTGAAATCTTTCTCAATGATTTCTTTGACGCGCTCTTCGCCAAAGGTGAATTCCCAATGCGCTGTCATCACATCAACGCTAAGCAAGAGCGAAGCATCCACCATATCTTGCGCGTTCGTCCAAAGAGAAGTCGCACTGCCCTGCCACGTATCGCCACCATCAAGCAGCAAACAGCCCGGCCGCGAGGCCTTCAAGCGCTTCACCAGCGTCGCCAAATGCGCAAACCCACCCACCTTGCCATATTGCAGCGAAGCGCGCTCAAAATCCAAATACGTATGCGCATGCGCCTCCGCGCTGCCCGCTTTGAGCCCCGCATATTTCAGCAAATGCTCCCCCACCAAATGCGGCACTTTGCCCCACATCCCAGCAATCCCAATATTCGCATCCGGCTCACGAAAATAAATCGGCAGCAGCTGCGCATGGCAATCCGTCATGTGCAGCAGATGCACATTGCCCGTTTTAGGCACGTCATAAAGCCGCTGCGCTTCTTGCGCATTCGCTTCGCGAGAAAGGGGGAAGCCTGCGACTGCGGCTGCGGTGAGGACGGAGGAAAATTCTCTTCGGGTGAGATTCATGGTGTCTCTTTGTTTTCTAGTTGAAGCTGGGCTTTAGCCATAAAGTCGTGCAGTTTCGCTTCTAGTAATTCTTGGCTAGGCAGCATTGTGAGATATTGCGCAATTCGGATGTTGCTTTTATCAAGCTGCAGCAATTCCACATGCTCTTGGTTTTTATCGGCGCAGAGAATCAGGCCAATTGGCGAATTCTCGCCTTCCAGCGTGTCGTGCTTCTCCAGCCAGCGCAGATAAAGCTCCATCTGGCCTTTGTAGGCAGCATCAAACTCACCAAGCTTGAGTTCAATCGCCACTTGCGCACGCAGCCTGCGGTGATAAAACAGCAAGTCAATCCGGTAGTCCCGGTTGTCAATCGTGAGCCGCTTTTGCCGTGCAAGAAAGGCGAAATCTGTGCCCAGTTCGCTAATGAATCTTTGAAGCTCATTCAGAATCGCGTCTTCCAAATCACTTTCACCATAGCCATCTTTCAAGCCGAGAAAATCCAAAACGTAGGGATCACGAAACGCCAAATCCGCACTCATCGCGCCCGTCTCGCGCAAAGCCTTCAAATCTTTCGCAATCGTCTCTTCCGGCTTGTTAGAAATCGCCGTCCGCTCAAACAGCATCGATTTGATCCGCTCTTGCAACTGGCGCACGCTCCAGCGTTCGACTTTCGCAATCTCGATGTAAAACTCGCGTTTGAGTGGCTCGGCTACATAGATTAAGTTACGCAAATGCGTCCAGCTCAATTCTCTACTCAGTGAGTAGAGAATTGAGCTGTCAGGAAAAACGCTCGCTAATTGCACGCAGTGGCGAAGGTTTTGCTCTGTCCATCCTTTGCCAAATTCAGCAGTTAAAACTCCAGCTAATCCCGCTAACACCTGCTTGCCGTAGCTGGCGCGCTCGCCTGCGAGCACATCCACATTGATGCGGGAGCCGATGCCCCAGTAAAGCAGCGTCAACTCAGAATTGACCGCTGCAACTGCGCGTTTACGGGATAGCTCAACCAGGCTTCGAATATCTGAAAACAGCTGCTGCTCAGAAGGCTTGATTCGAGTGAGTTTCATAGTTGCTTAAAGTCAACGCCGTAATCTGAAAGGCAAATTTCTTTAGCTTCATCAAATGTTGCACACCAAAAGTCGCAGTAGAGCGTGCCGTCTAAGGAGTTCATCAAAACTAGATATCCACCATCAATGGCTTTAATCTTCACATTCATCTGAATTAATCGGCTATTAGGACTCGATAAGTCTGTCGTGTGCTTTGCAGACCACCCTTCCTGTTGATCACCATTGACATAGAGCTCAACTTGTTGCTGCGCGAGGACCATTATTTATTCACCGGCGAATCCGGAGAAAGCAGCAGCGCCATCACATGCTTGATCTGCTCTTGCGTCAAGATGCCGGCATCGCCGAAGCGGGGCATGTTGCTGCACAGGTTGACGCTGTGGGTGTTCCAAATGCGGGCCCAGGTGTATTTCACTATTGCTTCGGATTCTGCTGAATTCGCATCTTTGACTTGACGAATTGCGCCGTATTTCAGAAGGCTGGGGCCTTGGTTGCCGTAGCTGATCTCAGCGGGGCTGATTTGGTGGCAGGCGTAGCAATTTGCGCCATTGGGCACACCTGCTGCATCAGTAAATTGCATGCCTCGGCCGTTTTGCGCGATGCGCTCGCCTTCTCGCCAATCGCCGATGAAGCCATCCTTTGGATATGGGATGTTTTCGTACAAAGCGGTTTGTAGTTTCTCGGCGAGCTTTTTATCCACATCTTTGCCAGACTGATTCGCCTCGGAGCAGACGCGCTGGATTTCGGTTTGATCCAAGCGATCAAGCTTAGCGATACCGCGCTCGTTGAAGCTGCTTTTGATGGCGGCCAATGAATCTTCTGCACTTGGCAGACTGGCGCAGCCTGCGATTAACAAAGTGCTGATAGATGCTACTAAAGTAATAGCTGCCTGCACAGCAAACATGCCGGCTACATGCTTATTTTGCTTAAAATTCATCGTATTTTCCCTCTCGAAGCAGTGTTGGGGTGAACGCTTGCCATTCATGCTGGTGCTCTGCGCTTGGTATTAACGCTTGATAGCCGGCGCAGCCATCTTGCCGCCATTGGCGTTTACGCCCATGAAGGTGATGAGATCGACCGAGGTTTGCGAGAGGTATTGCATCTCAGGAAAGCGCTGCTGACGAAAGCAGTCGTACATGCGCCATTGCATTGTGCGCACTGCACCTTGACTCACGCGATACGCCGGCCACTGGCTAAAAGCCGCTTGCGCGGGGCCGGGTTTGGTGAGGTTGGGCAGGTCTTGCAGGCGGATGCGTTTGCCATCCTCACTGTGGCAGCTGGCGCATGAAAAATCATACGGGCCGCCTTTGAAGAAGAAGGCTTGTTTACCGCGCGCATACGAATCTTTTTCAGTTGCATGAGCTTGCGGCACCTTGATATCCATGCCGCGCGACTCGTCGTACACAAAGGCAACGAGGTCTTCAATCATGGTGGCGCGCTGTCCTTCGCCGCTGAAGGCTGTGCGCGCAGAAAAATCTTCGCGCTTTGCGCCCTGAAAAGCCACCATGCAATGCACAAGCCGGCTCTCCACATCCATCACTTTTTTCACATCATCAAAGTATTTTGGCAGCACGGCCACTGCACCTTTGACTTTGCCGACACCCATGCCGATGTCGCAACTCTCCGCTAAAGACTTACCGCCGCGCTTGGCATTCCAAAAGCCTTCGCCGCGAGCAGCGTTGAGGTCAGCAGGGTTGCCATCTTGCAAAGATTGGCGATATTCGTTGATAGCATCTTGTGCAGATTTTTGCTGCGCGTGCGCTGGTGATGCTATTAAATACAGAGCACTTAGCGCAATCAATACGCCAGCTAACATTGGTTTTTTATTCAAAGTTGTCTCCTGTTGTAGGTTGCTGGCTATCCAACCATTTTTAACTTCCGGTACGCAAAAGTTACGCGAAAGGCGCGAAAGGAATACAAAAAAAATGAACTCAAAAGTAAATCATCGTAGATTCGATTTTTACTACTTTTTTAGTTTTGCATTCCGCTTTTCGGTATTTTTTTCGCGTCTTTCGCGTAACTTGTCCGGCCTTTCGCGTCCGGAAATTGGTCTTCAATCTACGAACGCAAAATCCACATCACGCAATCGCAGCTTCATCCGAGCGCGTGCCACCTTGGTTGTCTACCCAAGTGACTTTCACCTTATCACCGACTTTGCCGCCTTTGAAAGTGAATTGCGTGAAAGGGTTCTTAGACACCGCTGGCCCCCATTGGGCACTGAAGACAGGTTTGCCAGCGTACTCGGCTTTGATGGTTTGGATGAAGTGCGCAGGCACGATTTTGCCGTCGGCGGCGCGGCGCTGACCGGTTTCCATTTCGTGGCTCACGAGCACGCGAACGGTGGTTTTGTCGCCCTGGACTTGGGCGCGAATTCTCATTGGATCTGTGGACATGGTGTTTCTCCTTCAATTCTGAACATTAAATCTTGAAGATCAGCCGCCGCAGCCGCCGAGCGTGACCTTGACTTCTTTTTGCGCATAGAGAAACTTGTCTCCTGCTTTGGCCACGGCATACACGTTGCTCGACTGGCCCATTTTGATATTGGTTGCAAAGTTTGCTTCCGTGCCGGGGATCACATCAAACACCGCCGTTACTGCGCTGGGGTTCTTCTCTACCAGCAACGCAATCTGCGTAACTGCAGGATTCGTCGTCGCAACGCCGACACGCACAACGTTGCCGTTTTCCGCAATTTCCGGTGCAGTCAGCTGCACGTCGGCGCTCAGCGTGGCAGCGCTCGTGCCGCCCATCGCCTTGACGGCATCAGCCAAGCTCTTGGTGTCAAAAGCGGCTTTGTTCCAGCCGGCGGCTTGGGCAAAACTCGCAGCAGGCAACCAGCCTGCGCCAGCGGCCAAGGCTACAGCAGCTGCACCTTTTTGGTTTATATCACGACGTTTCATGGTGTCAATACTCCTGTTTGAATGAATGAATTTTAAAAGGCCTAGAGAAACTGCACATCAGCTCTTGCCCTAACGCTTTGGATGCCCCCTAAGGTGACACGAGAGCGGCAGAAGTTCATGCGTGCGATCAACTGTTTAGTCATATGGATATTCGAAATATTACTTTTGCCCGCCCTGCACCAGCCATTGCGCGACTTTTGCACTTTCAGCCTCTGATATCGATTGAGCGGGCATGGGAATTTGTCCATACACGCCTTGAGAGCCCGCCTTGATTTTGTTGCTTAAATAAGCCTGCGCATCGGCTCGCTTGCCTTGCTTGGCGACGATCTCTTTGAAGCTCGGGCCGACCAACTTGTTATCAATGCCATGACAGGCCACGCAGGCAAATTTTTGCAGCGTCGGCATCACATCGGCTGATTTGAGCGATGCCGCGCTGGCAGCTACAGGGACTCCTGAATTCGTAGCAGCCGGCGCAGCTTCTTTGCCGGCGACTGACGGATTTGGCTTAGGAACTGGTGCAGCCGAGGCAACAGTCGATGCAGAAGCGGGTATCCGTAGAGCAGCAGTCGCTGGCGCTGGCTTGGTGGTGTCTGCACCGCGCGAGCCGCCCACGCTGCGCGATTGCTCAGCCAAATTGCCATGCGCATCGCGCGCATGCACAGGCAAGAAGCTAGCCACACTGGGCTCGGCCTTGCAATCTTTCATGCAGGCTGACCCTTGCACATCGGGTTTGGTTGTGCCACCTAGTTCCGTACCCGTCCACATCGCGTGCGCCGTGCTTTTGCCATTGCGGTTAGGCAGGCGGTTTTGCACCTCGCGAATATTTTTGTCGCTCAGCGTGAAGTCTGCGGGCACGATATTGCCGAGGTTGAGCATATAGGCTGTGACGGCATACACCTCATCGCTGCTGAGCGATTTCGGCGCTGTCCAAGGCATCGCACGGTTGACGTAATCCCAGAGCGTGGACAGGCTGGAGAGCTTCATGAGCGTGGTGCGCTGCGGTGTGTTCGCGCCTTGCAAGAGGGAGGCGACACGGCCTGTTTCAATATCTTTCGCAGTCGTGTTGCCCGCAATCGGCGTAAACACTTCATTGCTTTCGCCGAAGCTGCCATGACAGCCTGCGCATTGCGCTTCCCAAATTTTCTCGCCTTGAACCACTGAGCCTTTGCCCGCAGGCAAGCCTTTGAAATCAGGGCGAACGTCAATATCCCAAGCTTTGACTTCGGCTTGGGTGGCTGGCCTTCCGATGCCCTCGAACTTTGTTTGCGCTGTGGCTGAGGCGGCTACTAAGCCTAGGACTAGGTAACGCGAAAAACGCAGAAAGATCGCGAAAAACGCAAAAAAAGAAAATATTGAAAAAATAATTTGTTTGTATTTTTTCGCGTTTTTCGCGCAGTTTTCGCGCTTTTCGCGATACCTAGAGATGTACGTTTCAAGAAAGCTGAACATTTTTCACCTCGCCGCTCTCTTCGATCAGCCATGTCTGAATCGCATTGTTGTGATACACGCTTCTTGCGCCGCGAACTTTGCGCAGCTCGGCATACGTCGGTTGGATGTGCCCCGTCTCGTCCACGGCGCGACTCATGATGAGGGCTGGTTTGCCATTCCAATTCCATGGCAACACGAAACGCGTCAGGCATTTGGAAAGCACGGGGGTTTGCAATTGAGTGGCCATCCAATTGCGCCCGCCATCCACGCTCACATCCACCTTGCGCACCTTGCCGCGCCCGCTCCAAGCCAAGCCCGTGATCTGATGGGCACCTTTGTCCAGCAACACCTGCCCGCCGCTTGGCGAGGTGATCACAGATTTCACTTCTTGAATGCTCGAATACTGCCGGTGCGTGCCATCGGGCAGCAGATCCACATAGTGCAGCACCTCGTCTTTCGCGCCATACGGTTGATCGCCCAGCTCAATGCGCCGCAAATATTTCACCCAGCTCACGCCTTGCACGCCCGGCACGATCAGGCGCAGCGGGTAGCCATTCTCCGGCCGCAGCATTTCGCCGTTTTGCCCATACGCCACCAGCACTTCATCATTCATGATGAGGCTGAGCGGAATCGTGCGCGTCATGCCCGAGCCATCTGCGCCTTCCGCGAGCACGAATTTGCCGCGTTTGAAATCTGCGCCACACATCTCTAGCAACAGGCGAAGCGGCACGCCCGTGAATTCACTGCAAGAAATCATGCCGTGCGTGTATTGCACAGTCGGTACAGCCACATTGCCCCATTCCATGCCGGTGTTTGCGCCACATTCGATGAAATAAATCTTGCTCACGCTAGGCAAGCGCATCAAATCGTCCATGGTGAAAACCATCGGCGTTTTGAGCATCTTGTCATCACTGCCATTGATCATGAAGCGATGCTTATCCGGCTCAATATCCCACCAGCCTTGATGGTGTCGCTCAAAATGCAGGCCGCTGGGCGTGATGATGCCGAAGAGCCCTTGCAGCGGCGTAAAACTCACGCTGGCTTGGGCAACGCGCGTAAGCCCCGGGCTTTCTCTGCGTTGTAGGTTTTTCTCGTACGCACTAGGCGCGCCATAGCCCCGCGCAGCCACCGATTGGCCGAGTGCTTTGCTGTGAGCCGGCAATTCGAGAATATTTGGATCGCCTTGGCCAGATACAGGACTATTTTGGGCTCTAGCCGGCATAGATGCTGCGCCAGCTGCTACAAAAGCAGTAGCAAAGGCGGACGAAATAAAGCCTCTTCGTCCAGGCTCTTGGCCAGCTTTCAATTCGGCACGCGCTCGTGGAATATCTGATCGTGCAATGAAATTCTCTGGCGCTTTTTGCAGGAAACGATTCATCATCTTCAAACCCTCGCTAGCAAACGCTCAGATGCCGGCAGCATCATCGGCTCATCAAGCTCAATGGCCACCTGCGTGCAAACGCTTCTGCAAAGCGCCACCGCCTTCTCGCTTTGCACGCGGTAAAAAACAGTTGTTCCTTCTTTGCGCTTTGCCAGCACACCCGCTTGCGTGAGCAGCGCCAGATGCTGCGACAGGTTGGGTTGCGTCGTGTCGATGCGCTCCAGCAGTTGCGAAACACTGAGCTCTTTATCACACAGGATGCTCAACATGCGCAATCGCATCGGCGAGCTCATGAGTGCAAAGAGCTCAGCCGCCTTGCTGAATACTTCGCTGGCTTCGTCTGGATGCGGGGCTTGTTTTAAGTTCATGACAAGTCAAATATCGTTGATTGCTTATATTGTTCATTGCTTATATTTGTATTGCGATTAGGTGTAACCCTTGAATACTTGTCCTGTTCGCTCTGCAAGTTCTTCTGTGCGGGATCGTGTTGCCCGCACGCTTTGCTCCGTGTCCCCCGGCGGCGATTGGATTTATCTTTTCTCCGGCAAGCTGAGTTCGCCGCCTCCTCCTTTACCTACGCAAAGCGCGCAGGCAACACGCTCCTTGGAGCTCAGTAGCATTCATAGAGAAAAGACACTGCCGAACGAAGCGCGGCTGCTCTCTGGCGGCAAACCACACCGCCCGCAAGATCGCGCTACGTGTGCGCTTTGGGGGAAGCTCTGAATAAGTCGTCGGGATGAAGCAGGCTTGACTTCGGGATGAGATGCTAGGCGAAAAACGTAGCTTTAGCGGTGCTAAAGCGAGGCTTTTCAACGACGCAGATCGCCCGAAAGCGAGCCTGATTCGCCCGAATCGACTTATTCAGGGCTTCCCCTTGGTAAAGGAGGAGGCGGCGAAACCAACTCCTCGGAGAGAAACAAAGCTCAACGCCGCCGGGGGACATGCAGCAAAGCGTGCACGTAGCGCGATCCCCTAGGGAATCCAAAAGCGGAAACTCAATGCGCTTGATCCCAGTTTGCACCCACGCCAACTTCCGCCACCAGCGGCACTTTGAGCTGAGCCACGCTGGCCATGATGCGTGGAATCTCAGCTCTGAGCCATTCGAGCTCATCGGCGGGCACTTCGAAAACCAATTCATCGTGCACCTGCATGATCATCTTTGTCTTCAAAGCTTTTGCATCGAGCTCGCGCTGCACCGCATTCATACTGAGCTTGATGAGATCAGCCGCCGTGCCTTGCATCGGCGCATTGATTGCGGCGCGCTCTGCGCCTGAGCGGCGCGGGCCATTTGGGCTGTTGATCTCGGGCAGATACAAGCGGCGGCCCATGACGGTCTCGACGTAGCCTTTGCTTTTTGCAGACAGGCGTGTCTCGTCCATGTAAGTTTTCACGCCGGCGAAGCGAGCGAAGTAACGCTCGATGTAGTTCTTCGCGGCCGTGTTGTCGATGCTCAGTGCCTTAGCCAAACCAAACGCGCTCATGCCGTAGATCAGGCCGAAGTTGATCACCTTGGCATAGCGCCGCTGCTCGTTGCTCACCTCGTCGGCTTTCGCGCCAAACACTTCAGCAGCGGTGGCGCGATGCACGTCAATGCCATTCGTAAATGCATTGATCAACGCCTCATCGCCGCTGATGTGCGCCATGATGCGCAACTCGATTTGCGAATAATCTGCGCTGGCAATCAATGAGCCAGGTGGTGCTATGAACGCCTCACGCACGCGGCGGCCTTCAGCAGTCTTCACAGGAATGTTTTGCAGATTCGGATCGTTGCTGGAAAGCCGCCCGGTCACGGCAATCGCTTGCGCGTAATGCGTATGCACGCGGCCTGTGCGCGGGTGCGCGAGCTGCGCCAATTTATCGGTGTACGTGCCTTTCAATTTAGAGAGGCCGCGATGCTCCAAAATCTTGGCAGGCAGCGGGTAATCTTCTGCGAGTTTTTCTAACACTTCTTCATCGGTGCTCGGTGCGCCCGTCGCGGTTTTCTTCACTACCGGCAAGCCGAGTTTCGTGAAGAAAATATCGCCGATTTGCTTTGGAGAAGCGAGGTTAAACGGCTGACCAGCCAAATCATGCGCTTGGCGTTCTAGTTCCATGATGCGACCGCCCAGCTCATGGCTTTGCGTGGCAAGCAGTGCGCCATCAATCATCACGCCATTGCGTTCAATGCGATACAGGCTTTCCGAGCTAAAAATTTCCAGCTCATAGATGCCGCGCAATTTGTCGTTGGCAAGCAACTTAGGCCAAAGCGCAAGATGCACATCCAGCGTTTGATCAGAATCTTCGCAAGAGTATTCAGAAGCTTTTGTCACGTCGACTTGCGCAAAAGAAATCTGGTGCGCGCCCTTGCCGCATAGCTCTTCGTAAGTGATGCCGCTGCGCCCCACATGCCTTTGTGCCAAGCTCGTTAAGTTATGCGGTTTATGCACTTCGAGCACATAGCTTTGCAGCATCGTATCGTGCGCGTAGCCCTGCACTTCGATGCCGTGATTAGCGAATACATGGCGATCGTATTTCACGTGTTGGCCAAGCTTTTTGTGCTTTGCGTCTTCCAGCCAAGGCTTGAGCTTGGCGAGCACTTGCGTCAGTGGCAATTGCTCTGGCGCATCGGGCCCGCTATGAGCCAGCGGAATGTAGGCCGCCTCACCGCGCTGCACGCTGAAGCTCACTCCCACAATCTGGGCTTGCATCTCGTGGATCGAAGTGGTCTCGGTATCGACGGCTGTGAGCTCGGCTGCTTTAATTTTTTCGATCCATGCATCCAAGGCTTCCCACGTCAAAATCGTGTCGTACTTTTTAGCACTGATGGTGGAGACCACAGGCGCTGCATCAGCAAACAAATCATCCATCGCAGGTGCAGGCGCAGAAAACGCTGAGGTTGAAGCGGATGATTTTTTCCCCAAACCAGCAGCCAAGCCCTTAAAACCATATTTAAGATAAAAATCAGAGAGTTTTGATGCTGTAGCCGGCGTATGATCTACGTTAAATGCTACTGAATTCATAGCAGGCAGGCCCGCGATATGCCCCGCTAAATCGCAATCCGTTTTGATCTTCAGTAGCTCGCGCCCCTTGGGCAGCCATTCCCGCGCCTTGCGCAAATTCTCACCCGCTACGCCTTTGATCTCATCGGCGCGCGCCATCAAATTGGCCAGCGAGCCATATTCGATGAGCCATTTCGCCGCTGTCTTCGGGCCCACTTTTTCTACGCCGGGCACGTTATCCACCGTATCACCCACGAGGTTTTGATAGTCCAGCATGAGCGAGGGCGGCACACCGAATTCACTGGTCACTCCCGCAATATCGCGCTTCTTGCCATTCATCGTGTCGATGATGGTGATGTGATCGTTGACCAGTTGCGACAGATCTTTGTCTCCGCTGGAGATGATCACATCCATACCGCGCTCTGCGCCAATGCGCGCCATTGTGCCAATCACATCATCAGCTTCTACGCCTGGCACCGCCACCACTGGCCAGCCTTGCAGGCGCATCACTTCATGAATCGGCTCAATCTGGCTGCGCAGATCATCAGGCATGGATGAGCGATTAGCTTTGTATTCTGGGTAGAGCGCATCGCGAAAAGTCGGCCCACTCGCATCAAAAATGCACACAGCATAAGTTGATGGAAACTGCGCCCTCAGCGCCGCCATCATATTGATCATGCCGCGAATCGCGCCGGTGGCCGGGCTAAGAGGATCGCCGGGCACGGCGCGTAGATCGGGCATAGCGTGAAAGGCGCGGTAGAGGTAGCTGGAGCCATCGACCAGCAAGAGGCGATTGGCAGGCGTTTTTTCAGGTGAAGTCATGTCGGTCATTGCTCTATTGTCCACACTTGTCCACCCTCTACAATCTGCGCAACTCTTGCATTGCATCAAAAATGGCCGTTTATACCGAAGTTTCCCTGTCACAAGCACAATCCCTGTTCGGTCAGCTTGGCTTAGGTGAAGTCACTGCCCTCAAAGGCTGCCAAGGCGGCATTGAAAACACCAATTATTTTGTGGATTGCGAAAAAGATGGTGCACCAAGCCGCTATGTGCTCACCCTCTTTGAGCGCTTAACCCACTCTCAACTGCCGTTTTATTTGTATTTGATGAAGCATCTGGCGCAGCGCGGCATTCCCGTGCCGGATCCGCAGGCCGATCAAAGCGGCGATATTTTGCTCAATTTGCTGGGCAAGCCTGCTTGCGTGGTCAACTGTCTTCAAGGCGCAAGCGAGCTCGCGCCAAGCAAGGCGCATTGCGCCACCGTGGGCGCGATGCTTGCTCGCATGCATGTGGCGGGAAGAGATTACGCGAGAGCCCAGCCCAATTTGCGCAGCCTGCCTTGGTGGAATGAAACCGTCCCCGTTGTGTTGCCTTACTTAAGCGCAGAGCAAAGCCAGCTGATCAAAAGCGAGCTCGCCTACCAAAACCACATCGCGGCCAGCTCCGCTTATGCTGCCCTGCCGCGCGGCCCAGTGCATGCGGATTTGTTTCGTGACAACGTGATGTTTGAAAACGGGCAGCTGACTGGTTTTTTTGATTTTTATTTTGCAGGCATCGACAGCTATTTATTTGACATCGCTGTGTGCCTCAACGATTGGTGCATTGATCTCGCAACAGGCCAGCCTCACGCCGAGCGCCAACACGCTTTTTTGCAAGCCTACGAAACTGAGCGGCCCTTTGAGCCGGCCGAGCGAGCACTACTACACGCCATGCTGCGCGCAGCGGCCTTGCGTTTTTGGACATCTCGTCTGTGGGATTTTCATTTGCCGCGCGAAGCCAGTATGCTTAAAGCACACGATCCCGCGCATTTTGAGCGCGTTATGCTCGCCCGCGTCCACGCGCTAAGCAGCATGGCACTGTGAACCCTTTCGCAGCACGCCATTGAACCCAATTTCAGGCCAAGCCTCAGAACTACACTCTTCATGAAACTTCAAATCCTCCCCGCCAACACCGGTATCACTTGGGTCAAGCTTGGCATCAAAACATTCTTCAAGCAACCGCTGGCGCTTGGCGGCTTATTTTTTATGTTTTTGGCCTGCGTCTCGGTGGTCTCTATGATCCCGGTGGTCGGCTCAGCGCTGTCTTTGGTTTTGATCCCCGGCGCGACGCTGGGGCTGATGGTGGCCACGCTAGATGCGCTGCGTGGAAAATTCCCCATGCCTTCGGTGTTGGCGAGCGGCTTTCGCGCGGGGCCCAGCCGCCTTAAAGCCATGCTAATTTTGGGCATTATTTATGCAGCGGCCTTCACGCTGATGGTGTGGATCGCCTCCGCATTGGGCGGCGAGAGCTTGGCGCAGCTTGATTTGTCCAGCCCTGAGAAAACCCGTATTGCGATGGACAGCGCCGATTTTCATACCGCCTTGCTCTCAGGTGCCGCGATGTATTTGGTGCTTTCGATGTTTTTTTGGCATGCGCCCGGCTTGGTGCATTGGTATGACATGTCGCCCAGCAAAGCATTGTTTTTCAGCATGGTGGCTTGCCTGCGCAACTTCAAAGCGTATTTGATGTACGGCCTCACATGGCTGGCCGTCATGCTCGGCACATCGATGGTCTTGGGCACCGTGATGGGGCTGCTCGGCTTGCAATCCTACGGCCGGCCGATCATCACCGCTTTTGCGCTCAGCATGGCAGCCATGACGATGACGTCAATTTACTTTACTTTTCGCGATAGTTTCGTCCACACCGAAGAAACCCCAACAGAGTTGCAGCCACCCGCGGCATAAACTGCGTACATCTCATTACTTTGGAGACAGCCCATGACTGAACACACCCTGCAAGGCCGCCATGAGGCTGAAGTGCTTTGGTTTCAAAGACGCAGCTTCATCAGCGCCGCTGCCGCGTGGACGGCAGCCGGCGGCTTTGGCGCAGCCCATGCCCAGCAGCGCAGCAATGTGGTGGAGCTGCTTGGGGATGCGCAACTCAATGGCAGCCGCCTTACCCCGCAAACCACCATTCAAACCGGCGACCGCATTGAGACAGGCCCCGGCTCGAATTTGATCTTTGTAGTGGGCAATGCCTCGTTCCAAGTGCGCCAAAATTCTCGCCTCACCGTAGAGCGCGGCGCATCGCTCAATGCGGTAAGCGTGCTGCGCTTGCTCACCGGCGCGGTGGCCAGTGTGTGGGGCAAGGGCAGCAATCGCCAGATCGTCACGCCCACACTGACTGCAGGCATTCGCGGCACGGGCGTGTATACCGAGGTGCGCCCAGAGCAGAATTTCCGCAGCTATTTCTGTAATTGCTATGGCGCGGTAGATTTGGCAGTGGGCACTGACCGTGTGCAGTCAGTGGCAAATTACCACCAAGCGTTTTGGAGCGAAGCTGCACCGGTCAACGGAAAATTGCTGACAAGTGCTGGTGCGATCAACCACACTGATGAGGAGCTTGAAGCACTCGCACGCCTGATTGATCAGCGCACCAATTGGCAAATTTTGGGCAAAAAAGGCATCAAGGATGGGAAAGGCAACATGGACTATGGTCCACCCAAATAGCCTCTTCTCTTTCTTATCTTCGCACTGTTGTACCGCTACAAAGCCTTGACTCATCAGGGTTAGCCCCTCGCCTTACCAGCC
>JAYUSD010000197.1:0-6605 GCA_043755865.1 Variovorax sp. | reverse complement strand
AGCGCGTGGACGCGGCCACGCAGTTTGCCCACTGGCTCATTGCTGCCCGTGACGGTAGAGATCGCAAATTTGCCTACAGCAACAATGATCTTGGGGCGCAGCAGCTCAACTTGCCGCGCGAGATAAGGCGCGCAAGTGGCGATTTCCTCGGCGCTTGGATTGCGGTTGTCGGGCGGGCGGCATTTGATCACGTTGGCGATATAGACGCTGCGCTGGCGGGAAAGGCCAGTTTGCTTTCCATCTTCGCCCACGCCAATCTTCATCGCAGCGAGCATGTTATCCAGCAACTTGCCAGATTGGCCCACAAAGGGCTCGCCCTGCGCATCTTCATGCTCACCGGGTGCCTCGCCGACGACGAGCCAATCGACCTGCGGGGCAAGAACCACATCCGCTGCATGTGCTGTATCCGAGCTGGCCGGGCCGATGCCAAATACGGTGTTTTTACGCGATGCACACAGTGCGCAGGCTTGGCAACTGGAAACTGCATTTTGCAAGGCAGTCCAATCCATGTGCTCGATGCCTGCGGGGCGCGGTGAGAGGGCAATCGCCGAGCTAGGCGCCACAGGAGCGAAGGGCGAGGGCGTCACTGATCGCACTTGAGACGCTACGCTTTCAATAGCGCTCTGCGCATATTCTATGCCGGCTAGAGGCTGTTTTTGCTTTGAAATGGCGGGTGAATCTGATCTGGGCGTGCTCTGGCGGCTGCCTTGCGGCGCAGGGGCATGCGCGGAAAGCGAAGGCGGTGCTGCGGTGTGCGCCGCGTCATGAGACGCGCCGTGAGCGGCTTTATGCAACGCGCCGTGAGCGGCTTCATGCGACACGCCGTGGACAGTTTCGTGCGCTGCGCCGTGCAGTGCTTGCTCGGGCAGCCAGAGCTTGATGCCCATGGCCTCCAGCATATGGCGTTGGCGTGCATCCAAAGCGTGGTCAAACGACGTATCAGATGCTGCAACAGTTGGATCGTTGTCAGTCATAAAGAGTGGTTCATCACAATCGCGTCTTCGCGCACCAAGCCGTCAAGTGGGTAATAGGCTTTGCGCTCGCCCACGCGCCTGAAGCCGTATTGCTCGTAAATACCGATGGCGCGCTCGTTGCTGACGCGCACTTCCAGCCACACCCATGCGCTGCCAAGCGCGCGAGCTTCATCGTGCAGGTTGTCAAGCATCACGCGCGCCCAGCCTTGGCGTTGATACGCCGGGGCCACAGTGATGTTAAGCAAATGCACTTCGCCAGCGCCGGGCATGGCAATGTAGTAGCCAAGCAGCTCGCCAAGATTGCCGCGCAACGTCTGGCAGACGTGGCCATTTTTGATACTGTCGGCAATATTGCCCTCGCTCCAAGGCCACAAATACGCTTCGCGCTCAGCTTGCATCACGTCTGCAAGGCAGTCCACGCGCATAGGTGTGAAGCCAGCCTCTTGCGGATAGAGACTGGCGTAGGCCGACGGGAGGATGGAAGGCTGGGCACTCATATTGAATTCTTAAGCGCATTGTGAGCTTGGCGCTCTGCCGTGGTCAAGGCCACTTTGTCGCGGATATACAGAGGCAGCGCATCTTGCGCGTCACGCAGCCCGCCAGCGGCGATCAAGCGGGGGGCCAATTGCAGCAACGCGCGGGCCGTGGGCAGGCAGGCAAGGTAGGGCAAAGCCAACGCATCGGCGCTCAAATGCGCATCAAGCGCAGGGCGGATGTTGCCTGCGAGCACGGTAGGCATCTGCGTTATGTTTTCTAAAAGATTTTGAGGCTTTTTAAGCAGTTCGCCGGCATATATGCTGCGCGGAGCGCTATTAAAATCATAGTAATGTGCATACACCTCGCCCATGCGCGCGTCTAGCGCAGCAAGGATGCGCGTGCTGTCGCAGCCTTCTTTTTCAGCCAAAATGCGCGCCTCTTGCGCCAAGATGAGCAGCGTATCCACCGGCAAGACGCGCACATTCGCGCCCAAGGCCAGCCCTTGCACCACGGAGCATGCGGTGCGCAGCCCCGTAAACGAACCGGGCCCGCGGCCAAAGGCGATGGCATCAAGCTGCGCATAGTGCAAGCCGGCTTGTTTGAGCAACGCTTCAATCGCGGGAATCAACGTGGCGGAAGCTTGCGCGCCCCCTGCGCTGGTGTGCGCATACACCGCGTCGCCAAATTGGACCGCGATGCTCATGGTGTCGGTTGACGTATCGAGCGCGAGCAGCTTCATGGCTGAGCCGTGGCTGTTGCTGACGTTGGCGAAGAGGCCGCGCGCACGCCCACGATGATGCCCAGCGTCACCAAAGCCAGCCCCATGATGAGGTTGATGCCCAGTGGCTCGCCGAGGAAGATCACAGCGCCAAGCGCCGAGAGGCCGGGCACAATGGCAGTCAACATCGTGCTGCGCACCGGGCCAAAGTAGCGAATCATTTGCGTGAACGCAATGCCCGAGATCACCACCGAGCCCATGCCTTGATAAAAGATTTGAAACGCGATTTCCCCCACTGGCGCAGTAGCCAACTTGCTTGCCATCACGCCAGCGCCTACCAGCAGCGCATACATCGGCACATAGGTGAACGCACAAAATACAATCACAGCAATCGTTGTGGGCACGGCCTCCAGCCGATGCTTTCGGCACAGCACGGTATAAAAAGCCCAGCAACTGCTCGCGCAAATGAAAAGCACATCACCCTTCCACACCTGCGAACCAGTCGCCGAGTCCGCATACGCCTGCAAGAGCGAAGCCCCGCCCACCAACAAACCGCCGCACATGATCAGCAGCAGCCCGATCTTGCGCCCTTTGTTGAGCGCCTCGCCGAGTAAAAGCACTGAAAGTAGCGCGGTCGACAGCGGCAGCAGGCCCGGCATCAGCACGGAGCCATGTGCAGCCGGCGCAAAAGTGAAGGCGCTGTAAGCCAATACCGCATAGCCCACGCCGCCAAAAAGGCCAAGCAACACGGTGAGCTTGAGCGGCAGCGGAGAAATCCAGAGCGAAGTAATTGCCCGTGGATTGTCAGCGCGCATCTTGCGCACCATAAAAAATCCCCAAGGCAGCAGCAGCAACGCCGCGCCCACAATACGGCAAAGCACGATATCCAGCGAAGTGAGCGATTTGAGCGCCATAAAGCGCGCGATCACGATAAACGACGTCCAGATCGCAATCGTGATGACTGCAGAGGCGATGCCGATGGTGCGCGGCGAAAGCCGTTGAAGAAATTGCATGCCCTGATTATCGGCGCTGTGAAGCGCACGAGACTTAAGCCCTGACCATAGCCACCATATCGTCACGAAATTGCTTGGGCGTTTGTTTGAACTGCTGACGAAAGCGCCGGCTGAAGTAGGCTTCGTCGCTGAAGCCACATTGATGCGCCACTTCTCGAATGCGGACGTTTGAAGTGGATAAAAGCTCCTTCGCTCTCTCCATGCGCCTCTCGGTGACTAGGTCTGTAAAAGTGCGTCCTGTTTCTTTTTTGAGCAAGTGAGCCAGATAGTTGGGTGACAAAAAAGCGGCTGCTGCTGCATCGGTGAGACTCAGTTCTTTGTCTAAATTTTCTTTCACATAGCGCACCACGCGCTGCAATGCGTCACGCTGCGAGGTTTTGCCATCGTGCTGCATGGAACAATTCATTAACTCGGATTGCTTGCGCACACAAGCTAGACCAATCATCTGTTGCAGAATGCCGCGAATGCTGGTGAGAGCGCCAAAACTGCGATCTTGATTGAGAATTTGCATTTCATCAATCCAGCCGCGCATGCGCGAAAAATCGGTTTCATTGAATTCAAAATCAATGTATTCCTGAAAAAGAAACGGGGACAACTCGGGGCAGCGCGACATAGGCGTATCGTCTAAATCTAAAGAATCAACATTGAGCGCGGGCCACAAGAAGCTCTGCTGAAAATTAATGATGCAATAGTTCGATCCCACAGGATGCGGCACCATGTGGACGCGATAAGGCAACACAAAGCTCAGGTAGCGCGGCCCAAACGGCCTCACTGCTCCCCCAATCGCTTGATTGCTTTGCCCGTCTAAGCCCACTTGAATTTGGAAATACTCATGCCGGTGCGGACTGACCAATGCGGAGCGAACACCTTTGAGTCGAATATCAAAATCAGGATGATCGGCGCGCTCGTGCATGCCATAGGTCTTGACGCTGGGCGCCAAAGATGCAGGTGCTGCTCTTGTTGATGCGGGTAATGCGCTCATGAATGCGGGATCGTTTTTTTATGTCTTCCCAGATTAACACTGCGACACATCGGCTACAAGGGTAGTTGTCTTAAGGTGAACTCAATACAGTGCGAGCGTGAATCACCTGCGGTGGCGATGAAAAAAAGTGCCCCACCAAAGCTCGCCACTGCTGAAAATCGCTGGAAGAGCGAAAGTCCACCGTGTGGTTTTCCAGCGTGTTCCATTGCACATGCAAGCGGTAGGCATTGGGATCTTCCACGCAGGCAAGCAGTTGCATGCCGATGCAACCTTTTGCACGTAAAAACAAAGGCATCGCCTGCCTAACTGCCGCTTCAAATTCTGCCTGTTGGCCACGGTGGATCGAGAGGGAGGCAATTTCAAGAATCATGGCATGAGAGCTTTAAAAGTGGGTGGGCAGATGTTGCACATAAGAGCGCACTTGATCGGGCGGCAATTGAGCAGAGGTCTTATCGCGTACGGTTTGCGTTGCTTGATGCATCGAAGCCAAATCCATCTCATGCGGCAACACCAACGCGATGCCGCGCTTTTGCAGTGCTGCTAGCGTGACTGCGTCTTCAGCGGCAGCGAGCTGACGTTGATGTCGGGTGGCTTGATCGGCTGCAGCCTGCAAATCAGATTGCTGCTTTGCGGGCAAAGCTTCAAACCATGGGCGATGACAGATGAGAAGCAGCACGCCAAAGAAGTGCGCACTCAAACTCAAATGCGAGTGGTATTTGCCCACAGAGAACAAAGCGAAATTAGCCAAAGGGTTTTCTTGCGCATCGACGCTGCCAGCCTTCATCGCTTGCACAAAGTCTTTGACATCAATCGAATGAGGCGAAAAACCTAGGCTGAAAAGAGACTGGCGATAAGTCTCGCTGTCTAAGGTGCGAATGCGCAAGCCGGCGCAGTCTGCCGCACTGAGAATGGGCCGCTGGTTGTTGGAGATATGGCGAAAGCCGTTGTCCCAAAAACCCAGCATTTTGTAGCCCGTGCGGCGCTCGATACAGTCTGATAACCATTTGCCCACTTCCCCATCCAAATTTTGCAAAGCCGCTTGGCGATCTTGAATGGCAAACGGCAAATCGAGAAGCGCCAGCTCGGGCACTTGCGCAGCCAAATAGCCAGAGGCCATGTAGCCCAACTGACGCACACCGCAATCAATGCTGGTAAAGAGCGAACGTGCCGTCTCGCCCCGGCTGGTCACATCTTGCTCCATGCTGATGATCCACTGCGGATGCTGGCTTCGCAGCGCCTGGGCCATCTGCTGCAAGCCCGCCGTCAAAATGGAATCATCGCCTTGGTAGCCACCCAATCGAACGGCATTCATCGTGGTCTCGTCGTCGCGCTGCATCTACGTCGATTGAATCTTGGCTTCTTTGATCACGCGCTGCCATTTGGCAAAGTCATCTTGCACAATTTTGCCCAATTGCGCGGCATTTTGTGGCCAAGGATCAAGGCCAGAGCGAATCAGTTGCCGATGAAAATCGCGGAGATTCACAATGATGTCGCTTTCTTTGCGCAAAGCGTTGACTATTTCAGCAGGCGTATCCTTATGCATGAAAAATCCCACCCACGAAGAATACTCATAACCCTTGATGCCTTGCTCACTGACCGTGGGCACATCGCGGAATTGTGGGTGACGCTCTGCACCCGAGTAAGCGATCATGCGGACTTTGTTGTTCGGCAAAAAGGGCTGGGCGAGTGGCAAAGCCATCGACATCACCTCCACCTCATTGGCCGCCACAGCCAAGGCAGCTTGCGTTGCGCCACGATAAGGCACATGCGTGAGCTTGATATTCGTCATCGACATCAGCAGCTCGGTCGCCAAATGCTGTGGGCTACCGATGCCGCCGGAAGAATACGTCATCTTTCCTGTCTCGCTGCGAGCGCGAGCAAGGAAATCTTTGATGTTTTTAATCGGTGAATTGGCCGGCACGGCAATGAACGTCGGGATATTGGCGATGCCTGTGATGGGCACAAAATCTTTGCGCGTATCCACTTTCACATTTTGTGGCTGAAGATGCGGCAGGATTGTCATGATGCTGTTATTGAGCGCAGCAATCGTCTGGCCATCGGCCTTTGCTTTGGAGACTTTATCCAAACCTACGATACCTGCAGCAGCGGCCACATTCTCTACAACAAAGCCCACTCCAAATTTTTGCGCCAAGCGCTCCGACATATGCCGCACCGCCACATCTGATGCGCTGCCTGCTTGCAATGGCAAGATCACTGTCACCGAGCTTTTGGGATAGCTCTGCGCGAAGCTGATGGGGTTGATGAGGCTTGCTGTACTTGCAGCGGATAACTGAATCAATTGGCGGCGTTTCATGGCTTGTCTCCAGATTTTTAAGGGGTGTTCAAACAACTTGGGTGGTGAGGCTAGGCAGCGCGGCGATACTGGCGTGCATCACATCGCCTTTCACTACGGCGCCCACGCCCGCTGGTGTGCCGGTGTA
>JAYUSD010000196.1:0-6648 GCA_043755865.1 Variovorax sp. | reverse complement strand
TTGGTGGATTTGAATTTGCCCGATGGCAGTGGATTCACAGTGATTGAAGCCCTGCTGCAAAACAACCCGACCTGCTCTTGCGTGGTGATCACGGGCGAGGATTCGCTGGACAACGCGATGCGCGCATCGGCAGCCGGTGCGTTTGACTATATTGAAAAGCCGGTGGAGGCTGAGCGTTTGCTGGTGACGCTGCGAAACGCGCTGCATGCCGCGCAATTGAGCCAAACGGTGGCGCAGCTTGAATCTAAAGCGCCGACCGCGTTCGAACAATTCACCGGGCAAAGCGCTGTGATGCAGACGGTGTATCGCATGATTGAAACGGTGGCGCCGAGTAACGCGCCCGTATGCATTACCGGTGAATCAGGCACCGGCAAAGAATTGGCCGCAAACGCGATCCATGCGCGCAGCCCGCGCAGGGCGAAAAAACTCGTTCCAATTAACTGCGCAGCGATTCCCGCTGAGCTGATTGAAAGCGAATTGTTTGGCCATGTGAAGGGTGCGTTTACGGGCGCGGTGTCAGATCGCTTAGGCGCTTTTACTGAAGCTGACAAAGGCACGCTGTTTCTAGACGAGATTGCTGAGCTTGATATCAGCGTGCAGGCCAAGCTGCTGCGTGTGTTGCAAACGGGTGAGGTCAAGCGCTTAGGGGAAGATCGCACGCGCATGGTGGATGTGCGCGTGGTGTGCGCGAGCCACCGCGATTTGCGTGAGCAGGTGCGCTTGGGGAAGTTTCGCGAAGATTTGTTTTATCGCTTGTACGTTGTGCCGTTGGAATTGCCGCCATTGCGTGAGCGCGGGGAAGACATTACGTTGATTGCCCGCGAGCTGCTGGGGCGCTATGCAAAAGAAGATGGCAAACAATTTCTTGACTTCTCGCCGCCGGCGCTGGAGCGTATGCGCATGCATTCTTGGCCAGGCAATGTGCGCGAATTGGTCAATGTGATTCGCGCTGTGGTGGCGCTGCATGATGGCACCTTGGTGCAAGAGAACATGCTGCCACCTGCCCTGACAGCTTTGTCTTCCCTTGTTAGCGCGACTGCGCCTGTACCGCAAGCAATTGAGCTCGGTGGCCCCGCCCAAGCCATGTGGTTTCAAGACGAGCCTTCGGCACTTGAATCCCCTCCAGCGCCAAAGCTCAGTACACCAGAACATAGTTTCGATCCACAGCGCGTTCGCCCGCTGGCCGATATCGAGAGAGAAGCGGTGGACTACGCGCTTGGCGTATTTGATGGCAATGTGGCCAAAGCAGCGCGTGCGTTGCAGGTCAACACGTCTACGCTGTATCGCAAAATACAAGCATGGACGGCGCAGACCAATGAAGTCAGGTGAGCCGATGACCAAAGAACATGATCTGCTTGAGCGCATCCGCGTGCTAGAGCGCGCCAACGCGCAACTCCAAACCGAAGCTACTGAAGAATCGCACAGCCGCTTGATGGCCGAGGAGGCACTTGGTATCACGGAAGATCGCTTGCAATTGGCGCTTGATGCCGCAGGCTTGGCTTCTTGGGAATGGGATATCGCGGCTGAATTTGTATTGACCTCAGCGCGCTTCGGGCAGATGCTTGAAGGCACGCAAAATGCGCTAGACACCCAAGATCAACACTGGTTGCCCCGCGATTTGATGATCATGGTTTTGCCTGAAGATGCGGCGAACCTTCGCATCGCCTTGGTTCGCACTTTAAAGCAGCAAGCGGAGGCATTTGAGACGGAATTTCGCATGCAAACGCCGGCCGGCTTGCTATGGATTGAATGCACCGGCAAGGTATCTAAACGCGATATGCTGGGCCGCGCCGAACGCATGATCGGCATTGTGCGCAACATCACGCGCCGCAGAGCGGCCGATCTTGCCATGAGCTTAGCGCGCGAAGAAGCGGAGGCGGCCAACCACGCGAAAGATGAATTCTTAGCCCACATCAGCCACGAGATTCGAACGCCACTCAATGGCGTGATCGGCATGAATAATCTGCTGGCGCAAACTGAGCTGGCGCCCGAGCAACGCCGGTTTGTTAATTTGGTGGCCAGCTCCGGGCGTGCTCTGCTGGCTTTGGTCAATGATGTGTTGGATTACTCACGCTTTTCTGCTGGCGGTATCGTGCTGGAGCAAGTGCGCTTTCCGCTCCAACGCTGGCTCTGGGAGGCCGTGATGCCGCTGGAAGTCAGTGCGCAATCCAAAGGCTTGGAATTGCACCTGAGCGCGGCGCCAGACTTACCCAAAGAGATGGTGGGTGATCCCGGGCGCATGCGCCAGATCATTACCAATTTGGTGAGCAATGCGATCAAATTTACGCACCAAGGCTCCGTACAAGTCAACATGGCAGTCAATGATCAACAGCTGCTGCTCAGCGTGCAAGACACCGGAATTGGCATTGCGCCCGACAAGCAGCAAGCGATTTTTGATGCGTTTGTGCAAGCCGATAGCTCCACCGCGCGACGCTATGGCGGCACTGGCTTGGGGCTGGCGATCAGCATGCAGCTGGCCAATGCGATGGGTGGGCGCATCATGCTGCAAAGCCAATCGGGCTCGGGCAGTTTGTTTCAAGTATGGCTGCCATTGCTAGAAGCCGCGCCCGGGCATTTCAGCCAAGATTTTGCCAACACGCAATTGGGCGCGACGGCTGGCCACACGGAGCCGATCAGCTTGCAAAGCCTCGCCAACACCAGCATGCTGCCCCGCATCAACGCACCCGACGCCATGCCCTATGCAGGGCAAGTCGCTCTGGTGACCGATGACAATGAGATCAATCGCATGCTCGCTCGCACGCTCCTAGAGCAACTAGGTTTTGAAGTCGCGTTGGCGCATGACGGCATGCAGGCCATCGAATCAGTGCTGGCGCGCAGATTCGATGTGATCTTCATGGACATTCAAATGCCGCAGATGAATGGCTGGCAAGCCACACATGAGCTGCGCCAATGGGAGCAGCAAGCGGGGCGCGCGCGCGTACCGATCATTGCACTGTCTGCCCACGCCTCTCACGCAGACCGCGAGCACGCATTTTCAATTGGCATGGATGGCTATCTCACCAAGCCTCTAACGCCTGAGGCGCTCGCCGCCGCTTTACGCACAACGCGCCGCAACCAGCACGGCAGCGCTCAAGCTACGCTGGTTGCACCACCAGCACCAGCACCAGCAATAAGATCTGCATCTGCACCGGCAGCAGCCGGTACACATGCAGCTCGCGCTGCGCAAGCAGGCGTTGAGGCAAGCAAGCTGATCAGCCCAGTGCAACGTGCGCGAGTGCTCGCTCGATTGGGCGGCGATGAAGCGGCGCTGCATGAAATGGCGCGCGCCATGCGTCGAGATTTGCGTGAGCGCATGGGCACAGCTTATGAAGCGCTTCAAGCGCAAGACTGGCCGGCTCTGCATGCGCAAGCGCATGCCCTTAAAGGCGCCCTCGCCAGCATCACCGCCGATGAGGCCGCTGCGCAAGCCAATCAACTAGAGCAATGCACCGATGAGGCCCACGCACTCCCTGCGTTTCAACGATTGTCTCTGCACGCCAAACAAGTGTTTGATGCGCTCAAAGATTGGTGAGTGTGATTACTTGCCTATGAGCTCATTAAGCTTTTTAGCATCAAGCTTGTCAGAAGCCTCAACCGTCGGCATGCAATCAGGCACAGCCTGTGCATTTGAAATTTTCTCAATCGCTTGCCACAGCAACGCGATTTGATCTTCTTGACTCGATGCATTGTCGATCAAGCCGCGCATCGCTAGGCTTAAGGGATCGTCGTCTTGCGTGATGCCGTAAGCGGAGAATTTTGGATCTTCATGGGCCAATGAGGCCGAACCCGTCGTCACATCGGCGCTTACACCTTCTTTGCTCGGAATGATGCGCGCTGGAATGCCCACCGCAGTAGCGCCCGCAGGCACAGGCTTGATCACCACGGCATTGCTGCCGATCTTCGCGCCATCGCCCACCACAAATCCGCCCAGCACTTTTGCGCCAGCGCTCACCACCACATTTTTACCCAGCGTCGGGTGGCGCTTGGCGCCTTTGTAGAGAGATGTGCCGCCCAGCGTCACGCCTTGGTAGATCGTGCAACCATCGCCAATTTCGGCCGTTTCGCCCACCACCACACCCATCGCGTGATCGAAGAAAACGCGGTTGCCGATAACAGCGCCCGGGTGAATTTCAATGCCGGTCAACCATCGAGCGAGCTGCGAGATAAAACGCGCCAGCCATTTGAGGCCGCTCGTCCAGCATGCATGCGAGAGGCGATGCAAGATCACGGCATGCAGACCGGGGTAGCAGGTGAGCACCTCAAAACGGCTGCGAGCAGCGGGGTCGCGCTCTAAGATGCAATCAATGTCGGCTTTAATTCTGGAGAACATACATGCGAGTTTACCGCTTCACGCATGCGCAAGCCCGCCCTACAGGTCACGCGAAAAACGCGAAAACAACGAACAAAAATCGCTAAAAATGCGATGCGCAAGGCGTGCCTCCTTCTCACACGAATTTTTTGCGCTTTTTGCGTTACCGAGACGGCTCCATCTCAAGAATGGATTTAGCAATGCCGCGCAAGATGTGTATTTCTTCTTCTCTAAGTTCGGCGCGGTTGAGTAAATCATTCAGGCGCGGCATGAGCTTCTTGGGCGCGTCAGGATTTAAGAATTTCAGGTGTACCAAGGCTTGCTCCCAATGCGCCAGCGCGCCCGAGACAGCCGCCGCATCAGCCAGCGTGCGCTGTGCCGCTGCTGGCGCGAGCGCATAGCCACCTAGCGCCTCTTTCCAGTCATACGCAATCAGCTGCACAGCGGAGGCAAGATTGAGCGAGCCGTATTGCGGATTGGTGGGAATGCTCAGGGCGGCATGACAACGGTATACATCAACATTGCTCATGCCAAAACGCTCTGTGCCAAAGAGGAAAGCCATTTTTATCTCTGTTTTTAAAGCCAAATCGCCCTCTAGCCGGCATAAATGCTTCGCGGAGTGCTCATCTTTTAATAGCATCTCGAAATAAGCGCGCGGCGCATAGGTGCGCGGCCCAAAATCTCGCGCTGTCATCGCAGTAGCGCAAAGATGATTGACGCCGTGCAAGGCATCATCGAGTGTGGCCACAATTTGCGTTTTGGCCAGCACATCGTTTGCGCCGCTGGCGCGCTGGATCGTCTCGTCTCGGTTGAGCACTTTCGAGTCGCGCGGTGACACCAAAAACAACTCATCAAAGCCCATGGTTTTCATCGCGCGCGCCGTCGCACCCACATTACCGTTGTGCGAAGGCTCAATTAAAATAAACCGCGTCATGGCAATCTAAGCCTTACCGGCGAGCCGCTTCAATCCGAGCCATTGCTGCTGCCAGAAGCCCTGGCCATAGTTGCGGCCTTGCTCGATCTGATCGCGCACGCCTGTGGCATCAAAGCGCTTTTCAAAATTACCGGTGCGAAACAACATATCCCACCACGGGAGAAGCACACCGAAATTATGGCCGCCGAGTACATTTCTAGGCGATTCGTGTCCGATACCAGCTGCGTGATGCAACCGATGAAAGCGCGGGCTCACCCACAGGCGCTCCCCTAAGCTGCCAAACCACACTTTGACATTGGCGTGCTGAAAACTCTCGGAAAGCTGAGTGAGGGCGACCAACGCCACAAACTGGCCGGGCGCAATACCGACTGCCAACCCGACACACACCAAAATGCTATCGCGCAGCAGATCATCGAGCAAATGGTTGCGGTTGTCGCTCCACATCGTCATCTGCCTTTGCGCATGGTGCAGGCTGTGCAATTGCCACCACCAGTTCAAACCATGTTGGCCACGGTGAATCCAGTAATCAACAAAATCAAACACCACAAGGTAAATGAGAAATCCAAGCAAAGCGCTCTCGAATCCAATGGCTCCAAACAACCATTGATCAAGGTGAAAAGTCTCCAGACCCGCCACGCGCAGTGCGCCGAAACCCGATTCAATCCATGGATCAAGCGTGAAGAAGAGCGCGAGGCGAAAAAAGCCGAGGCGATGAATGAGGGTATAAAGAATATCGGTGCGAATCGTGGCGCGATCTGTGACGGGCTCAACCGGCTTCCACTTTTGCAGCGGCGCGATGATGGTGATCAAGATGAGGAGCTGCAAAATACCCACGAGAAACCATCCCGTAGCCGTGAACCCATCTTCCACCATGCCGCCAACACCGAGCGCAAAAATGATCGGCTGCACCACAGTTTCAAACAACCACTGCTGCGTTTGAGCGAAAGCATCGGAGAGTGCGTTAATAAAGACGTCCATGCTCTAAATTATAAGGTTTTTGGATGGATTGCCGGCGTGTTTGCTGCGTGAAGTGCTATTGATTTTGTAGTGTTCTGAACATTCGTTTTGGATAGACCGGCCGAGAGGATAGCGCTTGGGGTTGCCGCGTCTGCCTCATGTACCCTGCGCGGGATTTGCGACACTTGTCGCAAGATACAAAACCAAAACGCTGCGCGTTTATTTGGCCTGTGCTGCGAAAATCGGCAGCCGCAGCAACCCCAACCCTCGCGGCCTATTTGGAGAGCAAAAAATCTTCGCGCGCAAATGGTGGTAGTTGCAAATTCTGATTGCGCCCTACGAGCCTGCTTCGCCGCGTCAACCATCGGCGTGTGGGAGCCGTATTCGGGCGGGCGATTTTCGCAGCACAGCGTTTAAAGCGCTTGCGCTTTTCGTCTCTTACGGCGAC
>JAYUSD010000195.1:0-38970 GCA_043755865.1 Variovorax sp. | reverse complement strand
ACTTTTGAACGCGATCCAGAAGTCGCTTACCTCAACCTTATCACCGCCATCGAAGTTCTATCGAACTTTTACAAGTACCAGCAAGAAGACTTGATTGAACCTGAAACAATAAATGCGTTGCAGCAAATTGAGACTCAACTCCCAAACGGAGAAAAGATCGCAAAACTCTTCCGAGGCAATCTACTTAAAGTCAAGATGCGCTTCCTTAAAACTATCTCAAATCTTGTTGACGATAGTTTTTTCTCCCATTCGGAGGCATCTGAAGCAATATTTGGTTTGAAGAAAGAAACTTTCGATTCGCGAATGCGAGCAGCATATGATTTACGCAGTAGATATGTACATACTGGTGTGCCTTTCGGCTCATGGATTTCAATGAGTTTAGGAAGTGATAATAGCGAAATTCAGGTCGGTGTGCCTGTGATCAAAGAGGATCCGAAGCTTGGAGAATTGATTGGACATGCACCTACATTTGTGGGTCTAGAACGCGTTACTCGTTACGTATTGCTTCAAGCAGCATTACAGCAAGGTGCTTATTCCGCCCCAGAATCCAAGTTAACACTTAGTGAACTTGGTTGATCTCAACACCAGGATAGATAAAGCGACGCGCCAATCATCGCAACCCGCCGCGTGATGGGCCTGAAAAAACGAAGACTGTCTCGGTCGGGCGCGGCAGACCATGTAATCATCGCTACAAAAGATGGCAGCTCGGGAAACCATGCACCGAGCGCTGAAAAAGACAGTCCTCGGCTTTTTCGGGCACGTCACGTGGCAGGCGAGCGGGTTGCGTGAAACGCGAAGCGACGGCTGCACACCAACAGATTTGCAAGATTGAAAAGTTATACAATAATAAAACTTTTCAGGAGAACACGATGCTTGATGCTGCATTGCGCCGTTCTGGCGGTTCGTTGATTTTGACCATTCCACCGAGCTATGCGGAGCAAAATGGGTTGCAGGCTGGCTCTAAGCTTGAAATTTTGGTGACGGGCTCGGAGCTGACTTTGCGTGTGCCCAAAAAGAAGCCCAAGCTGGCTGATTTGATCAAAGCCACGCCTCGCGGGGCGCAGCGCGTGCAAGGCTGGGATGAGCTGGGCTCTGCAGGCAAAGAGCTATGACTCCCAAGCGAGGTGATATTCTGCATTTGGCTTTTGATCCCGCATCTGGCCGCGAGATGAAGGGCGATCATTTTTGTTTGGTGGTGTCCACGCAGGCTTTCAACAGCCGCTTCAAGCTGGCTTGGGTTTGCCCGATTTCTGGAGGCGCCGCGCTGAATGCTCGCGATGGTGGATTCTTGATCTCGCTGATGGGCTATGGGCTGCGCACCGATGGCAATGTGCATGTGCATCAGCTCAAGGCGCTGGATTGGGCGGCTCGCAGGGCGAGCAAGGTGGAAACTGTGCCGATTGAATTGATGGAGCAAGTGCTCGGTTGCACGCGAGCCGTGCTGGATGACGAATAACTTGAGCTTTAGACGCTACGGCTCATCTGTTTTGAATTCGCTGTAGCCTTCGTAGTAGTAGCTGACATCAATACCCTTCATGTACAGCGCGCGATCATTGATTTGATCGGTTAAAGCAGCCTTGAGCAGCGTTTTGATTTCAAGGTCTTTGACGACGCTGCGCTGCATGGCGGAGAGGTATTCTTCTTTATCGACGCGATTCCAATCCACCACCTGCTGGATTTCTTGCTTGAAGATGAGATCGAGCCAAATGCGCGCGGCGCGGCCATTGCCTTCGCGAAAAGGGTGAGCCACATTCATTTCGACATATTTTTCAACGATCTGATCAAAATTGGCTTGCGGCATTTTGTCAATGTGCTGAAGCGATTGCGCTAGGTACATCAGCGGGGCAAAACGGAAATTACCTTTGGCGATATTGACTTCACGTATTTTTCCCGCAAAGTCATCAATCTCACCAAACAGATAGGCATGAATAGCGCAAAGCCCCGCAAAGCGGCCAACTTTGATGCTAACCATATCCCCTGAATCAAAAAGCTGTTTGGCTTTTTGCTTGCTGATTCTCTCCTCTTCATTGGCCAGCTCGATAAGGCCCGGGATGTTGAGTTTGCTGGGCAGGATCATGGAATGAGTGTTCAAAGTTTGGGCTTGTCTTCAGGCGTGATGAATCCGATAGGGCGCTTTGAAGGCTCGGGCGGGCTCGCCAGCTCGCGCAGTGCATCCATCACCTGCCGTAGCTGAGCCCGCGTATTGCTGCTGAAAGTTTCGTGTTGCATGGCCAGAGACTCTGTTTTCTCCTCCAGCTTGGCCTCCAGAGTATCCAAGCGCTTAGACAAATCTTGATGCGCAGCGACCAGTTCACGAAGCTTCAAGAAAGCCCGCACCACATACACCGACACTTCGACTGCACCCGGGCTAGAAAGCACCGTCGCGGCCATGATGGCTCCATGCTCTGTAAACGCCATAGGCAGCTTGCGCCGCCCACCGTGGCTTGCTGGCTCTGCGTCGCCTGCTATCAAACTTGAAGTCGCAAATTGCGACTTCAAGTTTGCGAATTCATCTTGGGTCAATTCAAAAATGAAATCTTGCGGAAACCGATCCCGATTGCGACGCACTTGCTCATTGAGCCTGCGCGTATTACAGCGCGGCCAAATCTGCATCCAGCAAGACCTTCTGATCACGCAACACAACGATACGCCGCGTGATGCCTTCGAGTGCTAAGCTGGTTGAATTGATAACTGTATTCATAAACAGTATTATACACAGATTCGAGGCTGTTCCATCATCGGAAATCAAGGCAAATCAGCCTCTAGCCGGCATAGAAACTGCGCGGAGTGCTATCAAATTTGACGTTTCAAATTGCAAGCTCAAAGCGCCAACTGCTCAAAGCTCTTCTGAATCCGCTTGATGCTCACGGGTTGCGGAGTGCGTAGCTCTTGGGCGAAGAAGCTGACGCGCAGCTCTTCGAAGAGCCAGCGGAGATCTTCTAGGCGTTCGTCGAGCACGCCTTTGCGCTCTGCGATGAGGCGCAGGTAGCGTTGCTCTTCGGGACGTAGCTCTTTCATTCGTAACGCGTCTCGCGCGGGATCTGAGCGATATTTATCCAAGCGCATGGTGATGGCTTTGAGGTAGCGCGGGAAGTGTTGCAATCTTGGATACGACGTGCTGCTTAAGAACTTTTTAGGGACTAGGCGCTGGAGTTGGGCTGTGCAATCTGCTGTGGCTTCGGGGGCGTTTTTGGTGTCTTTGATTTTGCGCACGGTGGTTTGGTATTCGAGCAAGATGCTGCTTGATAACCTCGCTACCTCATTGGCGATCAGGGTGAGGCGGCCTCTGCCATCTTGTACGCGGGTTTTGAATTCATTGGCATTTGTGGGCAACGGTTCTTGCAGGAAAGCTTTGTCTATTGACGTGTCTAAGATTTGATTTTTCAATTCATCGCTCGTGCCCAGCGGCATGAAAGCGGCAGACATTTTTTGCAGATCAGGAATGTTTTTTTCTAGGTATTTGAGGGCATCGCGGATTTGCAGCGAGACCAATCGGCGCAGGCCGGCTTGGTGTTTGGCTGCGGCCACGCCGGGCTCGTCAAACACTTCAATGCTGACGGAATCTGTTTGATCGATGAGCGCGGGGAAGCCGATGAGCGTTTGCATATCTTTGCCGAGTTTGCGGCGGATTTCTAGCAATTCGGGGAGCTCGCCGAAGGTCCAATCGGTGTAGCGGGCATCTGCGTCAAATGATGGTGCAGTTGCGGCGACAGAGGCAGGCACTCCTGATTTAATAGCACTCTGCGCAGGTAATATGCCGGCTACTGGCACTTTTCGATCATTATCTTGCTCTACAACGATGTTCTGAGGCGTTTTCTCAACGAACTGAGACATCTGAGCGAGCTGAGCAAACGCCCCCCTCGCCTGCCCGCCCAGCTCCGCCTTGATCGCGGCCAAACTGCGCCCTTGCCCAAGCTGCCGGCCATGCTCATCGACGACGCGATAGTTCATGAACATATGTGGCTGCAACATATCGAGCTTGAAATCTGTGCGCTTGATATCCACACTCGTGGCCTCTTTGCAGAGCTTAAGTAGCGCGTCAATCAAAGAGCCTTTGCCAAAGGCTTCAGGCACATTCAAAATCTCAGCCAGCCGCGCCGCGCTCTCAGGCAGCGGCACAAGCCGCGAGCGCGGGCGCTGCGGCAAGCTCTTAAGCAACGCCTGCACTTTTTGCTGCAACATCCCGTGAACCAGCCATTCGCAGCGCTCCTCGTTAACTTGATTCAAAGCAAACAACGGCAGCTCCACCGTGATACCATCTTTCGCATCGCCCGGATCGTGCAAATACGTGGCTTTGCAATCCACGCCACCCAAGCGCAGCAGCTTCGGGAACGCTTGGCTCGTGATGCCGGAAGCTTCGTGGCGCATGAGCTCATCGCGCGATATGTAGAGCAGCTTCGGATTGGTGCCGTGATGCGCTTTGTACCAAGCATCTAGCTCTCGCGCGCTGCACATCTCAGAGGGCAATTGCTGATCATAAAAAGCAAAAATCAGCTCTTCATCCACGAGCACATCTTGCCGGCGACTCTTGTGCTCTAGTTCCTCGACTTGACGCACCATACGCTGGTTGTGGGCATAGAAAGGCAGCTTGCAATCCCAAGCTTCTTTGAGCTCACCCGTGCAGCCCGCCACCAGCGCTTCGCGGATAAAAATCTCTCGCGCTGCGTGCGGATCGACTCTTGAGAAATTCACTCTGCGGCCGCTGTAGATCAGCAGGCCATAAAGCGATGCACGCTCGTAGGCCAACACATCGCCGCCGCGCTTGTCAAAATGAGGCTCAAGAAGCTGTTTGTTAAGCAAATGATCGGCCACCTGCTCCACCCATTTGGGCTCGATGCCGGCCACACCTCGGCCAAACAACCGCGTCGTCTCAACGAGCTCTGCGCACACAATCCAGCGCCCCGGCTTCTTGGATAAATTTGCACCCGGATGCGGCAGCCATTTGATGCCGCGTGCGCCCAGCCATTGGTCTTCTTCGTCTTGTTTGTAGCCTATGTTGCCAAGCAAGCCAGCGAGCAAGCTCAAATGCAATTGCTCAAAAGTGGCAGGCCGCGCATTCGCTTTGAAGCCGAGCTCTTGCACTGTGCTGGCCAGCTGCGAATAAATATCTCGCCATTCGCGCACGCGGCGAATGTTGACGAAGCTGCCCCGCAGCTGCTGCTCCCATTGCCGATTGCTGCTCTTGTTGTCTCCGCTGCCTCTGACGTCATCCAGCCATTTCCACAGCTTCAAATAGCCTACAAATTCGCTGCGCTCATCGTCAAATTTCTTATGCGCTTCATCGGCCTTCTGCTGCATATCCATTGGCCGATCACGCACATCTTGCAAGCTGAGCGCCGAGGCAATGATGAGCACTTCACTCAGCGCGCTTCGCGATTTCGCCTCTAAAATCATACGGCCCACGCGCGGATCAAGTGGCAATTTCGCAAGCTCTGCGCCCAGCCGCGTGAGTTCATTGAGCTCATCCACAGCACCCAATTCTTGCAAGAGCTGATAGCCATCGGCAATCGCGCGTTTGCTTGGCGCATCAATAAACGGAAAATCTTCCACCATACCAAGATGAAGCGATTTCATGCGCAAAATCACGCTCGCAAGCGATGAGCGAAGAATCTCAGGATCGGTAAACCTTGGCCGCGCTGCAAAATCTTTCTCGTCATACAGCCGAATGCAAATGCCCTCGGCCACACGCCCGCAGCGGCCAGCGCGTTGATTGGCTGCTGCTTGGGAAATGGATTCAATCAGCAACTGCTCCACTTTGTTTTTAAAGCTGTAGCGCTTCATCCGCGCTGTGCCTGCGTCAATCACATATCGGATGCCGGGCACCGTGAGCGAAGTCTCAGCCACGTTCGTTGCCAAAACAATTCTCGGCCTGCCATCAGGCTCAAAAATCCTTTCTTGCTCGGCTTGCGAGAGGCGCGCAAAAAGAGGCAGCACATCGACGTTTTGCCGCCCGGGCTTTTTTGCGCAATGCTTACGCAGATGATCGGCTGCTTCTCTGATCTCGCGCTCACCAGGCAGGAAGATCAAAATATCGCCGCGCGGCGAGCCAGGCCAAAGCTCGTCCACCGCGTCACCAATAGCGTCATTCGCATCGAAATCGCGACTCTCTTCATACGGGCGATAGCGCTGCTCAACGGCATATGTTCGCCCGCTCACCATGATCACCGGGGCGGGAACAATGCCCCCTGAGGGGTCGGGCCCGTTGCGGCTCGCGAAATGCTGAGCAAACCGATCCGCATCAATCGTGGCCGAAGTGATGATGATTTTGAGATCAGGCCGTCGCGGCAGCAGTTGGCGCAGATAGCCCAGCAAAAAATCAATATTGAGCGAGCGCTCATGCGCCTCATCAATGATCAGCGTGTCGTAATTTGAAAGCAGCGGATCAGTCTGCGTCTCGGCCAGCAAAATGCCATCTGTCATGAGCTTCACAGATGCGCTCTTGCCCAGCTTATCGGCAAAGCGCACTTTGTAGCCCACAACATCGCCCAGCGGCGTATTGAGCTCTTGCGCGATGCGCTTGGCCACGGTGGAGGCTGCAATGCGGCGAGGTTGGGTGTGGCCGATCAGGCGCGGCTTCTGCCCCGCTTTGGTATGCATTGCACCACGTCCAAGCTCCAAGCAAATCTTAGGCAACTGCGTCGTCTTACCCGATCCCGTTTCACCGCAAACGATGACAACTTGATTCTCAAAAATCGCCCGTGCGATCTCCTGCCGCCGAGCTGAGACAGGCAATTCTTCGGGAAACGTGATTTTTAAGGCTGACGGGCTTGACACGCCGCAATTATCACACGAGAATACGTGTAGCACGAACACTTTTTTAGCGCACAGCAGGAGTTTTTATGACCAATTTAACGATCGCTCTCGATGAATCCATCATTCGCATTGCTCGCGTGCGCGCCATCCAAGAGGGCACATCTGTGAGTGCCAAAGTGCGTGAGTTTTTGGCGCAATACGCGCAAAACAGTGATGCGCTGGCCATTGAAAAGCAGCGAAAGGCGGGCGAAGCCATTTTGGCCATGGCGCGCGCTAGGCAGGTAGTTCCTGCAGACGACACGCCTAAGCCAAACAGCACGGCCTCATCCGGCGGCTACAAGTTTGACCGAGACGAAGCCAATGACCGCTACCCGACATGGCCACCGCAGCGCAATCACTCCGCACAGCCATGATGGTCTTTTTCGACAGCAACATGCTGGTCTACATGTTTGACGGCGAAGAGCCCGTCAAACAGAGGCAAGCCATCCAGCGCATGACTCGCTCGCTTGGGCATGATCGCATCGCACTCAGCACTCAGGTCTTGCACGAATTCGTCAATGTCGTGACACGCAAGCTCAGAAACCGCCTGCCACTGGCTGAGACGATCATGCATGTGGAGCGCTTCTGCCAATTTGAGATTCTGGCCAGCAATGCAGCAAGTGTGCAAACTGCACTGGCACTGATGCAAGAATACAAAACCAGTTGGTGGGCTGCCCTCATCTTAGAAGCAGCGCTCAGAGCCGATGCCGATGTACTCGTCTCCGAAGATTTCTCGCATGGCCAGCGTTTCGGCAAGCTGGTGATTGAGAATCCATTTTTATGAGGTTTTTCAAGGCTATATAGGCATATAGCCGGCATAGAATATGCGCGGAGTGCTATTGTATTAATAGTAAGCGCTTGAGCAACTCAGATGCTGGCAACACTACAGACAAGCCCTCTTCTTCGTTAACCTGAGCACCCGACTCACCTGTCACCAGTGCGCCATGCGCAAAGCAAGCACGCTGCGCTGAGAGTCCAGCATCAGCATCACCCCGCGCTAAATACGCGCCGCATATCCCCGCCAGCACATCGCCAGTGCCCGCCGTGGCCAGCCGCGCATCGCCTGTGGGGTTGATACACGGCACAGCACCGGCGCTGGCAATAATGCTGCCGCTGCCCTTCAAAATCACGGTGCAAGCAAAGCGCTCGGCCAGTGTTTGAGCGGCGTCCAACCGATCCGCTTGCACTTGCGCCGCTGTGATGCTTAACAAACGCGCGGCCTCTAACGGATGCGGCGTGAGGATGGTGGCCAGGCCTTTAAGTGCGCGCGCGGTGAGCAAGGTTTGCAACGATGCATCTACTGCAATGGCATTCAATGCATCTGCATCGACAATGAGCCGCTGGCTTGTTGACAAAACGCGCGGCAAAATGCGCCGCACCGCATCGCCACCTCCACAGCCGCAAACCACGGTTTGCGCTGCCAAATGCAGCGAGGCCACCTCACGAAACATCAGCTCCGGCTGCATCGGATCGACCGCCATGCCGCCGCCCAGCATGCTCACAAATACTCGCCCTGCTCCCGCATGCAACGCAGCGCGCGCCGCCAGCAGCGCAGCGCCCTGCATACCGCTTGCGCCGCCTATCACCGCCACATCGCCATAGTTGCCTTTGTGGCTGGCATGCAAACGCGGCGGCTTTTGCATCTCGCGCTCGCCCAAGAGCCATGCCGTCGGCTCAACAACAGCTTGCTCGGCTGCAGTGCAGCCCAAATCGTCAAACCAGATCTCGCCGCACGCGTCGCGCCCCTGCGCTGTGAAAAGGCCGGGCTTGAGACTAGCCAAGCTTAATGTGTATTTTTTAGAGGGAAATGCGGAAGAAAAACAGTGTTTACCCGGCATAGAATATGCGCCGGCTGCTATTAAATGAGTAGCATCACGCTGGGCAAACGCGTGCGGCAACTCGCCCGTATCTGCCTGCAAACCGCTGGGCAGATCCACCTGCAATACCGGCTTACCGCTGCTGTGCATGCGCGCCAGCCAGTCGGCCAATACGCCGTGCGCTGCTCCGCCCACGCCCTTAGCTTGCTCAGATGCGCGCCGAGTGCCAATGCCCACAAGCGCGTCAACTGCCGCATCCCAATGCACAGGCGGTTTATCTACAAACGGCACACCCGCCTCCTGCGCCCGGTGCAGCGAGGCCAAGGCATCCGGCGGGCAATTCGCTTCATCGCCAGCCCAAGTCACCACCGGCTCCCGCCCCCAAAGCCGCAGATGCATCGCCGCTTCCAGCCCATCGCCGCCGTTATTTCCCCGCCCGCAGGCCAGCCAAATCACCCGCGCATGCGGCGCTACTGTGCACACCAGCTGCGCCACCGCCAGCCCTGCCCGCTGCATCAGCGTATGCGCAGGCAGCGCCTTCGCAGCCGCTTGCTCAATCGCGCGCGTGGCGGCGGCGTTGAAGATTGGCAGGCAGGTGTCGAAATTGATGCGTTCGAGGCTCATGAAGATGCATTGCGCGGCTTGTTGGCAAGTGACGCCACCTGCCGGGCACGTGCCGTCTCCAGCATATCTACTGCTTTGGCAAAATCCGCATACACCTGCTGCAAACTTAAACCGGGCGCAAGGAGTGCAAAACCCTCGTCTTGTGCGTCCAGCGGTACATCGCCGCAGAGCACTGCTTTGGCATGCTCATCGCTCACCGAAGGGCTGGCCAGCCGAGCCACGCGCAAGATATCGGCCAGTGTTTTGCCAAATTGCATGAAATGCCAAAGATCAATGATGTCTCGGCTGCGCGTGCGACGCGAAATCGTGTAGCTCTTCATCGCAAAAATAGCATCGAGTGATGCAATCTCAAAGCTGCTTTGCGTCTCATCACGCGTCAAACGAGGAAGGTGACGAAAATAATCAAAAGCCACATCCTGCGGGCAAAAAAGCTGCACCTTGACGCCGTCAATCGCCCAATCCTGCGCATACCACCGAAGGTCTTCGCCAGAGTTGATGCGGAAAGCAGAAATGCTGGAGGGCGGCGTGGCAAACACCACACTATGCCCCAACGCCTTGAGCGCATTCATCATGCGATCAATCGCATACGGGCTCATGCGCTCAGCGGGCAGCCAAAAATCCAAATCTTCGCTGAGGCGATGGCCCATTTGCAATGCCATCGCTGTACCGCCAATCAACACGAAATTCTCTAACGCCAGCTGGTTGGAGAGCAGGTCATAGACGGGGCGTGTTTTAGCGGTCAGTGCTTCAAGCTTGAGCATGGTCGTCATACGGCAAACCCAGCCGCGATGTTGCGCAACATGCGCTGTAATGTGGGCGTCGCAACATGGGTTTGTGCCACGGCTTGCAAGCGCTCCAGCCCCCAATACCGCGCAGCTTCAAGCAAATCTTCAAACAGCCCGCGCTCTAAAATCGCCGCCATCATCGTCTCTTGGCTCATTGCTGGATTTGACCAGTTGTACGGGAAATTCAAACGCAGAGGCTGAACTGCTTGCGCCTCAATCTTCAAACCCAACGCATGACACAGCCTGGCGAGCAGGGAAAAGTCAGCGTCTTGCCGGCCTTTGAGCCGAGAAATGGTTTCTCGCGCTACGCCCGCACGGCGAGCAAGCTCAGTATGCGTCCACCCGAGCTCTTGGCTGCGAGCGAAGATTTGAGCTTGAAGCAGCGTTAAAGTGATCATAGTGTGATTTTAAAGTCACATCATGGTTTTGGCAACAAAATTACACCCGCTCAGCGGCTTCCAGCGTGTTCACCAGCAGCATCGTGATCGTCATCGGCCCCACGCCGCCAGGCACGGGGGTGATGTAGCTTGCGACTTCGCTCACGCCATTGAAATCCACATCGCCGCAGAGCTTGCCCTCATCGTTGCGATTCATACCCACATCAATCACGACTGCGCCGGGTTTGACCATGTCTTTCGTGAGCACATTGCGTTTACCTACAGCGGCCACGATCACGTCTGCTTGCAACGTCATGGCTTTCAAATCGGGCGTGGCGCTGTGGCAGATCGTCACCGTGGCGTTTTGCTGCAAAAGCATCAGCGCCATCGGCTTGCCCACGATGTTGCTGCGGCCAATGACGACTGCGTGTTTGCCTTTGAGGCTGTAGCCGATCGATTCGAGCATTTTCATGCAGCCATAGGGCGTACAGGGCCAAAAGCCGGAGCGGCCCACCATGAGCGCGCCGGCGCTCGCGATGTGAAAGCCATCCACATCTTTCTCAGGCGAAATCGCCTCGATCACCTTCTGCGCGTCGATGTGTGCGGGCAAAGGAAGCTGCACGAGGATGCCATGAATCGATGTGTCGTTGTTCAGCTCTTCGACCAGCGCCAGCAAAGCCGCCTCACTCATGTCTGCGGGATATTTTTCTAAAACAGAATGCAAGCCGGTATCCGCGCAGGCTTTGATCTTGTTGCGGACATAAACTTGGCTTGCTGCACTGTCGCCGACCAAAATGACTGCTAGACCGGGCGTGATGCCTTTGACTTTTAAAGCTGCTGCTCGTTTCGCTACGTCGGTGCGCAATTTGGCGGACAGTTCGTTGCCGTTGATGAGTTGGGCGGTCATAGTGAATCAGAAAAAAAAGCAACAGCCGGACGCGAAAGGCGCGAAGGTAACGCGAAAGTCGCGAAAAAGAAATACAAAAAGGGTTTGTAGAAAGAATTAAAGACAGATGTACATCAAACCGAGCTAATCTGGCACTTCGGATTTTTCAAAATTCTCTTTGAATTTTTTCGCGTCTTTCGCGTAACCTTCGCGTCTTTCGCGTCCGGAAGTTTGAATTTTTAACCCTTCGGAGCGTTAGAGCCCAATGCAATTTTCAGCAAATCTGCCACGGTGTTCGCTCCCAGCTTTTCCATGATGTTGGCGCGATGCGCTTCTACCGTCTTGATGCTGATGCCCAGATCGTCTGCGATTTGTTTGTTCAAACGGCCAGCAACGATACGCTCCAAGACTTGCGCTTCGCGCCCCGTCAACTTCGCGAGCAATGCATCGCGGCTGGCAGCTTGCTGATGCCCTGCAAAGCTGCCCTTAGCCTGCTCAAGCATGCGCTCCACAAGGCTCACCAGCTCAGGCTCTTTGAAAGGCTTTTGGATGAAATCCATCGCACCTTTTTTCATCGTGTTCACAGCCATCGGCACATCGCCATGGCCGGTGATGAAGACCACGGGCAGCGGGCTCTTGCGCTCAATCAGCTTGTCTTGCAGCTCCATGCCGCTCATGCCGCCCATGCGCACATCTACGAGTAGGCAAGCCACTTCGCGTGGGTCATAGCGGGCGAGGAAGGTCTCGGCAGAATCAAAGCAGCGCACACGGTAATCTTTGCCTTCGAGCAGCCATTGCAGCGAATCGCGCACGGCCTCGTCGTCGTCGACCACATACACAGTGCCTTTTTTTGGGATCAAGCTCATGAAACACGCCTTCAGTTCAATAAATTTAAGATCAAATCAGCATCTAGCCGGCATAGAATATACGCGGAGTGCTCTCAATTTTATAGCAATCAATATCTTTTTTCAATCCCTGCAAATCACGTCGGCAAAGCCGCAAAACTTCCCGTGCGAGCGCCATCAAAGGCCATGGGCTGACAAGGAAGCCAAAAGCTAAAACGGCAACCCGTGACTTGCACGCCATTGTAGAGGTTCTCAGCGTGCATTCTCCCTTGGTGGCTCTCCACGATAGAGCGGCATAAATTCAGGCCAATGCCCATGCCCTCTGCTTTGGTGGAGAAGAAGGCCTCAAAGAGGCGCTGCATCACCTCTGGCGCCAAGCCTTGGCCGGTATCCGTCACAATAAATTCCACCACTTCGCCTATGCCCTCCATCTGCTTGGCCACCACACGCAGCTCCACGCTGCGGCGATGTTGTGCACGGCTGTTTGCACGATGATCGGGGCGATTGGCGTTATCAATAGATTCAGCCGCATTTTTCAGCAAATTCACCAGCACTTGTTCAATCAAGATCGGATCGACCATCAATTTTGGCAAGCTCACGGCGAGATCATGCGTGAGGCGCACATTTCGGCGGCGCAATTCAATCTCAGCCAATTCCAGCGCCTCGCTCACCAAGTGCGAGACTTCGCTCTCTGTGCGATTTGGAGCCGAGCGCTTCACAAAACTGCGAATGCGCTGAATGATTTGCCCAGCGCGCTGTGCTTGGCGCGCCGTCTTCTCCAGCGCTGCCAGCATTTCTTCTTCTGTGATTTGCTTGGCCTGAATGCGGCTGACCATACCGGTGCAATAGTTTGAAATGGCTGTAAGAGGTTGGTTTAATTCGTGCGCCACGCTGCTGGCCATCTCGCCCATGGTAATCAGCCGCGAAGCAGATTGCGCTTTTTCCGCTTGCTGCGCGGCCAAATCCTCGGCCATGCGACGCGGCGTGATGTCGGTTGCAATCACCATTTGTGCCAAGCGCCCATCCGTCCAATTCAAATAGCGCGAGCGCACTTCCAGCCATTTACCCAAAGAAGGAATGAAAATCTCCGCGTTTTCGCTGCGAGCGGCTGCCAATTCTTCGGTAGGCAAGCCAGCCAGCGCATCCACGCTGTCTCCTGCTGTGCTGTCTTTGAATGCAGGCTGCACCATGCCGCTGTCGGATGTGTTGCCTAGTGTGTTGCCAAATGCGCTGCCTAGTCCGCTGCCTAGTGTGTTGTCTAACCTACCGGCCTGCGCTACCAAGCTCAAATGATCGGTCGATTTGCCGCCAAACCACAAGCGATACATCTTGTTGGCAAAAAGCAGCTCATCGCCACCCAGAGGCGCGACCGATACGCTGGCATCCAAGCCCTCCAGCACTGTGGTGAAGCGCTCATACGATTCAGAGAGCTGGCGGCGCACGCGGTTGGGCTCGGTGATATCGGTCATCGATGTCATCCAACCCGATTGCACGCCTTTGCCGTCCACCAGCGGCGAGACATACATGCGTGCATCAAAAATACTGCTGTTCCGATGTTTCACGCGCACCTGAAAGCCGCCGGGCGTGGTGCGCCCGCTGATCTCCTCTTCTAGGCGCGCAGCTAGGAGCTCACGGTCATCTTCTGGCCAATAAGGAAAGGGCGCAGTCAGCCCCACCAATTCGGCTTCGCTCCAGCCCGTCATTTGGCAAAACGCCGGGTTGACATAGGTGATGCGGCCTTGCAGATCGAGCGCGCGCATGCCAGTGAGCATGGAGTTTTCCATGGCGCGGCGAAAGCTGGTTTCTTGCACCAGCGCGGCCTGCGTTCGGATGCGCCGGCGCGTGTGGCGCCACGCGCTCACCAAGAGGAATGCGGTCATCCCGGAGAGAAAAAGCACCAGCCAAAAAAGTGCGCTGCCGATCACGCCCAGTGATGCCCGATAAGCCTCCGCCCTCAGCACCAAGCTGTTGCCCACTGGAGATACCGGCACTTCGTATTCAGTATCGCGCTGCACCCAAGGCAGCAGGCGCACCGCAGCATTGCGCTTTGGACTCGTATTGCCCGAGAGCACGCGATTTTTATCATCCACCAGCGCAATCGCATATTTAGCGGCAATTTCAGCGGGCACGCCATAGCGCATGAGCCCGTCAATTTGATATTCCCCCATCACCACACCCGCAAAGCGTGCGCCGTCTGCCAGCGGCACCTGCACTTGCAGTACCGGCAACGTCGCCGTGCCCACACCGCTCGGCACAGAAAACGGCACCGAATACATCGGCTGGCGCACATCGCGCACCAAGCTGTAAACAGCTTCGGTCTCGGGATACCGCAGCACATCGCCGCCTAAGCGCAAGCTCAGGCCCGGCATGCTCGGCGAGCTGTAGCTCACACGGATGCGTTTTTTCGCATCAATCCATACCACCGATTGCAGCTCCGGATATTGGCGCACCAAGCTTTCAGCTTGGTTGACAAAATCTTCCGTGTCAATTTGCTTGTTGCTGATATCGGCTGCCAAGCGCATGAGTTGCTCTTGGCGCTCTAGCAAGCGAAGGCGCAATCTCTGTTGCGCATATTCGACATCGCGCTGAACGGCTTCCTGCTCGCGCGACATCTCTTCCAGCCGCAAATAACCAAAGCTGGCCACAATCGCCATGAGAAAGACCGCCACGGCGGCTAAAGGCGCAATCAGCGCAAAACGATCTTGCCGCGTGGGCGATTGCAAGCGCCACCAGCGCGCGAGCCAATTGAGCGGTTTCTTAGGTGCTGGCTCACTGGCAGAGCCCTGCGCCTTGGCGGCAGGTTGCGTTGAATTCATCGACTCAAGGGTCACGATATCTGTCATGCAACGATTGTCGTGCAGAGGGCGTGCATTCACACAATTCGTTTGATTTGCCCACTATATTTCATATTATGAAAACGTAAAGCACTATTTGAAAAATCAACAAAATTTATGGAACAATAGAGTCACCGCACTAAATTCAAGGCAAGCTAGAAGCTGCGCCGACCTACCTGGAGACAAAACACATGTCAGCCCTTCCCGCTTCAAACGTTCATCCCAACACCAAAGACATCGACCTCGACGCCGCCGAGACCCGCGAATGGACGGACGCGCTTTCCGCAGTCATCGCATCTGAGGGCAAAGAGCGCGCTCACTTTTTGCTGGAGCAATTGCTTGAACACGCCCGCCAAAGCAGCATCGATATGCCGTTTTCCGCCACCACGGGTTATGTCAACACCATCGAGCCCGATCAAGAAGCACGCAACCCCGGCAACGTAGAAATCGAAGAGCGCCTGCGCGCCTATATGCGCTGGAATGCAATGGCGATGGTGGTGAAAGCCAACCGGCACAACCCGGCAGACGGCGGTGATTTAGGTGGTCATATCGGCTCATTTGCTTCTCTGGCCAATTTGTTTGGCGCAGGCTTCAATCATTTTTGGCATGCTGAAAGCGAGAATCATGGCGGCGATTGCATTTATATCCAAGGCCATGTTTCTCCCGGTGTGTATGCCCGCGCGTATCTTGAAGGCCGCTTGACTGAAGAGCAGTTATTAAACTTCCGCCAAGAGGTGGATGGCAAAGGTTTATCGAGCTATCCGCATCCAAAATTGATGCCTGAGTTCTGGCAATTTCCCACCGTCTCGATGGGCCTTGGGCCTCTTATGGCGATTTATCAAGCTCGCTTTTTGAAATATTTGCATGCGCGCGGAATCGCGAATACAGAGAACCGCAAAGTATGGGTTTTCTGCGGCGATGGCGAGATGGATGAGCCGGAATCATTGGGCGCGATTGGCCTCGCAGCACGTGAAAATTTAGACAACTTAGTGTTTGTGATCAACTGCAATTTGCAGCGCCTAGATGGCCCCGTGCGCGGCAACGGCAAAATCGTGCAAGAGCTAGAAGGCGAATTCCGTGGCGCGGGCTGGAATGTGATCAAAACCCTTTGGGGCAGCGGCTGGGATCCCCTGTTGGCGCGAGACAAAAATGGCGCGCTGCGCAAAATCATGATGGATACGCTCGATGGCGACTATCAAGCCTTCAAAGCCAATGATGGCGCATTCGTCCGCAAACATTTCTTTGGCCGCAGCCCCGAGACGCTCGAGATGGTCGCGCATATGAGCGACGATGAAGTATGGAATCTGAAGCGCGGTGGCCACGATCCGCAGAAAGTGTTTGCTGCGTTTGACGCTGCGGTAAAGCATAAAAATCAGCCCACTGTCTTGCTCATCAAAACAGTCAAAGGTTTTGGCATGGGCAAAATCGGCGAAGGCAAAAACACGGTTCACCAAACCAAGAAGCTCGCCGATGAAGACATCAAAGCTTTCCGCGATCGCTTCAATATTCCGATTCCAGACAGTCAAATAGCAGAGCTGCCTTTCTACAAACCAGCCGACGATACGCCAGAGATGCGCTACCTGCACGAGCGCCGCAAAGCACTTGGCGGCTATCTGCCGCATCGGCGCACGAAGGCTGATGAATCCTTTACCGTGCCCGCGCTCGATGTTTTCAAATCTGTGATGGAGCCCACCGCTGAAGGCCGCGAGATTTCCACCACGCAAGCCTATGTGCGCTTCCTCACGCAGCTCTTGCGCGATCAAGCGCTAGGCAAGCGCGTCGTGCCCATCCTCGTTGACGAAGCGCGCACTTTCGGCATGGAAGGCCTCTTCCGCCAAGTTGGCATTTACAACCCGCTCGGCCAGCTCTACACACCGGTCGATAAAGAGCAGGTGATGTATTACAAGGAAGACAAAGGCGGCCAGATTCTGCAAGAAGGCATCAATGAAGCCGGTGGCATGAGCAGCTGGATTGCAGCGGCCACGTCGTATTCAACATCCAACCGCATCATGGTGCCGTTCTACGTGTACTACTCGATGTTTGGCTTCCAACGCATCGGCGATTTGGCTTGGGCTGCGGGTGATATGCAAGCGCGCGGCTTCTTGCTCGGTGGCACATCGGGCCGCACCACACTTAACGGCGAAGGCTTGCAACACGAAGACGGTCACAGCCACATCATGGCTGGCACGATCCCCAATTGCGTCTCGTATGACCCGACATTTGCCCACGAAGTCGGCATCATCCTCCATCATGGCTTGAAGCGCATGGTGGAGCGCCAAGAAAACGTTTTCTACTACATCACCCTGCTCAATGAAAACTACGCCATGCCCGGCCTCAAAGCCGGCACGGAAGAGCAAATCATCAAAGGCATGTATTTACTGCAAGATGCGGCGAAGAAAGATTCTGCAAAAGAGCAACTCGTGGTCAACTTACTCGGCTCGGGCACGATTCTTCGCGAGAGCATCGCTGCGAAAGAATTGCTAGAAAAAGATTGGGGCATCGGCGCCAACATCTGGAGCTGCCCAAGTTTTAACGAGCTCACGCGCGATGGCCAAGCCGCTGATCGCCAAAACTTGCTGCACCCAGAAGCCAAGCCGGTGAAATCTTTCGTGGAAGAGCAACTCGGCAAAACCGCCGGCCCCGTCATCGCCTCCACCGATTACATGAAAGCCTACGCCGAGCAAATTCGCCCCTACGTGCAAAAAGCCACCGCAGACGGCAAACCCACCCGCACCTATAAAGTCCTCGGCACAGACGGCTTCGGCCGATCAGATTTCCGCAGCAAACTGCGCGAGCACTTCGAGATCAACCGCCACTACATCGTCATCTCGTCTCTGAAAGCCTTGGCTGAAGAAGGCAAACTGCCGATGAGCAAAGTCACCGAGGCCATCAAAAAATACGGTATCAAAACCGACAAAATCAATCCGCTCTACGCTTGAAATTGATTGGGAAATTAAGTGAAGTCGCAAATCGATGAGCGCGAAGTTAAATGGGGTCAGATCACAATTAATTCAGTGATCCTTTTCCATCCAACATCATCTATCGAATTATTTGTGCTCTGACCCCATTTAACCTAAGCCAACGCCAACCAACTCAGCACCCAATAAATTTCACTAAGCAAAGAATTGCATGGAGACAAACAAATGTCCGTTATAGAAATCCAAGTCCCAGACATCGGCGATTTCGATGAAGTCTCCGTCATCGAGCTGCTCGTCAAACCCGGCGATAGCGTCAAAGCCGAGCAATCTCTCATCACCGTCGAATCCGACAAAGCTTCGATGGAAATTCCATCGAGCCATGCAGGCATCGTGAAAGAACTCAAAGTCAAAATTGGCGATAAGGTCAAGCAAGGCTCGATTGTGATCACGCTGGAAGCAGCGAGCGCAGCTTCTACGCCCTCTCCTGCTGCTCCAGCTCCAGCTTCAACTGCAGCGCTAGATTTAGAGCAAAAAGCCCCAGTAGCCGGCATAAATACTGCGCAGAGTGCTACTAATTCAGTAGCATCGAGAATTGAAGTCAAAGTCCCAGATATCGGTGATTTCAAAGACGTCGCAGTCATCGAAGTCTTCGTCAAACCCGGCGATGCCATCAAGGTCGAGCAATCCCTTGTCACCGTCGAATCCGACAAAGCCGCGATGGAAATTCCATCCAGCGCAGCGGGCATCTTGAAAGAACTCAAAGTTAAAGTCGGCGACAAGATCAATATCGGCGATCTGCTGGCCATTCTTGAAGGCGCAACTCAGGCAGGCGCTGCAACAGCTTCGCCCAGCGTACCAGCAGCATCTGCAGCACCCATTTCTGAGCAAAAACCACCGGTAGCCGGCATAGAACCTGCGCAGAGTGCTACGAATTCAGTAGCATTTAATGCACCTGCTCACAATCCAACCACAGCCCCCACCGGCACACTCCCTCACGCGAGCCCCAGCGTGCGCAAGTTCGCCCGCGAGCTAGGTGTGCCGCTCGATGAAGTCAAAGGCTCTGGCCTTAAGGGTCGCATCACCGAAGCTGATATTCAAGGCTTCACCAAAGCCGTGATGAGCGGCGCAGTTGCTACCAAAGCAATAGCTGCTCACGTAGGTTCTACGGGCGGAAACAATGATTCGGGTGCAGGATTGGGATTGATCCCGTGGCCGAAGATCGACTTCACCAAGTTCGGCGCGATCGAGCGCAAAGAGATGAGCCGGATCAAAAAGATCAGCGGTCAAAACTTGACGCGCAACGCCATCATGATTCCCGCTGTCACGAATTTTGATGATGCCGACATCACCGATTTAGAAGCCTTCCGCGTCTCGACAAACAAAGAAAACGAGAAGCTGGGTGTCAAAGTCACCATGCTCGCTTTCCTCATCAAAGCAAGCGTTGCCGCCCTCAAGAAATTCCCCGAGTTCAACTCCTCGCTCGATGGCGATGCGCTGATTTACAAACAGTATTTTCACATCGGCTTCGCAGCAGATACGCCGAATGGCTTGATGGTGCCCGTGATCAAAGATGCCGACAAAAAAGGCATCATGCAAATCAGCACCGAGATGGGCGAGCTGGCCAAAAAAGCCCGCGATGGCAAGCTCACGCCCGCAGAGATGAGCGGCGCATGCTTCACGATCTCGTCGCTAGGCGGCATCGGAGGCCGCTATTTCACGCCGATCATCAACGCGCCCGAAGTGGCTATCCTCGGCGTCTGCAAGAGCCAAATGGAGCCCGTGTGGGACGGCGCTGCGTTCCAGCCTCGCCTCATGCTGCCCCTGTCGCTCACATGGGATCACCGCGTGATTGATGGTGCAACGGCAGCAAGATTCAACGCATACCTCGGCCAAATCCTTGGCGATTTCCGCCGGGTCTTGCTCTAACCAAATCTCTAGGTAACGCGAAAAACACGAAAAGTACGCGAAAAACGCGAAAACAGAAAAAGCAAAAAATATGGTTTTATTCAATCAATATTTTTCGCGTTTTTCGCGTCCTTTTTGCGCTTTTCGCGTTACCTAGCCCTACTCCTTCCCACAAAGTACAACATGACCACCGTAGTAGTCGTTAAAAAAGCAGGCAATGTTGCCATCGCCTCTGATTCGCTCGTCACCTTCGGAGACACGCGCCTCTCGCCGCGCTTTGAAGCCAACGAAAAAATCTTCAAGGTGAAAGCTGTTGGCGGCGAGAGCTACATCACGACCGCTGGCACAGTAGCTCACTTCCCAGCGCTTCGCAAATCACTCGAATCGCTGCCCAAAGAAGAGCTCAAGCTGCATAGCAAAGATGAGGTCTACGACACATTCTTAAAGCTGCATCCCGTGCTCAAAGAAAAATTCTTCATGCAGACTAAAGAAGAAGATGCTGACCCGTATGAGAGCATGCAATTTAGCGTTTTGATCGCCAACAGCGCAGGTATCTTTGGGCTCTACAGCTACCGCGAAGTTTTCGAATTCAAAGAATTCTGGGGCGTTGGCTCAGGCCGCGCCTTCGCGCTTGGCGCCATGAGCGTGACGTATGCCAAGCGCGATGCCAGCGCCAGAGAAGTGGCGATGGCCGGCGTCACCGCTGGCTGTGAATTCGATAAAAACTCCGGTGGCCCGATCAAGGTATTCACCATGAAGCTAAAGCAGTGAGAAAGCAAACTTGATGAGCGGGACGATTAAATGGGGTCAGATCTCAATTAATTTTGATCGATTAAATGGGGTCAGATCTCAATTAATTTTGATCGCCTATATCTATCGAATTCCAGTTGACAAATTAATTGTGCTCTGACCCCATTTAATTCTCGGCCAACGCCAACCAACTTCGACCCCATTTAATTTTGCAACTCACATTGTTGCCAAGGAAAACAAATGTCCATCCTAGAAATCCAAGTCCCCGACATAGGCGATTTCGACGAAGTCTCCGTGATTGAGTTGCTCGTCAAACCCGGCGATGCCGTCAAAGCCGAGCAATCGCTCATCACTGTTGAATCCGACAAAGCCTCGATGGAAATTCCATGCAGCGCGGATGGTGTCGTCAAAGAAATCAAAGTCAAAATCGGCGATAAGGTCAAGCAAGGCTCCGTCGTGCTTACGCTCGAAGCTGCAGGCGTTGCGTCTGCACCCACCGCAGCCCCAACACCCGCTCCTGTATCTGCTCCAGCCCCAGTTTTAGAGCAAAAACAGCCAGTAGCCGGCATAAAACCTGCGCAGAGTGCTACTAATTCAATAGCATCTACCTACTCAGGCGCATCCGACCTAGATTGTGATCTTCTTGTCCTAGGCGCAGGCCCCGGCGGCTACAGCGCGGCATTTCGCGCTGCAGATCTCGGCCTCAAAGTCATCATCGTCGAGCGCTATGCCCAGCTTGGCGGCGTGTGCTTAAACGTCGGCTGCATCCCCTCCAAAGCCCTGCTCCACGTCGCCGCCGTGATGGATGAAGTCAGCCACATGGCCGATCTCGGTGTGGATTACGGCGCGCCCAAGCTCAACATCGACAAGCTGCGCACCCACAAAGAAAAAGTCATCGGCAAGCTCACTGGCGGCTTGGCTGCGATGGCCAAAATGCGCAAGGTGACGACTGTGCGCGGCTACGGCGCATTCGTTGGCTCGCATCACATCCAAGTCGAAGAGACCAGCGGCACAGCCCAAGAAAAAACTGGCAGCAAAAAAGTCATCCAGTTTAAAAACTGCATCATCGCCGCAGGCAGCCAAGCCGTGCGCCTGCCATTCATGCCGGATGATCCACGCGTCGTAGACAGCACCGGCGCGTTGGGATTAAAAGAAGTGCCCAAGCGCATGCTCATCTTAGGCGGCGGCATCATCGGCTTAGAAATGGGTACGGTGTATTCCACGCTCGGCGCGCGTCTTGATGTGGTCGAGATGATGGACGGCCTCATGCAAGGCGCAGACCGCGATTTGGTCAAGGTCTGGCAAAAAATGAATGCCAAGCGCTTTGACAACATCATGCTCAACACCAAAACGGTCGGCGCGAAAGCCACACCGGCAGGCATAGAAGTGACGTTCGAATCTGCCACGCCCGGCGGCACAGCACCCGCCCCGCAAACCTACGATCTCGTTTTGCAAGCCGTGGGCCGCACGCCCAATGGCAAAAAAATCGCTGCCGAACAAGCCGGCGTGCAAGTCACAGACCGTGGCTTCATCAACGTCGATATTCAAATGCGCACCAACGTGCCCCACATCTTCGCCATCGGCGATATCGTCGGCCAGCCCATGCTAGCCCACAAAGCCGTGCATGAAGCGCATGTGGCCGCAGAAGTGATCGCGGGCGAACAGCAAGCCAACAAAGAGCTAGCCGCCGCCGCATTCAACGCCCGCGTCATCCCCAGCGTCGCCTACACCGACCCCGAAGTCGCATGGGTCGGCCTCACCGAAGATCAGGCCAAAGCGCAAGGCATCAAAGTCAAAAAAGGCTTGTTCCCATGGACAGCCTCAGGCCGCGCCATCGCCAACGGCAGAGACGAAGGCATCACCAAACTCCTCTTCGATGACAGCCCCGAGGCGCACGGCCACGGCAAAATCCTAGGCGGCGGCATGGTCGGCACGCATGCCGGCGACATGATCGGCGAAATCTGCCTCGCCATCGAGATGGGCGCAGACGCAGTAGACATCGGCAAAACCATTCACCCCCACCCCACCCTAGGCGAGAGCATCGGCATGGCAGCGGAAGTGGCACACGGGAGTTGTACGGATTTGCCACCCGTAAAGCGCTAATCTCCTTACGCTGATTTACGCGTTATGAACACGAAGCGCTGGGAAAAACTTGGAAGCAGTCTGTTTTTTCTAGGATTGGCGCTGGTCGCTGCATATTTCGCGTCGCCGCTTTGGCAAGGGCAGCAACTACTCAAAACATCAGAACCTGCCCAGGCAGGCGTTTTGATGACTGATCTACCTGGCGGATCTGAATTTGCTGCGAATCAAGCAAGTAAACCCGGAGCGGGATCGACACCACGCGTCATGCCGATTGATGTCGCGCCCGAAAAGCCCTATCTGATTTTGCTTTCGTGGGGCTACTCAAACTTTGAAGTCGATATGCGTTGGTCGCCTGCCTTGCTCCAGCATGATGGGCAACGCTTTCTCTACGCACAAGGCGAACAAACGCCGAGCAGGAGTGGCAAAGCTGGTGGCAAACGTGTGCCATCAACGCACGTTATGAATATTCCTTTGAAGGGCAATCTTGATGAACGTGTTTATGCGCTGACTCCGGGAGTGAAATACTTTGTATTTTTGCCTCAGGCAGCTTCAAAATTAGTCAAGCCATATTCAATAGAGTTGCGCAATCGTCAAACAGATGAGCAACCCACTCATTTGCTACTTATCGGTTTAGTAGCGCTGCTTGCTGGTGTTTTGATATTGATCAAGCAATCAAGAAAGACACCGATTCATACCGATGCTCTTGAAGCAGCTCGGTCTTACGCGCGATGGGGACGATTTGCACAAGCCCGTCAGATTCTGCGCGATGGAATAAGCAAGCAACCCAGTCGGCAGGCGGAGTTTGATCTTGTATTGCATGAAATTGCGTTGATGGAAAACACTTCCGAGCCTAGTCGGGTCAGTGCTCAGGGCTTCCAGTGGTTGAAATATCGAACGGTAATTGCTGCATTGGGCACAGTCTTTTTCGCTTACTCCGTCTGGAGCAGTTTTCAGTTTGATTCACCTCAGTTGCCCAGCTCCAATCAGCGCGTTGAGAAAAAAGGCTCCGAGCAACTCGCAGCACAAACGCTAGCTAAGCTTGCCAAAGACGCAGCCTCCTTCGAGTTACAAGACAGCCAATGGGCATTCGTCGCGCTTGGGCGAGGCACTGTATCTGCTGGAACGAATTCACTCACTGTCCAGCACGATGCTTTGCGTGTGATGCAGCTTGCAGATTGCCCTTCAGATGCATGCCGCCCAATACGCTCAATGCAATGGTTGTTAACTGTTCCTTAAAACGCTACAGCGCCTGACGGTGCGTGGACAGCTGTTGCAAAATCGGTTGTCAAAACCATCGACTTTCAACCTGCACAGCGAAACGCTCAGCATCTTGTCGATGCAGGACAGATGCCTCTGAAAATCGAGCGCGAATTCGATGCTGCGCAGGCAAGCGCAATCCTCCAACTCACCGCCGATGGCGGCCTGACGACCTATTCGCGATCACAGCTTCTTTGGCCAGTTTCCAAAGAAGCTAGCGCAACGCCGCCGAAAACGGCTTCAAGCACAAAAGGCCAACAGTCGCTTTATGCAGCTTTGTTCTATGCTGATGCGGCAGCCACACGCCAGCATCTCAATGCCGGAGCTAGCGTGCGTGAGCGATACGAAAACGATGCCAGCGCTGTACACATTGCCGCTTTCTCTGGTTGCATTGAATGCTTGGAAGCTCTCAAAAATGCAGGGGCTGACTTAAACGATAAGGTTTCCACATTTCGGCAAGAAACGCCGCTGATGATGGCCATTCGAAATAAACAAGTGGCAGCAGCTCGCAAACTCATTGAACTCGGAGCCAACCCATGCATTACTGATCGAGAAGGCTACGACGCACTGGGCTGGGTCAAGTTCTACAAGTTGGAGTCTCAGTTTCCATTTATTCCTACTTGCGTAAAGTAATTTAGAAGACGCGAATCACTCTGATGCGTTTGAGACGACCAACACGTATTCAATAAGCCTGTATCAAAACTTCCGCAGGAATCAGCAGTTTGTCATGCAAAGCGCGTACATGCTCTAGCGATAGGCGGCGCTTTTTACGCAGAATGTCATGCACTCGCTGGCGCGAGCCGAGTACCTGCTGAAGATCGGCAGGTGACAAACCGCGTTGCTCGATGGCAAACTCAATCGCGGCAACCGGATCGGGAGCCTTGACAGTAATGTGCTCGGCCTCATAGCGCTCCACCATCATCATGAGTAGCTCAAACTCTGCCTCCAGCGCAGAGCCTGCAGCGGGCGGGTGGTCAAAGAATGCGGATAAAAGCTTAAGCGCGCGACGGTAGCCGGCTTCGGTCTTTACCAATTCAATTTCAACAGTTTTCTTAGCCATGCTGTACTCCAGTGTGGTCGATGCTGCTGGCATCAACGCGGTCATATTCGGCATGCGTGCCGAAGAATTTGATGTAGCTCGCCTGAAACTTGTAATTCATCGACACGATCAACCGATATTTACTTCCTGCAATATCAAACACCACTCGGTTATTGGCAATGATGGAAGCTTTAGGAAACTCTGCCTTAACGTGCTCTGGCGTTTGCCAATTTGCCGCCACAGCTGCTGCATACCAAGCCCTTAAGCTTTCACGGGCTGGGGCGTAGCGGCTAGCGTAGAACTCTACCGCGCTCTTGTTAAATACTCGCATATTGCAGATTTGTCACCGATTTGGTTACATTGTACTGTATTCATTTGAATTTCCTCAAAATATCTACTGGTCTCCGCCATTCGTGCAGTTGCATTTCCTATTCGTGCAAGTCAACGTCTTTTCGTTGCCTTCGGCGGCAACAGCTCCTGCGCAATCTCCAAAGGCTCAAACTCCGGGTCTTTATGCAGCAAAGTCGCGCCCTGCTCCGCAGCGCAAGCCGCAATCCAAGCATCCGCCAATGACAAGCTTTGCAGCGCTTTGAATTCTGCGGCCTTGACTAGCAGGCTGTCGCTGCTGTGCAGCCATTCGATGGGCAAGGCGAGGCATTGCTGGTGGGCGAGTTGGCCGGCTTGTTTGCTTTCGTCGCGCCACACGCGATAGAGCACTTCCATGAGGCTCATGAAGCAGCCGTAGCATTTGGCTTTGCCTTGGGCTGCAAGCTGCAATACTTCGGCCACGCGCTGCGCACCGGGTTCGTCGTCTCGCAGGGTGAGCAACGCGCAGGTGTCGAGAAGGAAGCGTTTCATGCCGCTTTATTTGCAATCTCTGTCTTTTTTGCGCTCCGCTATTAGCCGCGCCGTTCTAGGCCATTGCCGATTCACAAGGATCGATAACTTCCCCTCGTTAAACTCAACGATCCGTATTGCCCGATTGATACATGACAACCTCCTCAACAAACACTTCGCCGATCAATGAAGAGCTCATCCTCCAGCAAACCCGCCTTTGGCTAGAGAAGGCCGTGATTGGCTTGAATCTTTGCCCTTTTGCGAAATCGGTTTATGTGAAAAACCAAGTTCGATTGGTAGTGAGCAAAGCGCGGCATGCAGATGATTTGCTTGAAGAGTTGGATCGTGAGCTTGACTTGCTTGTTGCTACGCCTGCCTCAGAGATTGACACGACGCTGTTGATTCACCCTACGCTGTTTGAAGACTTTTTAGACTTCAACGATTTTTTAGAAATTGCTGAAGATGTGGTCGATGAGCACGGGCTAGAAGGCGTCGTGCAGTTAGCGAGCTTTCATCCGAAGTTTCAGTTTGATGGCACAGAGCCCGACGACATCAGCAACTACACGAATCGTGCGCCGTTTGCTATTTTGCATTTGCTGCGCGAGGAAAGTGTTGATCGAGCCGTTGAGGCGTTTCCGCAGGCTGACGCAATTTTTGAAACGAACATCGCGACGCTTGAGAAATTAGGTTTAGCTGGCTGGAAAAGCTTGGGGCTTTAAAGTGTGTCGTACAAAGTCACCTGCACGCCAAAGCCTTCGGACTAAGCGGAAAGCGTCAGCAGGAAAGATAGGTTTGTTGATGCCTTCACAGCATGTGGTGCCCGAGCAGGGATCAATGCGAACACGCCGGGCTCCAGCAAAATCTCGCGGCTTTCAATGGTGAGCAGGCCAGTGCCCTCAATCACATTGACTGTGGCATTGCGCGGCGATGTGTGCGTATCGATGCTCGCGTTTGCGACGATGGATACAAGCGCGTATTTGCAATTCGCATCTTCAAAAATGCTTTGTCGATTTGCGCCAGATTGCGGATAAACAATCATCTCGCTCCAAGGTGCAGAGAGATTGTCGGGCGAGATGCTGTGTTTGTTCATAAAGTTGCTCCGCTTAAAAAAATCGTGAAGGGTGAATGCACATTCTCTATAGCTCTTATCTGTAGCCCACGCCCGCAACATAGTCGCGCAGTTGCGTCTCTTCAAAATTGCCAGCCGCTACCAGCGCTCTGAGCCCATCACGGGCATACACCACGCCTTGCGGCCGATTTTCTTCATCGACAATGGGGATGTGAATCAAACCGCGATGGTGCATCGTGGCTAAGACTTGCGGCAAGGAATCGTTGGGGTGGCAGGCCGTGAACTCTGCCGTCATGATGTCGCTCGCACGCGCGCTAAATACGCTCATTTGCCCCAGCCCGAGTTGATGCACAAGCACTGTGTCGGCAATCACACCAACAATCGAGCCAGATTGCTCACAAACCACGGCCAAACTCAATCGTGCACGAGACATCATGGCCGCCACCTCAACCACTTTGGCATCAACACCGACCTTCAGCAGTCTTGCAAGAGCCACAGCTGCCATGCTACTGACTTGCGCTGGCGCTGCAGAGCGCTCCTCGGCTGCCTCAACGACAAGCGTCTCCGGCAGCGCGAATTCGGCTGGAAACGATGACTGCTGTGGTTGACTTGCGCTGTGGTGTTTATCAATCATGTCTAAGGCAGCTCCTGGATCTTCTTCGCCCAGAACGCACAAGCCGGTCATTGTGGTGGTGGTAGTAGTTTGCATAAACTTGTTACACCGCACGCCTGACCATCATGTCTTTGATTTTCATGATGGCAACCGCTGGCAGTAAATTTTTGGGGCATACATCGACGCAGTTCAAAATTGATCTGCAACGAAACAGTCTGAATGGATCGTTTAAATCGTCGAGCCGCGCGGAAGTAGCCGTATCGCGGCTGTCTGCCAAAAATCGGTAGGCTTGTAGTAAGCCCGCCGGGCCCACGTATTTATTGGGATTCCACCAAAAGCTCGGGCAGGCCGATGAGCAGCATGCACAGAGGATGCATTCGTAAAGCCCATCAAGCTCTTCGCGCTGCTCGGGCGACTGCAGTCGCTCGCGAGTGGGCGCTCTCTCGTCGTTCATGAGATACGGTTTGATGGAATGGTATTGCTTGAAAAACTCAGTCATATCGACCACCAAATCTCGAATGACGGGCAGCCCGGGCAGGGGCTTAAGCACAATGGTCTCGGGCAATGCGAGCATGTTGGTAATGCAGGCCAGCCCATTCTTACCGTTGATGTTTATGGCATCTGAGCCACAAACGCCTTCGCGGCAAGAGCGGCGAAAGCTTAAGCTGGGATCCATCGCTTTGAGCTTGATCAACACGTCAAGCAGCATTCGATCTGCCGGGTCGGCGTCAGTGTGCAGCTCCTGCATACGCGGCTTGGCATCGCGGTCAGGATCGTAGCGGTAGATGCGAAATGTAGGCACGATGCTCGTTCAATCACGACGAAGAAACGCTTGCCAGAATGGCGGCTCGAAACGGCGCGGCGCGATTGACCAAGCTCAGCATTTCGTTGGCCGCGCCAATCGTTAAGGTGTGAGGCGTAAAGCCCGGGCGCGGGGCGATGAACGTGGCCATTTCGCGCGCTAGGGTGAGTTGGCACTCTGGTGCTTGCGCGAGCAGCGCAATAACAAGATTTTCAAGAGCGATCACGCGGATATGCAGTTGCACGAGTTCGGCTTGCGTTAGAGGTGGCGCGCACGGCGTTTTTAGTGGTTGGTCGGCGTCATCCATTCGCGATCTCTCAGCCATGAAATATTTCTCAATGTTGCATTCATTCATTGCGTGCCCGCCATCGCTCCATTCAACAAGCTGGAGCTGCTACAGAGCTAGACGCTGAATTGCAGGTTGCAGGCTTAGTGTCAACGCGAAAATACCACGCATTGCTCGCTGCGTCTGTGTGCGGGCGCACAGAGCGAAATGAATATCGGTAAAGTGCGGTGGCGCACGGTGCTTTAAGTGCTTCGGCCTTACCCTTCTCTGCATAAACGCGCTTGCGGCATGACCAGTGAATATTGGCCCGCACGCGCGCCAAAGTCGCAAGGAAGTCTCATGAAATTTAGCGCATTTAGGTATTTGCAATGAACCGGCTCGTCGCCCAAATCTTTATCGCGCTGCTTGCTGTGGCTCACAGTTTCCTCAGCCCGGTATTTAGCGCAACGCTGATGTGCCGCTGGATTGACGAAAATGGGCGGACGCACATCACAGACATCGTCCCCGACAAATACACAACCATTGCAATTTGCACAGATTCTCATCAATTCGAATTAACGGTCGACGCATTGCGCGATGCAGCACAACGCCAAGCAGCCGAACAATCTAAAGCCATGCGCGCGCGAGCCGATCAAGACGCTTCGGTCAAATCCCGCCCTTCCAAAGCAAAAGCTCTACCCCGTATTAAGCGGCCCATCGAGATCGTCACAGACAAAACGGATTGCCCAACTTGGTGGCGCATTTATGACGAGAGCAGCGCCTGCTTCGGGCCGTTTTACACAGTGCGGGGCATTAAGGCAGAGGCCTATGACGTATGCAACGAAGTGGCCAGCCCAGAACCCAAATGCGGCCTGCGAAGCAACTGAGAGGCCAAAATGCGCACACTCAATTCCTCGGCCCAAGCAGCGTAGCCCTCTGAGCTGGGATGGATTCCATCAGCGGCCATGCCCACCCGGGTCGTTGACTTAGGATGCCAGTGCATCGTGCGTCCGTTTTGTACCTCGATCAGCGTGGCTAGGCTCTGGTTCATCTGCGCTGCCCACAGGCCCATAAACCAACGCAGCGGCTGCGGCAGTGCGAGGCAGGCATGCATTGGCGGCACGGCGCTGTGCACCAGCAAGGCGGGTGCGAAGCGCAGATCAATGATCTCGGCCAAGCGCATTTGCCACCGGGCAAATTGCGCTGGCGTACACAGTCGCGTGGCATCGTTAGCACCCATCGACAAAACAACCACATCGAAATCAGCGGGCGATGTATCGTGCAGGAGCGCTAGGAGCCCGGGCGAATCTAGCCCGTTGGCAGCAAGCACACTCCATTGCACGGTGTGATGCTCACTCATCCTTTGCACGAGTTGGCCGCACAGCGCCTGCTCTTGCGTGGGCGCGCCCACACCTGCTGCACCCGAATCACCCGCCACAAGTAACCGCACCACAGTGCCGCAGCCGTTAGTGCCTGTGCGCAGACCGGGCGGCTCTGGCATGCGCGGCGTGATGCGGCGCACATGCCACCCTTGTAGCCACAGCAGCGGCCAAAGCAGCCACAATGACAACAGACGCTGCCAACGAGCCATCATCTGTGCGAAACCCGCTTGGCTTGGAGGGCTGCTGCCCAACAATTGAAAAAGTAATGCTTTTGATTCACCGATGATGCTCCTATGCACTGCGGGTTCATCGTGAACCAAAACAGCTTTGCAACATTACCGGGAAACCGCATCTCTGTCTGTTCGGCATCGAACCAACGGCTTTTCGAGCATTAGCCGGCGTATTTACTTCATAGTGTGCTATAAACTTAATAGCAAATCAGCTGTTATTCCAGTTGCCGCCCGGCTACGATGCATTGTTGTTTTCTTATTCTCATTTGTGATGTTTGCACGCTTGGTAAGTACCTCATTCATTAAAACAATTACTTTTGAATACTTTTGTATTCGGGCATATATTTTGATGGTAACTTCAGTCTATGGTGTGTGTTGGAATGTTTTATGAGTTGGTACGCGCAGGTTCTGCGACGTGCTTGATGACTTGCGCGAGTGTGTTGGCCTTATGCGCTTTCCCAACGCTTGCTCAGCCCGCTTTTGATCTCGGCAGCATCAAAGGCACCTACTTGAGCGCGAGCGAGGGCGAGGGCGCACCGCAAATCTCTTTTCTGGCGCTGGAAGGATTGACAGCGCTGTCTCAGCCTGATGAGGCAATCAGTCATTCAGGCTATCGAGCCTTTCGCCCCAAAGAGATCTATGAACTCGATAACAACAAGGCTTTGTGGCTCAAGTTTCGCGTTAAGTCAGAGGGCACGGCGCAAAGTCGCTGGACGCTTCGAACACCAAAAACTTTTCTAGACAGACTGGAGTTGCATTACCGTGATGCGCAAGGCAAATGGCAGACGCAGCAAGCAGGCGATAACATTGCACATCACCAGTGGACGCATCAGACCTTATCCCCGCAATTTATATTGCCGCTGATGCCCTCTGGCCAGCATGAGATGCTGATCAAAGTCGTGCAGGGCTACCCGCAGCAAATACCTTTGGAGCTTCAAGACGAAAAAACTGCTTTGTTGACCAATCAAGCAGAGTTTTTAAAAGCGGGGATGATTGTTGGCTTGCTGTTTCTCATTCTTTTGCTCTCATTGCATTTGGCGATCAACTATCGCGACGCCGTGTACGCTTGGTATGCGCTTTACGTGTTGTTCAGCATTTTGTCTATCGCATCGTATCTTGGTTTAGCCAGCTACATGCTGTGGCCTAGGGCAACGAGCTGGCCCGAGAAATCAGTTTTGACATTGATTTTGGCCTCGGTCATTTGCCAGCTGTGGTTTTGTCAAACCATGTTTTTGCGTGAAATGCCAACGCATAAATTGCGGACGGTGAGTAAGTTCACGGCTTTGATCGCCGTCGCATGCCTACCTATTTTATTGTCGCAGCTCACGGTCAGCGCGCGCATTACAGTATTTTCCATCGCCATCACGGCGTGCTTTCTCGCTATTGGTCTGATTTTGGCGCAAGCAATTCTCAATAAGATGCAGGCCGTGTATTTTTGGCTTCTTGCCTATACCCCATTGCTGGTCACAGTGGGCTTAGCATTGGTCGACAATTTGAGCTACGTCGATCCGCTCGGCTTGCCATTTGCACTGCCTGGCTACAGCCTGACGTTAGAAGCCGTGATCTTGTTGTTTGCGCTGCACATGCATGCAAAAAGCCGCCACGCCTTGCAAGAGCGTGAACGCGTGATGGCCTCCATTGATCCACTGACTGGCTTTTTAAATGCCAGCACCTTCAATCAGCGCTTGGTGATGCAATGGAGCCGGTTGATCGGTACGTCGCAAGACATGGCGCTGGCCTTGATTTATGTCCATCACCGCAGCGATGTGAATGATGCCGAATCTGCGCTCAGGTTAGAGAAGAAACTGCTTCGCAGCGTGCGATTTCTCAACACCATCACCCGCGATATCGATCTGATCGGCCGGGTTGGTGGCAACGTTTTGGCGCTCGCCATGCCGGGCATCCCAATTGGCGAGGATTTAAACAATCGCCTAGCTCGCTTGATCGCGCTGGGCATGATGACCGATCCGTATGACACGATACCAGTCGAGCTGCACTTTCGAATTGCAGTATCAACACGCGCGACTTGGGGCGATGATCTGAGAGCGCTCGACAACAGCCTTCGCGGCACAGTGATGGAGACAGCAGGCTGGAGCCGAAAACCGATTCGCTATGTCGCCGCTGCTCCTGCGCCAGCGCCGCTTCCTCAAGCGTCTCGAAGCCCGCTTGGCGCTGTCGCGAAGCAAGCCCATCGCGCAGCGCTTAGAGAAGCTAGTGCGACAGGATTGGCCAGCTCAGGCAGCACAGGTGACCCGCCTGCGCTCAATCGCCTGCCCAACTCTGACCATCGCCGCAGCTCAGGTGCGGGCAAAGTATAGAGATGGGGGCTCACCGAGAAGGCGCGCACACATCATGACGCGAGCCATCAATCCGCTGCGATTTCTTCAGCCTCTGTTTTGGCCTTGCCTTTTTTCTCTGGCAACGGCTGAATGTCGAGGCTGATTTTGTCTTCCGCATCGACATCTACGGTCACAACCCCGCCGTCGACCAGCTTGCCAAACAGCAACTCATCAGCCAGCGCTTTGCGAATCGTATCTTGAATCAAGCGTTGCATTGGGCGAGCGCCCATGAGCGGATCAAAGCCTTTTTTCGCCAAATGCTTGCGCAGCGCATCTGTAAACGTCACGTCGACTTTCTTATGATCAAGTTGGGTTTCCAACTGAAGCAAGAATTTATCGACCACGCGCAAAATCACGTCTTCATTGAGCGCTTTGAAGCTCACCATGGCATCCAAGCGATTGCGGAATTCCGGCGTAAACAAGCGCTTGATATCGGCCATCTCATCGCCTTGCTGACGAGTATTGGTAAAGCCAATGGTGGCTTTGTTCATCGTCTCGGCGCCGGCATTGGTCGTCATGATGATGATCGTGTTGCGGAAGTCGGCTTTGCGGCCGTTGTTGTCAGTCAGCGTGCCGTGATCCATCACTTGCAAAAGCACGTTGAAAATATCAGGATGCGCTTTTTCTATTTCATCGAGCAGCAGCACTGAATGCGGCTTCTTGCTGATGGCTTCCGTCAGCAAGCCGCCTTGGTCAAAGCCCACATAGCCCGGAGGTGCGCCAATTAAGCGGCTGATCGCATGGCGCTCCATGTATTCGCTCATATCGAAGCGAATGCAATCGATGCCCATGATGTTGGCGAGCTGCTTGGCCGCTTCCGTCTTGCCCACGCCGGTGGGGCCGGAGAAAAGGAAGGAGCCAATCGGCTTGTCTGCGCGGCCGAGGCCTGAGCGCGCCATCTTCACGGCGGCAGCTAGGGCTTCGAGCGCGGCATCTTGACCAAACACAACATTCTTCAAATCACGCTCGATATTACGAAGCTTGCTGCGATCATCATTGCTCACGCTGGCTGGCGGGATGCGGGCAATCTTCGCCACGATCTCTTCCACCTCAGCTTTAGAAATCGTTTTCTTGCGCTTGTTGGCCGGCAAAATGCGTTGCGCGGCGCCTGCTTCATCAATCACATCAATTGCCTTGTCTGGCAAATGGCGATCATTGATGTATTTGGCTGAAAGCTCAGCCGCAGCCACCAAGGCGCTCGTGGCGAATTTCACGCTGTGATGCTCTTCAAAACGGCTCTTCAAGCCTTTGAGGATTTCAACGGTTTGCTCAATCGTTGGCTCAACCACATCGATTTTCTGGAAGCGGCGCGAGAGCGCAGCGTCTTTTTCGAAGATGCCACGATACTCGGTAAATGTCGTTGCGCCGATGCATTTGAGCGAGCCGTTAGAAAGCGACGGCTTGAGTAAATTCGAGGCATCGAGCGTGCCGCCAGAGGCTGCTCCTGCACCGATCAAGGTGTGAATCTCGTCAATAAACAGAATGCCGTTTGGCTTATCTTTCAGACTCTTTAAAACGCCTTTCAAGCGCTGCTCAAAATCGCCGCGATACTTTGTGCCGGCCAGCAGTGCGCCCATATCGAGCGAATACACAACAGCCTCAGCCAGAATTTCAGGCACTTCTTTTTGCGTGATGCGCCATGCAAGGCCCTCGGCAATAGCTGTCTTGCCCACGCCTGCTTCGCCAACCAACAACGGGTTGTTTTTCCTGCGACGGCAGAGGATTTGAATAGCTCGCTCGACCTCGTACTCGCGCCCAATAAGTGGATCAATCTTGCCATCCTTGGCCATTTGATTTAAGTTTTGTGTGTACTGCTCAAGAGGAGACGCCTTTTCGGATTTCTCTTCGCGCTCTTCACCGCCCTCGCCTGCGCCTTCGCCGGCTTTGGCGGGCTCTGGAGGATCTGTTTTCTTGATGCCGTGGGCGATGAAGTTCACCACGTCGAGGCGCGTCACGCCTTGCTGATGCAAATAGTAAACCGCATGAGAATCTTTCTCACCAAAGATCGCCACCAGCACATTTGCGCCGGTCACTTCTTTCTTGCCATTGCCCGTGCTTTGCACATGCATGATAGCCCGCTGGATCACGCGCTGGAAGCCGAGTGTGGGCTGCGTGTCCACTTCATCAGTGCCAGCGACTTGGGGTGTGTTGTCTTTGATGAAAGTGGTGAGCGATTTTCTCAGCTCATCAATGTTGGCAGCGCAGGCGCGCAGCACTTCGGCAGCACTGGGGTTGTCAAGCAAAGCAAGCAGCAAATGCTCCACCGTAATAAACTCATGGCGCTGTTGGCGTGCTTCGACGAAGGCCATGTGCAAACTAACTTCAAGTTCTTGGGCAATCATAAGAATTCCTGTTGGCTCGTCTATCTGTAATCTGTATCTTCATTCTGCTGCAAAACACATTGCTTTGCACGCTACCATTTTTCAATTTGTGGGCTCGCTCACACATTGCAAGGGGTGGCCCGATTTTTGTGCGGCTTCCATCACGCGATCTACCTTCGTAGCAGCCACGTCTTTGCTGAACACGCCGCACACGCCTTTGCCATCCATATGGATTTTCAACATGATTTGTGTGGCAGTCTCGCGGTCTTTACTGAAAAACTCTTGAATGACCGCCACCACAAACTCCATCGGCGTGTAATCGTCGTTAAGCAGCACCACCTGATACATCTGAGGCGGCTTAGTTTTGAGCGGCACGCGTTCCAGCAAAACGGTATCGCCCCCCTCGTCATTTGGCACAGGACGCACCGGTGGCCTGATCGGAGGTGGTGGTGATTTTGTGGCCAATCGCGTTCCTAGAAAAAGTATCATGCGCTAGATTTTAAGGCTATGTGCGATTTTGCAAGTGCGCCGCTGTTGTGTTGGCCCTAGTTACCTTGCTGATACTGGAGGCGTTTGGCGCGCAACATCACCCAACGAACGATACGACACAGCATCAAAGCAAAAAAGCCGCTTCATAGCGGCTTTTTTTTTCTTGCAATCTTACGATCACATGTTGCTGATCATCACCTGACCAAAGCCAGAGCACGACACTTGCGTTGCGCCTTCCATCAAGCGCGCAAAGTCGTAGGTGACTTTCTTGCTTGCAATGGATTTCTCCATCGAAGAGATGATCAAATCTGCAGCAGCTGTCCAGCCCATGTGGCGCAGCATCATCTCTGCTGAAAGGATCTCAGAGCCCGGATTGACATAATCTTTACCTGCATATTTTGGTGCTGTGCCGTGTGTGGCTTCAAACATGGCAATACTGTCAGACAGATTTGCACCGGGCGCGATGCCGATACCGCCGACTTGCGCCGCGAGCGCATCAGAGATGTAATCGCCATTCAAGTTGAGTGTCGCGATCACGCTGTATTCTGCGGGGCGCAGCAAAATTTGCTGGAGGAAGGCATCGGCGATGCTGTCTTTGATGATGATGTTTTTACCCGTTTTCGGATTTTTCAGCTGGCACCATGGCCCACCATCAATCAGTTCAGCACCAAATTCTTTCTGGGCCAGCGCATAAGCCCAATCACGGAAACCGCCTTCGGTGAATTTCATGATGTTGCCCTTGTGAACGATGGTCACGCTCGGCTTGTCATTGTCGATCGCGTATTGAATCGCTTTGCGCACCAATCGCTCTGTGCCTTCGCTAGACACTGGCTTGATGCCAATTCCGGAAGTATTGGGGAAACGAATCTTCTTCACCCCCATCTCGTCTTGCAAGAATTTGATGATCTTCTTGGCTTTGTCGCTACCCGACTCGAATTCGATGCCCGCATAGATGTCTTCGCTGTTTTCGCGGAAGATCACCATGTTGGTTTTCTCAGGCTCTTTTACAGGGGAAGGAACACCTTTGAAATACTGGATGGGACGCAGGCAGACATACAAATCAAGCTCTTGGCGTAGCGCTACGTTCAGGCTGCGGATGCCGCCGCCCACAGGCGTCGTCAACGGGCCTTTGATCGAGACCACATAGTCTTTTACCGCGTGCAGTGTCTCTTCTGGCAGCCACACATCCGGGCCATACACTTTGGTCGATTTTTCACCGGCAAACACCTCCATCCAATGGATTTTTTTCTTACCGGCATACGCCTTGGCTACGGCAGCGTCCACTACTTTTAGCATCACTGGGGTAATGTCTAGGCCCGTACCGTCGCCTTCGATGTAAGGAATAATCGGCTCATCGGGTACGTTGAGTGAATAATCCGTGTTGACTGTGATTTTTTGGCCAGCGGTGGGTACTTTGATGTGCTGATACATGAGGCAAAAGTCTCCGAGTTGTCAAAGGAATGGCTGGCAATCAGCCAAAAGCTTCATTTTTGACGTGCTTTCAAGCTGGAAAGCCGCTTTTGAAGCCATTTTGATTTTAGCGGGAATTTTTTTATGCGTTTTGTCAACCCCGCGCAAAGTAGGCCCGTTGTGTTCTCACTCCCGAGGTGGGAGGTATCGATACTTAAATCTCAAGGAAACTGACATGTCTAAATTAATCGCTGTTTTGGTTGCTGGCCTTTTCGCCGCTGGTGCTTTTGCACAAGCCCCTGCTGCTCCTGCAGCCGCTCCAGCTGCTAAGCCAGCCGCTGCCGCTCCAGCAGCTGCACCAGCTGCCGCTGCTGCCAAGCCAGAAATGAAAAAAGAAGAAAAGCCAATGGCCAAGGCTGAGAAGAAATCCACGAAGAAAAAGGCTAAGAAAGCCAAAATGGCAAAGAAAGCCTAATTTAGGTTTTTCTTTCCCCAAAATTGCCCGTTGCGCCTCGTGCCAACGGGCAATTTTTTATGGCCGTTTTACTTTGGATGTGTGCTTTTTGCTGGAGAATTTTCACATGTTGTCCGCCCGCTCGCTCTTGACTAGCCCCATCTCTCGAATCACTCGCAGCAGCATCCTTGCATTAGCGCTTACCGCCAGTGCTGGCTGGGTAAGCGCTCAAGATGAGCCACAGATGGATTTAAAGCGCACCGCGCTGGGCGCTGGCATGCATCGCATTGATGCGCAGCTCGCCCTCACACCCGAGCAGCGTCAAATCGGCCTGATGTGGCGCAAAAGTATGCCCGCACATGAAGGCATGCTTTTTGTATTTGATCAGCCAAGTCAGCAGTGTTTTTGGATGAAAAATACCCTGCTTCCCCTCACCGCAGCCTTCGTGGCCGACGATGGCACGATTGTGAATTTGGTCGATATGCAGCCGCAAACCTTGAATCCCCATTGCTCCACTAAGCCAGTGCGTTATGTGTTGGAGATGAATCTGGGTTGGTTTGCAAAGAAAAATATCAAAGCCGGCAGCAAAATTACCGGTATTTCAAGCCGCTGATCAATCGCGCAAACTCGGCTGGTTGATGAGCAGCCAAGCCATGGGGCATTTATCGTCATCAAACAATTCAGGAACAAAAAAAAGGGAGCCTTGCGGCTCCCTTGAATTTCGAGTGGAAATTGTTTTCTAGAACTGACTTGTGATCAGCGCACCACAGCGATTTCGCTACGCTTGCCACCTTTGAAGGTATACAAGGTCAAAGCGCCGTTCTTGATGTCGCCTTTTTCGTCAAAAGCGATCACACCGGTCACGCCTTTGTAGCCGGACGTAGCCGCCAGCACAGGGAGATATTTTGCTGGGTCAGCAGAATCAGCCTTGACCATAGCGGCAACCATCACGTTGACAGCGTCGTACACGTAAGGTGCATACACTTGAACTTCAATGTTGTTTTTCGCTTTGAAGTCAACCTTGAATTTTTCCATGGCTGCTTTGCCTTCGCCTTCAACGCCGCCTGCTTCTGCGCAAACGACTTGGTCATCAGCCATGGCATCGCCAGCCAATTTGGCCAACTCAGCTGAGCAGATGCCGTCGCCGCCGAGGAACTTGACATTCAGGCCAAGTTGCTTGATCTGCTTCATCATCGGGCCGGCTACTGCGTCCATGCCGCCGAAGAAAATCACGTCTGGCTTCTTGGCTTTGATCGAAGTCAGAATAGCCATGAAGTCGGTGGATTTGTCGGTGGTGAATTCGTGAGCAACCGTCTTAGAGCCCGCAGCCTCAACCGCTTTCTTGAACTCTTCTGCCACACCTTGGCCGTAAGCTGTGCGATCGTCGATCACAGCGATGCTCTTGCCTTTGAGTGTGGTCACGGCGTATTTGCCAAGCGTGCCGCCCAAATGAACGTCATCAGCCACCACACGGAATGTGGTTTTGTAGCCTTGGCGTGTGAACTTAGGATTCGTTGCTGATGGGGAAATTTGTGGGATGCCAGCGCCGCTGTAAATTGCGGAGGCAGGAATCGACGTACCGGAGTTAAGGTGACCAATCACACCATTGATCTTGCTGTCAACCAGCTTTTGAGCGGCTGCGGTACCTTGCTTTGGATCGGCACCGTCGTCTTCTGCGAGCAGCTCGAACTTCGCGGTTTTGCCGCCAATTTTCATGCCTTTGGTGTTCAGCTCATCAATGGCCATGCGTGCAGCGAGCTCATTGTCTTTGCCGAGGTGGGCAATCGCGCCACTGACGGGGCCAACGTGACCAATTTTGATGACGGTCATGTCGCCGGCTGGAGCGGC
>JAYUSD010000194.1:0-70376 GCA_043755865.1 Variovorax sp. | reverse complement strand
GCTGCTCGATGAGCTGCTGCTTGATGCCAAGCTCAGCAAAGCTTCGATCACAGGCTACAGAAAAACCGAGCCCTCCCACCAAGCCGCAGCCCTTGCAGTAGCGCAGGGTGCAGCAGATGCCGCGCTTGGCATCGAAGCCGTAGCCCTATCGCAAGCCTGTAGCTTCGTCCCCCTCGTCCAAGAGCGCTACGCCTTAGTCTGCCATGCACAAGCGCTCAATGATCCAGCCGTGCAGTTGCTCGCCAAGCAACTCAAAAGCGCAGCGTGGCTGAGCGAGTTGTCAACGATGGCAGGCTACGCGCCTTTGCAAAGCGGCAAAGTGCTGAAGATGACTGAAACGCTGCCTTGGTGGGATTTTTAAAGGAAAAGTGCCCAATCGCCGTCATAGAATATGCGTAGAGTGCTACTGATTTGATAGTAATTCGATTTGCTGAAAGCATGCGAAGTTCTACCGCTTCGCCTTCACATCACCCGCTCACCTGCCACGCGACGTGCCCGGAAAAGCCGAGGACTGTCTTTTTCAGCAAACCGTGCATGGTTTCACGAACTGCTGATCTTTTGTAGCAATGATTACGTGGCAGGCCGCGCCCGACCGAGCAAGTCTTCGTTTTTTCAGACCCATCGCGTAGCTGGTAAAAAATTAAATGCTGCTAAAGCTCGATCAGAGTTCAAACTGATGGCCACGAATATATGAGGCTATGATTTCACTGCATAAGGGATATGCAACTTCATATGATTTGTCGTTTAGCTCATCATCACTCAAGCCTTCGATCGTACTGAATTGTGCAGCCCATTCTTTGGCTCCTAACTGATCGAGAAACTCACCAATATTTTGATCTAGCGATGAGCGGATTCCTGCCTCAAGCAACCTCCGCATGTCAACTGCTTGAACCTTGTCAAGCGCACCATGGATTTCTTGCAACTCTTGCAAGCTAAGGCAGTGGTTCCAAAGATAGTCACAAACCCCGCTTCCGCTAACCTCGGCTAGGAATATCCAAAGTCGCCAAATCAAGCGAGCTGATGGAGGTGCACTTGAGAGCTGCTCGACATATTCGAAGCTATTAGCAGCGCACTTGAGGTAGTGATCTGCGACGTTTTGGAAAAGTTGATGAGCATCTGCCTCATCTAGCATTGAAGGATCGATAGGAGTGTAATAGTGCATAACGCGCCAATGTAATGATGTCTCACTAAATTACTATATCCGCTGCGTGATGGGTCTGAAAAAACGAAGACTGTCTCGGTCGGGCGCGGCCAGCCATGTCATCATTGCTACAAAAGATCAGCAGCTCGGCAAACCATGCGCAGCACACTTGCAAGGACAGTCCTCGGCTTTTTCGGGCACGTCGCGTGACAGGCGAGCGGGTGGCGCGAAGGCGAAGCTTCAAGTAAATCACAACCACCCCGACGCGAGAACAGGTCAAGCCGAAGTAGTTTTCCTCGCCCGCACCCGATCCACGCGCCTTCCCTCCAGCGCCATCACTTCAAAGCGCCATCCTCCCGCTTCAATCGCCTCTCCCTGCGCCGGCAAATGCCCGGCCACAGCCATCAGCAGGCCGGCCAAGGTGTTGTAGTGGCCGGCTTCTTCGTCGGGGAGTTCGTCGTCAATATCCAAGCGGCTTTTGAGCTCAGCCACAGGCATCAGGCCATCGAGCTGCCAAGTGCCATCCGCACCCTTCGTGGCCCATGCATCGGCGGCCACCAATGGCTTGAGCTCGCCAGTTATGGCTTCGAGCAAATCGCGCGGTGTGAGCAAGCCTTGGCATACGCCGTATTCATCCACCACAAAAATCACCCGCGCCGATTGCTGGCGAAATTGCTCCAGCAGCTCCATGCCGGAAAGTGTCTCGGGAATAAAGACAGCCGGCGTGGCCAATGAGCCGACGAGTTGGCCCGTGTTGCCCAATTGCTGGCGCAGCAGGCGCGCCACGCTCACAATGCCGACGATGTTTTCTAGCCCGCCTTGGCATACGGGATACCAGCTGTGTGAGGTCTTGCTGTCTGGATCATGAGAGCCGCCGGCTTTGCGCAAGGCTTCTTCCACCGTAGCCTCCGCCTCCAGCCACACGATATCCGAGCGCGGAATCATGATGGAGATCAGCGGGCGGTCATCCAAGTGAAACAAGTTCTGCACCATCTGCCGCTCATGCTGCTCGATCACGCCAGCATCCATGCCTTCATCCAAGCTCGCCGCAATTTCTTCTTCGGTCACGCTGCGATTGGAATCCGTGCGAATGCGCAGCAGTTTTAAGACGCCCTGCGTCGTCACCGTCAGCAGTTTCACGAAAGGGCTAGCTGCTTTGGAAAGCCAAATCATCGGCTTGGCCACTACGCGCGCCACGGCCTCGGGATATGCCCAGCCAATGCGCTTGGGCACCAGCTCGCCGAAAATCAGCGTGACGAACGTGATGCAGATCACTACAAAGGTCGTTGCGCTCGGCGCAGCCAATTTCTCGCTCATGCCCAGTTGCATAAAAAAAGCTTGCAGGCCATCACTAAACGCAGCTTCCCCCACAATGCCATTGAGCATGCCAATGGAGGTGATGCCGATTTGCACGGTGGACAGCATCGTGGTTGGCTTATCGGCCAATTCGAGCGCGGCTTTCGCGCCATCGTCGCCACTCTCAGCCATGGCAGTGAGCCGCACTTTTTTAGCCGCAGTCAAAGCCATTTCGCTCATAGCGAAAACGCCGTTGATGAGCGTAAGAACAGCGATCAGTAAAAATTCCATTGAAATATTTGTTAGTCAGGGTAGCCGGTAGCACTGGAATTTGCTGTCAGGCGCTCGCACAGCGGCATGATAGGCTAAGCGAAAAGTACAGATGTGCCCCGTGGCACATCGCGCATTTTCAACGACGCATAGCATGTCGAGGGGCAAACGAATGATAGTAAATTTTAGTGATGCAGGCTACTAGATGGGACTTTACCTGATTGGCGATGTACAAGGTTGCGACAAAGCGCTGGGAAAGCTGTTGGCTGAGATTGACTTCTCACCCAGCCAAGACCAGCTCGTGCTGCTTGGTGATTTGGTCAACCGTGGCCCCGATTCGCTGGCCACACTGCGCCGGCTGCAAGCTTTGGGCGATTCAGCGCAGTGCCTGCTGGGCAACCATGATTTGCATGCGCTTGCCGTGGCCTGTGGCGCACGCGCTGCGCACAAAAGCGATACTTTGGCGCAACTGCTCGCCGCGCCCGATGCACCCGAGCTGCTCGATTGGCTACGCTGTAGAGAGTTGGCGATTTTGCGAGACGGCATCCTCATGGTGCATGCCGGCGTGTTGCCACAATGGGAGACTATGAAAATAATAGCACTCAGTGCAGAGATCATGCCGGCAATACGTTCAAAAAGCTTAAAAGACTCTAAAGAATTCTTCCAAAGCATGTACGGCAACACCCCCAACGCATGGAGCGAAGATTTACAAGGCGCAGAGCGCAGCAGAGTCATCATCAACGCCCTCACACGCCTGCGCTTTTGCAGCGCGCAAGGCGAGATGGAATTCGCCACCAAAGAAGGCGCTGGCGCTGCGCCAGAGGGCTATATGCCTTGGTTTGATGTGCCCAATCGCGCTACAGAAAACACCACAATCGCCTTTGGCCACTGGAGCACGCTCGGCCTAGTCAATCGCCCGAATTTGATGGCTTTAGACACAGGGTGTGTGTGGGGCGGCTGCCTGAGCGCGATGCGAGTCGATGGCGGCAGGCGAGAGCTCGTTCAAGTCGATTGCACAGCCTAAGCTTGTGCAATTGAAATTTGGCTACTCGCTGTCTTCAAAATCATTGTCTTGAATTTGCTGATCAAGCTGCTCTAGATCGCCCCGCAGGAAGGCTTCGAGGCATTGCTTGGAAAAATCTAAGCTGCAATCGCGCATGGTGCGTTGTGACAATTCTGTGCGCTCTTTGCCCGCACCAAACCCAAGAAAGCCTTTTGAAATAGATTTTTCAAGAAAGAAATATATCAACTTGAAACGCGGGCCATGAAGCTCAATTTCATGAACCGTTTGACCTTGACCGCTCAAACAAAGTAAGGGCTCAAGGTGTTTCGTGCCGGAGCGTTTGGCTTCAAAAAAATAAAACGCAGACAACGAATCGCCATAGGCGGGATCAGCATACACACGTGCCCATTGGAGCCAATCAATGGCCGCAAATTGCATGAAGCTATCTTTCGCGTCAAGCACGCCTGCATCTAACGGGCTGGCAGTTAGCGGCGATTGAATCGTGACTTGGAATGTTTCCACACTGTGCCTACTTTCTGCTTTGCAAACTCTCAACCTCGCTCGGACTCAACCACCGCCATTGTCCCAATGGCAAATCATCACCGAGCACCATGCTGCCAATCTGTGAGCGATGCAGTGCGACGACGTGGTTGCCTACAGCGGCGACCATGCGTTTGACTTGGTGGTATTTGCCCTCTGTGAGAGTCATGTCTAGTGATTTTTCGCCGGTTTGCAAAGCGGCTGCGGCTTTGACGGGTTTGGGATCGTCATTGAGCACCACGCCTGAGAGGAGTTGTTCGATCTGCTGCGGCTCGACCGGGCGATCTGTAGTGATTTGGTACACCTTGGGCACATGGTGCTTGGGGCTGCTCATTTTGTGGAGAAATTGGCCGTCGTCGGTGAGCAAGAGCAGGCCAGTGGTGTCTTGATCGAGCCTGCCGATGGCTTGCACGCCTTGCACCACGCCTTTGGTGGGGCGCTGGCGCAGCGGGGCGGGGAGCAGGCTGTAGGCGCTGGGCCAGCTGCCTGCGCGGTGGCTGCACTCGAAGCCGGCGGGCTTGTGCATCATGAGGTAAGCGCGCTCATGGTATTGCCAAGCCTTGCCTTGCACGGTGAATGGCATACCATTGGTTGCTATTATTTCAGTAGCATCCCGTGCACATTCTATGCCGGCTACAGGGTCATAACTGTTCTCAAAACCCTTTACAAAACCTTGCTGAATCAAACCAGCGCAGACGCGCCGCGTGCCAAAGCCTTGGCTAAAGAGCAGGTCATCGAGCCTCATACTCGCTACGCTGCAGACTTGGGCGCAGGCGTTGGTGCGGTGCTGCCGCTGAGCGCGGGCTGATTGTCGGCTTGCTCTGCAAATACGGGCTCACCCACTTTAAACAGTGCTGCCACACGCTTTTTGCTTTTGATATTGGCTGAGACGCGAGACGTAGCCGCTTGTGGCGTGCCTTCCCAGGATGGGTTGGCTTGCGCGGGCGCTTCGTAGGGTTTGCTAAAGAAGGGATCCGCAGGTGGGCGGGCAGAGCGGCTGGGGTAATTGGATCGGCGATGATCGGCTTGGCCAGAAAACCGACCATCACCAGCCGGACGATCACCTCCACGCTCATCGCGTCGTTCAGCGGGGCGGCCTTCAGTTTGTTCTGTTCTGCGTGGCGTCGCGCAGCCATTGCTGTTGCCATTGTCTGCGCCATCATCGCCCCAAGCGCGCCGGCCGGAGTTGAAATGGGCGCCGCGTGGCGGCTGCTCGTTTTCAAACTGGAATTCGGCAAACTCCACTTTCTTTTTTATCAACTTTTCAATGTCGACAATCAAGCGTTTGTCGTCGCTATCGACAAAGCTCAGCGCCAAACCAGACGCACCCGCTCGTCCTGTGCGGCCAATGCGGTGCACGTAATCTTCAGCGTTGTAGGGGATGTCGTAGTTAAAAACGGCGGGCACGTCTTTGATATCCAGCCCACGTGCTGCCACGTCGGTGGCCACCAGTAAATCCACTTCGCCTTTTTTGAAGGCCTCAAGTGCTTTTAGGCGCTCATCTTGGCTCTTGTCGCCATGCAGTGCCGTGGTGCGCAGGCCGTCTCGCTCAAGCGAACGCGCCAATCGCGCGCAACCCAGCTTGCTGTTGCAAAACACGAAAGCTTGGCCAATGCCACGATCACGAATAAGCTGGCGCAACACGCGGCGCTTATCGTCCTCATGCACGCTGAAAAACAATTGCTCCACATTCGCCGCCGTCTCGTTGGGACGCGCAGTTTCTACCAAAATTGGGTTTTGCAAATAGCTGGCCGACAAGCGCTTGATCTCGGGCGAGAAAGTGGCCGAGAAGAGCAGGGTGATGCGCTTCTTTGGTAAATAATTAAGGATGCGCTGTAGGTCCGGCAAGAAGCCGATATCAAGCATGCGATCCGCTTCATCGAGCACCACATATTCCACTTGATTAAGCACGGCCGTTTTGGCTTCGATGTGATCGAGCAAGCGGCCGGGTGTGGCGGTGAGAATTTCTACGCCTTTGCGCAGTTCGGCCATTTGCGGCTTGATATCAATGCCGCCAAAGACCACGGCGCTGCGAAGCTGCGTGTATTTTGCGTACTGCGTCACATTGGCAGCAATTTGATCGGCCAGCTCGCGGGTGGGCGTGAGCACGAGGGCGCGCACGGGGTGGCGGGCGGGCGAAAGCGAGGCGCTTTCATGTTTAAGCATGCGCTGCAAAAGCGGGAGCACGAAGGCGGCTGTTTTGCCAGTGCCAGTTTGCGCTGCGCCCATCACATCGCGGCCTGCCAGCACATGCGGAATTGCCGCAGCTTGAATCGGGCTCATCGTGGTGTAGCCCTTTTCGGCCACAGCGCGGAGAATAGAGTCGGCTAGGCCAACGGAGGAAAATGGAATGTTTACGGGTTCGGTCATGTAGGGGTCTATTGTCTCATTTAGTGCAGACACGCAAGTGACAACCCTAGAGTCCCCAGCTCAGAACACCCGCCACAATAGAAATGACATGATCTCTGACGAACCCATCCTCTCCCAAGACGAGCGCGAAGCCATCAACGCGGGGCGCTGGTTTGCCAGCCTCTCGCCCAGCCTGCGCCACGATATCTTGCGCTACGCCTATGTGAAGCGCTACCGCGATGGCGAGCTGATCGCGGCGCGCGGCGAGCGGCCTGATGAATGGGTGGCTTGCGCGAAAGGCGCTGTGCGCGTATCCAGCACATCAGTGTCGGGCAAGCTGGTGACGCTCACCTATGTCGAGCCGGGCATTTGGTTTGGCGATGTGGCGATTTTTGATGGCGACCAGCGAACGCATGATTGCTATGCGCATGGCGAGACGACGGTGGTCTGCGTCTCCCGCAACGATTTGACGAAGATCTTGGGCGATCACACCGAGCTGTATGAAGCGCTGCTCAGGCACAACTGTCGCTTGATTCGCCTGCTCTTCGGCTTGGTGGAAGACTTGAATACGCTGCCGCTGCGCTCGCGGCTTGCCAAGCAGCTCGTGCATTTGGCGCGCAGCTACGGCGTGCCGAGCCTTTCGCATCAGGACGAAACGCGAATTGGCCTGCATTTGGCGCAGGAAGAGCTCGCGCAATTGCTTGGCGCTTCCCGCCAGCGCGTGAATCAAGAATTGAAACAAATGGAGCGAGAAGAACTCATCCGCGTGGAGCCCAGCGGCCTCATTGTGCGCAGCCGCGATGGTTTGAAGCGCATTGGCAATGGTGAAGATCAATGAGCGGGCTTGATCATTTTGTTGGCACGCGAGAAGTCTCAGATCAACATGCGTTTGATACAGCCAAGCTGCGCGATTGGATGGCGCAGTATGTTGATGGGTTTGCTGGTGATTTGAAGGTGGAAATGTTCAAAGGCGGGCAATCCAACCCGACTTATAAGCTCGTCACGCCAAATCACATCTACGTGATGCGCGCCAAGCCTGGCCCTGTGGCCAAGCTGCTGCCCTCAGCGCACGCGGTGGAGCGCGAGTTTGCCGTGATGCGCGGCCTCGCTGGCACCGACGTGCCGGTAGCAAAAATGCATGCGCTGTGTGAAGACGAATCGGTGATTGGCCGCGCGTTTTACATCATGGATTTCGTCGACGGCCGCGTGCTGTGGGATCAAGGTTTGCCCGGCATGAGCAATACAGAGCGCGGCGAGATCTATCGCGAGATGAACCGCGTGCAAGCTGCTTTACACACGGTGGATTTTGCTGCGCAGGGCTTGGCAGGCTTTGGCAAACCCGGCAATTTCTTTGAGCGCCAAATTGGCCGCTGGACGAAGCAATACCAAGCCTCTGTCACGCAGCCTCAGACTGCCGCCGAGCCGCCTCAAGGCGGGCTGCACCCCCTCGGGGGGCTTGGCGAAGCCAAGTTTGGGGGCGACATACCTGAGATGGATCGACTCATCGAATGGCTGCCCGCAAACATTCCGCAAAGTGGCCGAGACGAATCCAAAGTCAGCATCGTGCATGGCGACTACCGCTTAGACAACTTGATCTTTCACCCCACTGAGCCCAAAGTGCTCGCCGTGCTCGATTGGGAGCTGTCCACAATCGGCCACCCATTGGCCGATTTCAGCTACCACTGCATGGCTTGGCATATCCCCCCTGGCGCATTTCGCGGCATCGGCGGGCTCGATTGTGCGGCTTTAGGGATTCCCAGCGAGGCCGAATACATTCGCTTGTATTGCGAGCGCACCGGCCTTGCCACGCCAGAGCAATTGCAGCAAGATTGGAATTTCTATTTGGCCTACAACCTGTTTCGCTTGGCCGCGATTTTGCAAGGCATCGCCAAGCGAATCGAAATGGGCACAGCTTCTAGCGCCCAAGCAATCGCTTCTGCGGCTGGGGCGAGGCCGTTGGCGCAAATGGGCTGGCGCTTTGCTCAGGCTTCTGCATGCTGAGACAACTAGTTATCGCGAAAAATGCGAAAAAAACCGAAAAACGCGAAAAAGACAATAAAAATGTTGAGTAAATCTTTTCTTCTTTTTTTGCGTTTTTCGTTTCCTTTTAGCGTTTTTCGCGTTACCTAGCTTTTCAAATTGCCAACACAACCCATTGGAGACAAACATGGATTTTTCTTACTCGCCTCGTGTGCAAGAGCTGCAAGCTCAATTGCTCAAATTTTTTGACAATCACATCTACCCTAGCGAAAAAGCCTACGCCGACGAGATTGAAGCCAACACCAAGGCAGGCAAACGCTGGACACCGTTGCAAACCATTGAAAAGCTCAAGCCCATCGCGCAAAAGCAGGGTTTGTGGAATCTCTGGCTGCCGCGCGACACAGCAGAAATTGCAGGCTTTGGTGGCGATCCACTCTTCGGCGGTGCGGGCTTGACCAATCAAGAATACGCGCCGCTGGCCGAGATCATGGGCCGCGTCGTGTGGGCGAGTGAAGTATTTAACTGCTCCGCACCCGACACCGGCAACATGGAGACGTTGGCGCGCTACGGCTCGCCTGAGATTCGCAATCGTTGGCTCAAGCCGCTTTTGAGAGGCGAAGTGCGCTCAGCTTTTGCCATGACTGAACCCGATGTGGCGTCAAGTGATGCAACAAACATCGCAACAAAAGTAGAAAAGCAAGAGGGCGACACATACCTCATTAACGGCCGAAAGTGGTGGATCTCTGGTGCGGGCGATCCACGTTGCGCGGTGTACATCGTCATGGGCAAAAGCGACCCAGATGCGCCGCGCCACAGCCAGCAAAGCATGATCGTCGTGCCCGCCGATGCGCCCGGCATCAAAGTGCTGCGCCCTCTTACCGTGTTTGGCTACGACGATGCGCCGCATGGTCATTGCGAGATGACGTTTACCAATGTGAAAGTGCCCGCCGCCAACATGCTGCTGGGCGAAGGCCGTGGCTTTGAAATCGCCCAAGGCCGCTTAGGCCCCGGGCGCATTCACCATTGCATGCGCCTCATAGGCTTGGCCGAACGCTCGCTAGAGCTCATGTGCAAACGCGCCAGCAGCCGCACGGCGTTTGGCAAATTGGTTTCTCAGCAAGGTGTCACATTGGAGCGAATTGCCGAAGCCCGCTGCAAGATTGATCAAGCGAGATTGCTCACGCTGCGCACGGCATGGCTGATGGATGTGGGTGGCAATAAGCTCGCCAAAAACGATATCGCCATGATCAAAGTTGTTGCACCTACGATGGCCTGCCAAATCATTGATTGGGCGATGCAAGTGCATGGCGGCGGCGGCATGTGTGATGATTTCCCGCTGGCGTATTCGTACACGGCTGCACGTACTTTGCGCTACGCCGATGGCCCGGATGAGGTGCATCGCAATGCAATTGCTAAGAATGAGTTGGGCAAGTATTCCGCTTAAGCCTCATTAAGGCCGGGCTCGCGATGTGGTTGCGGTCAATGTTCGCGCGCCGGCGCCACAAGCATCTGTGCAACTCCTGCAAACCCGGCCCCGCGCTCGAATGAAGAAATGAATCGAGGAAAATGCATGAGCTCTGGCAGAAAGCGAGCAATGTTCGCCACGCCAATGCTGTTGTCAAATGCTTCAAACATCAGCTGATCGTTGGTTGAATCGCCTATATAGGCCCAGCGATTGATCTCAAGTGAAAGATCGCGGCCATAGAGCTCATGCACGATCCAATGCGCACCTTGCAGCTTGTTGTGTGAGCCGATCCAGCCGTTGATATGGATGGAGCTGACTGTGGCCTGCAATCCTTCGCTTTGCATAAACTGCACAACTTGTGCGATTTTCTCAGGAGATAGGTGCGTGAATTCGCAATGGTCAATGGCGATGTCTGTTTCCCGGCCTGCGCTGTCTGTGCTGCGAACTGCGCCTTGCACTTCTTGCTCAACACGAGCGAGCACGCATTGCAAATGTGTGTAGTTGCGCTGCCTTGTAGCGGTATCCGATTGATATGATTTTGATAGCACTCCACGCATATTGCCTGCCGGCAAGTGGCCACTTTTGCTTAAAGAATTGTCATTGAAGAGCGCAACGGCACCATTTTCAGCGACGATAGCATCGACTGGCCAGGCAGTTGCAAAAGGCGCGCTCCAACCCACGGGCCGGCCGGTGATGGCAATGACTGCGTAGCCCGCTGCCTTCAAGTCATACAGAGCTTGCAGCGCATCCGAAGTGATCGCACCATCGGTAGTTAGCGTGTCGTCAATGTCTGTGAACACGCCGATGATATTTCGACGTAATGCCAACGGCCAATCAGCTAAAGGCTGCATTTTCACGTTCCGCTAAAGGCTTAGCCGTTCTGTAGCTCCAGCCCAGCATGCTCGCGCAGCGCGTGAAACTGAATCTTGGGATGGCGCTCTTGCGTGAGGCGCAGATCGTAGGGCGAGGTAAGCAAGTAGGCAAGTGCATCTACGCCATCTAGAGCTAATTTTGCTTGATTCTTGTTCACAAATTCCTTCATCGCCGGTTCATCATCGCAAGTGATCCAGCGCGCGCCGGTATAGCTTGATCCCATCAAGCGGCATTCCACGCCATATTCGCCGCGCAAGCGATGCTGCACCACTTCAAATTGCAATTGCCCAATCGCGCCGAGCAGCATGTTGCCGCCAGCGTGCGGGCGAAACACTTGAATCGCACCCTCTTCGCCGAGCTGGAGTAAGCCTTGCTGCAATTGCTTGGATTTCATCGGATTGGCCAGCTCCACTGCTTGAAACATCTCAGGCGCGAAAAACGGCAGGCCGGTGTATTGCAGATCAGCTTGGGTTGCCATGCCTTCAGTGATTGTGTCGCCCAGCTGCACGCCGCCGTGCGTGGTGAAGCCGATGATGTCTCCTGCATAGGCTTCTTCCACGGCCTCGCGGCGTTGACTCATAAACGTCACCACAGATGTTGGTCGCAATTCTTTCGCCGTACGCTGCACTTTGAGCTTCATTCCGCTATTGAACTTGCCGGAGCACACGCGCACGAAAGCGATGCGGTCGCGGTGGTTCGCATCCATATTCGCTTGCACTTTGAACACCACGCCCGAGAAGCCTGCATCATCGGGCTGCACTTCCCGCTCTGGCGCGCCTTTCAAACCGCTGCTCACGCGCAAGCGCGGCGGCGGAGCGAGATCGGCAATCGCATCCAGCACTTCGCGAATACCAAAATTGTTAATCGCCGAGCCGAAGAACACAGGCGTTTGCTTCGCTGCCAAAAAAGCCGCTTCGTCATAACGCGGCGCAGCTTCTTGCACGAGCTCTACATTGCCCTCAGCAAGCGTAAACTCTGCACCGATGCGCTCGCGCAATTTATCTTTCTCTGCCAAAGGCACAATCTCATCGCCTTCGTCGGCGAGCTTATCTGAGCCCGCCTTGAACAGCCGCATTTGTTGTTTGCGCAAATCCATAATGCCGGCAAACAACTTGCCTTGCCCCACAGGCCATGCCATCGGCACGCAAGGCATGCCCAGCGCTTGCTCCACTTCATCGAGCAATTCGAGCGGATCGCGGCCTTCGCGATCCATCTTATTAATGAACGTGATGATCGGCGTATTGCGCTGCCGGCAAACCTCAATCAAGCGCCGCGTTTGCGGCTCCACGCCGTTGGCAGCATCAATCACCATCAGCGCCGAATCCACGGCCGTGAGCACGCGATACGTGTCTTCCGAAAAATCGCGGTGGCCCGGAGTATCTAGCAAATTGATCACATGATCGCGATACAGCATCTGCATCACAGAAGATGCCACCGAGATGCCGCGCTGCTTTTCAATTTCCATCCAATCAGACGTGGCATGACGCGTGGCTTTACGCGCTTTCACGGAGCCAGCAATATGAATCGCGCCCGAGAACAGCAAGAGCTTTTCAGTCAGCGTGGTCTTACCCGCATCGGGGTGGGAGATGATCGCAAAGGTGCGGCGGCGGCGGGTTTCTTGGGCGAGAGTCACGGTATGGAATCTATGTAAAAGCCAGGCTATTCGAAAACACGGATGGCTTAGCCGGAAAGCTAAGCAGTAGTTTTGGATCGCTTGCGAGCAATGCGAGGCGGTTTATCAACGTGGCAAATAGGTGCTTTGAATCCCTTGACTCGAACAAGCGACAAATCTTGCCGAATCAAATCTCGCACATATTCACTGAATGTTAAAAATCCACGGGAAGTCAGCTGAGCGTCAATCCGCAGCTTTTCTTCGATGGGCAATTTGAACTTTATTTTGGGCAAGACCATCTGTAGATTTTATCTGACTGAGTACTGCCAACAGGCGCGGCTTGCCTTCCTATTCAAGCAGTTGCTAAACTCAAGTCTTATGAAATTTCTATCTTCTTGGAATCTTAAAACTAAGCTCAAAGATTCCGCTACTGGGCTCGTTGATATTGCTGGCATGGCTGTTCAGGTCGCGGTTCCGGGCGGTGGTTCAGTCATTTGCTTTGCTGTGGGGAAAGTCGTTGTTGGATTGATCTTGGCCTGCGTTACTGCAGCGGTCGTGATGAGATTGCTTTGGCGCAGGAGGCGAGCTGATCGCACCAAAAGTCAAGATCGACTACCGGTTTGGGCTCAACTAGTCGCTGCATTTGTAGCTTTGGTGGGCAGTGCAGTGACGGTGGAAATGACGAAATTGCCGGTGCGTTTCGATCAGCCTGGGTTTGAAATGAGCAATTGGTTGATCGTGATTCTTGCCATCGCTCTGCTTAATAGTTGGTGTCGAAGCTTGTTAAAAGCTATGTTGAATCGTAAAGACCCAGCTGGTAGAAACGTGACTGAAAAGTAATATAATCTAAGCTTCCGAGGAGCGTTGCAGCGCCTCTTCTCCCTAATGAGAAGCATGGCGTGAGGCTCGGAGCGCACATATTGTGTTTGCAACGACGCTCACCCGCTGTTCTGTGTGGTGAGCCTCCCCCAAGAAAATGGTTGAGTGGCAAATCTTGCTGAGCAGTGGATATTTTTTAACCACTGGAGTTAACCATGAGCGCTGTTTTAAAGCCGATTAAGAATCAAGATTACGAAATTGCTGACCTGAGCCTGGCTGGCTGGGGCCAAAAAGAGATCAACATTGCCGAGACAGAAATGCCCGGTTTGATGGCGATTCGCGAAGAGTTCGGCAAGAAGAAGCCACTCAAGGGCGCGCGCATCACTGGCTCGCTGCACATGACGATTCAAACCGCTGTGCTCGTGCAAACGCTGGAAGCTCTCGGCGCGGATGTACGCTGGGCATCGTGCAACATTTACTCCACGCAAGATCACGCTGCTGCCGCATTGGTGGTGGCCGGCACGCCGGTGTTTGCCTACAAAGGCGAGAGCTTGAAAGACTATTGGGATTACACCCATCGCATCTTTGAATTCGGCGGCAGTGGCATGAAAAACGGCGCTAAGGGCGCCGTGGGCACAGCTGAAGAAGGCCCAAACATGATTTTGGATGACGGCGGAGATGCTACGTTGCTCATGCACCTGGGCACACGCGCTGAGAAAGACATCAAAGTCTTGGCCAAGCCAGGCAGCGAAGAAGAGATCGAATTGTTTGCAGCGATCAAAGCGAAGCTGAAAGTTGACGCGACGTGGTATTCACGCCGCATCAAAAACATCATCGGCGTGACGGAAGAGACGACGACTGGCGTGCTGCGCCTGAATGAAATGTCTGCCAAGGGCACGCTCGCTTTCCGCGCGATCAACGTGAACGACAGCGTGACGAAGTCGAAATTCGACAACCTCTATGGCTGCCGCGAATCTTTGGTCGATGCGATCAAGCGCGCTACTGACGTGATGATTGCTGGCAAAGTGGCTGTGGTGGCTGGCTACGGTGATGTGGGCAAGGGCTCAGCTCAAGCGCTTCGCGCACTGAGCGCGCAAGTTTGGGTGACTGAGATTGACCCGATCAATGCGTTACAAGCTGCGATGGAAGGCTATCGTGTCGTGACGATGGAATACGCTGCCGACAAGGCCGACATTTTCGTCTCCGCCACCGGCAACAAAGACGTGATCACCTACAAGCACATGGAGGCCATGAAAGATCAGGCGATCGTTTGCAACATTGGTCACTTTGACAATGAAATCGATGTCGTCTCGCTCGCGAAATGCAAGTGGGAAGAGATCAAGCCACAAGTCGATCACGTGATCTTCCCGAAGAAGGGCAGCAAGCCTGCCAAGCGCATCATCATGTTGGCCAAAGGCCGTTTGGTGAATTTGGGCTGCGGCACAGGCCATCCGAGCTTTGTGATGTCTTCTTCGTTCGCGAACCAAACGATTGCACAAATCGAGTTGTTCACGAAGACGAAAGACTATCAATCTGGCAAGGTGTATGTGTTGCCTAAGCATTTGGATGAAAAAGTCGCTCGCCTGCACTTGAAGAAAGTGGGCGCGATGCTGACTGAGCTGTCCAAAGACCAAGCTGATTACATTGGCGTGAAAGTAGCTGGGCCTTACAAGGCTGATACGTATCGCTATTAATAGCTTAAGAACTAGGTAACGCGAAAAACGCGAAAAGAACGCGAAAAACGCAAAAAATTACTTTAGGATTTTTTTAGCATTTTTCGGTTTTATTTTTCGCGGTTTTCGCGATACATAGTCTTCTATGCGAGCCGACCAACTTCTCGTTCATCGCGGCTTGGCTGCTTCGCGCAGCCAAGCGCAGCGATTGATTGAATCGGGTGTGCGCAAGCTCACGCGGGAGGGTTGGAAGGCTGTGGCTAAAAGCGATGATCTGTTTGACGATATTGAACTGGAATTGCTTGATGCTGCGGAAGCTAAGTATGTCTCTCGTGGTGGCTTGAAACTCGAAGGCGCGTTGACTCAAAGCGGCATTTCAGCTGCTGGAAAGCTCTGTTTAGACATTGGCCAAAGCACTGGCGGTTTCACAGATTGTTTGTTGCAAAACGGTGCGGCATTCGTGGTCGGCGTCGATGTGGGGCATGCGCAGTTGCATCAAAAGTTGCGTGAAAACGAGCGCGTGATTTGCCTTGAAAAAGTAAATGCAAGAGAGCTGAATACTCCTGATTTAATAGCGCTCTGCGCAGATTCTATGCCGGCTAAAGCCTCATTTGATCTAAAAAATCTAGGCTTTGACCTATTGGTAGGTGATGTGTCGTTCATCTCGCAAACTCTGCTCGCGCCACGCTTTGCTGATCTGCTCGGAATCAATGCTGACGTGCTCATGCTAGTCAAGCCGCAGTTTGAATTGCAGCCTAGCGATCTAGCCAAAGGCGGTATCGTGAAAGATGCATCCTTGTATGAAAAAGTCGAGCAACGCATCCGCGAGAGCTACGCGAACAGTAGCCTAGTAGTTAAGAATTATTTTGAAAGCCCAATCTCGGGCGGAGATGGCAACCGCGAATTTTTCGTGCATGCCGTGAAAGAAAACTTATGAACAAGCCGCCCATCAGCCTCGAATTCTTCCCACCCAAAACGCCCGAAGGCGCGGAAAAATTAGTCGCTGTGCGCGAACAGCTCTACAAACTCAAACCGCAATTTATCAGCGTCACCTACGGCGCAGGCGGCTCCACGCAAGACGGCACGTTGCAAACCGTGCAATCCATTTTGAAAGACGGCGTGGATGCTGCCCCGCATTTCAGCTGCATCGGCGCAACGAAAGAAGGCGTACGCGCTCAGCTTGAATTGTTCAAGCAAGCGGGCATCAAGCGCATGGTCGCATTGCGTGGCGATTTGCCCAGCGGCTACGGCGCATTTGGCGAATTCAAATACGCCAGCGAATTGGTTTCCTTCATCCGCCAAGAAACAGGCGATGCATTCCATATCGAAGTCGGCTGCTATCCCGAAACGCATCCGCAAGCCAAATCCCCCGACACCGATTTGCTCGCCTACGCCATGAAAGTCAAAGCCGGCGCGAGCAGCGCCATCACGCAATACTTTTTTAACAGCGATGCCTACTTTCGCTTTGTAGACGATGCCCACAAGCTCGGCGCTACCATCCCCGTCGTGCCCGGCATCATGCCAATTACCAACTCATCCCAGCTCATGCGCTTCTCAGACGCCTGCGGCGCAGAAATCCCCCGCTGGATCCGCACGCGCTTGCAATCTTTTGGCGACGACACAGCCTCCATCAAATCCTTCGGCCTAGATGTCGTCACAGACTTGTGCGACCAACTGCGCAATGCCGGCGTGCCCGGTCTGCATTTTTACAGCATGAATCAAGCTGCCACGGTGACAGAGATTTGCAAGAGACTTGATTTGACTTGAGTTCGCTGGTTTTCGGTCAAGCCAGCTTGATGACTATGCCATTGCTTGCATCGCGGCATTTGCCAAAAAGCCAGAGCGAGTCATCTTGCGGCTTCGCGCTTGTGCATCAATCAACTTCACCAAGTTAGATGGCAGGCTCACATTCAGTCGTACGGGTTTAGCTTGAACGCCATTGATATCCAGATCAACAAACATCCACTCTCCGCCTTTTAGCTTGGAGCGCTTCTTCAAATCGGCCAGCTTGGAAGCCTTAGGCACTGATTCGGGTTCTTCAAAGTAGTGTGCTTCCATTGCTTGCTGACAAGCTTGCGGAATACCTTCTAAGGTGTCAGACGCAGAAAAACAACCATCAAAATCGGGCAACGTGATGCCATAGGCAGTTTTAGCATCGCCTGAATACACATAAACGGGATAAAGCATAGAGTTCTCCAAAAGTGTCAAGGCTTGATGCCCGCTTGCCGAAAGATGCTGCGCACAGTCGCAATGGGCAAATCTTTCTTCGGATGAGGCACAGTCACCTTGCCCGGCTTCGTAGGATGACGAAACTGATGATGCGAGCCAACCACATGCACTTGCTGCCAACCATCAGAACGCAAACGCTTCAAAATCTCCGCACTTTTCATGTCTGTATTCTACACACCAGTACACATTCTCGTGAGACGGCGCAGAAATCCAAGTTTGAAGTCTCGCTCTAGCTCACCCCATCAACGGCGTAGAAGTCAACACCTCTTCCATCGTCGTCATCCCATCGGCCACGCGTAGCGCGGCGGCTAGGCGCAGGGGGCGCATGCCATCTTGGATGCCTTGCTTGCGGGTGGCGTCCATGTTGGCTTCTTTGTTCACCAAAGCTTTGAAGGCTTCGGTGATCGTGAGCAGCTCATACACGCCCATGCGGCCACGGTAGCCTGTCATGCGGCAATCGACGCAGCCTACGGGCTTGTAGGGCTTGTAGCCGGCGTTGATCTTCCAGGGTTTGATCAGCTCGTTCATCGCTTCGGGATTGTTGTCAGCGGGCTGCTTGCATTCTGCACATAGCGTGCGCATCAGGCGCTGGGCTAATACGCCGAGCACGGTGGCGTTGATCAGATAGGGCGGAATGCCCAGCTCCATCAGGCGGGCGACAGCGCTGGGCGCGTCATTGGTGTGCAGCGTGGTAAAGACCAAATGCCCAGTGAGCGCGGCTTGCACGGCCATCTCTGCCGTCTCAAGGTCACGAATTTCGCCGACCATGATGATGTCGGGGTCTTGCCGCATGAGGGCGCGCAAGCCTTCAGCAAAACCAAAATCGAGCTGATGCTGCACCTGCGTTTGATTGAATGAGGGCTCGATCATCTCAATCGGGTCTTCAATCGAGCTAACGTTGACTTCTTCGGTGGCCAAACGTTTGAGCGTGGAATACAGCGTGGTCGTTTTGCCTGAGCCGGTGGGGCCGGTCACCAAGATGATGCCGTAGGGGCGCTTGACGAGCTCTTCCCAGCGCTTGGCATCGTGATCGGAAAAGCCCAAGCCTTCTAAATCTTTCACCGCGTTATCGGGATCAAAAATACGCATCACCATTTTTTCGCCAAAGGCAGTAGGCAATGTTGATAAGCGCATTTCCACTTCATCGCCACGCGGATTTTTCGTTTTGATGCGGCCATCTAGAGGCCTGCGCTTCTCCACCACATCCATGCGGCCTAGCAATTTAATTCGCGCCACCATCGCATTCATCACTTGCAGGGGCACTTGATACACCGCATGCAACACGCCATCAATCCGAAAACGAATCACGCCTTGCTCGCGGCGTGGCTCCAGATGAATATCGCTCGCGCGTTGGTCAAAAGCATATTGCCAGAGCCAATCGACCACCTGCACCACGCCTTGATCATTCGCATCGAGCTGCTTGTTGGTCTTGTTGAGCTCAACGAGTTGCTCAAAGCTTGCGCCACCAGCGTTGCCGCCGTTTTTAGTGACGTTGCGCACAGATTTGGCGAGTGCGAAAAACTCTGCCGTGAATTTGTGAATATCTTGCGGGCTGGCCACTACCACGCGCACATTGCGCCGCGCTTGCCGCTCCACTTCATCAACCCAATCGCGAACAAAAGGCTGGCTTGTGGCGATCACCACTTGCGTCGGCAACACTTGCACGGGCAAGATGCCGTGGCGCTCAGCAAACGTGGCGCTCATCGTCTCAGCGACTTTGCCTACATCGACTTTGAGCGGATCAATGCGGAAATAATCCACGCCTGCTTTGGCTGCGAGAAATTGCGTGAGCGCTTCAATATCGAGCGGCTTGCCGTCAGAGGCTCGCGTCATGGCCACCGCAGCTAAGCGCACCAGTGGATGCTGCGCACTCTCGGCTTTGGAACAGCGATCTACCGTGCGCTTGGCCTCTGCTAGAGAGATCACGCCGTCCGCTTGCAGCCACTGCACGATGTGCCGCCAATCGAGTGGGCCGATGTGCAGAGGTTTAGTTGTTTTTTGGGGTGAGGGAACGGCGTTCATAGCTGCATGGTAGCAAGCTTTGTGGCTACTTGATAAGCGGTTTCAGCAACCGCAGCCATTTGCGAGCTGGCAGATCAAACATCGTTTCAATCTGCTCGGCGCGCTGAGCCAGCAGCTCGCGCTTGGGGCGGCTAGGCGTGCGCTGCGCGAGGATCACCGTGTTGCCTTCTTTCGTGGGCTTGAAGCTCCAAACGGCATCCTCGCCAAAAGCCGCGCTGATTTGCGCGAGGCTCTTGTCAAAGCTGGAGCTGCGGCCAAACAGATTCACTGTCATGATGCCATCGTCAGAGAGCACATCGCGTACTGCACGGTAGAAATCTGCGCTGTCAAGCACGGGTGCGGCGGCTTCATGATCGTAGAGATCCACTTGCGCACAATCTATAAAATTTGAAGATAAATTGATATCTAGCCGGCGTGTTTCCCGCGTAGAGTGCTCCCAATTTGAGAGCGTCTTCATTGCATCACCGAGGATGATGTGCAAGCGTTTATCTTGCGGCGGCAGCTTAAACCAATGCTGGCATGCAGCGACCACCGATGGATTGATCTCCAAAACCATCGTGCTCATCTTTAAAGTTTTGTAGCAAGCCTTGGTGATCGTGCCAGCGCCCAAGCCCAGTTGCATTGCATGTAATTTCTTGATCTTTGTAGGCTCAAAAAACAGCAGCCAAGCCATCATGCGCTGCACATATTCAAGCTCAATCTCAAACGGTTTCTAAATCAACATGCTGCCTTGGACCCATTCTGTGCCAAGGTGCAGATAGCGAATGCCGCCCATCTCGGACATGTTGACCTCGGGCAAGCTACTTTTTTGGAGAGACGATTTTTTCATGATGATTTTAGATGGGTAGAAAGCGCCTCACCCCACGCTTTGAGCTTGCGCTCAAAGCTCCAAGATGCGTTGGCCGGGCTGCTGGACGGGAGTTTATACACGGGCAGACCGAGGGCTTGCGTGTATTTAGCCTGCGCGTAGCTCTCAAAGCCGTTGTGAGCGATGGCTTGTAGCTGCGGGCAGAGTTTCTTGAGGCTGGCTAAGTCGTTCAATTTTGCGTTGCGAATCGCAGAATCTAACGAGCCTTCGCGCTCGCAACTTGCATAGACATCCCATAAACCAACACCCGCGTCGAGCAAGAGTGCGCTACGTATTTCATAGCACTCTGCGCAGTATTCTTGCCGGCTAACTGCTAATATCTCTCTAAAAACGATACCAAAAGCGAGTTTCCAGAAGTTGTTTTGTGGATGGCCGTAGTATTGTTGTGTTTGTAGTGATTTCATGCCCGGAAAGCTTCCCAAGATGAGCAACCGGGTATTTGGTGCAATGAGCGGCGGCAAGCCATGTAGCATCACAGCAAGGCTTCCAATTTGGGCAATACGCGCACGGCATTCTGAGTGGTTTGCTCTGCCCATGCCTCGCCGCTGATGCCGCGCAGCTCAGCGAGCACTGCGCCAATGCGCGGCAGCTCCAGTGGCGAATTGATGCCTTGCGGCTTGCCGTTCGCACGTTCTTCTGCTGTCGCATAAATCCATTGCGGCGGGATGTCGGGCGCATCAGTTTCCATCACGATTGCCGTGGCGGGAAGGCTCTTGGCCAGAGCGCGAATTTGCAGCGAGCGCTCGTAAGTCACCGTGCCGCCAAATCCGAGACACAAGCCCATTTCGATGAATTGCATCGCCTGCTGCTCCGAGCCATTGAATGCATGCGCGATACCTCCGCAGCAGCCGATCTCGCGCAGAGCCTTAAGCAATTCATCAGCGCTTTTGCGCACATGCAAGATCACAGGAAGAGCGTGCTGCTTGGCGATTTTTAATTGAGCGCGATAGAACCGAGTTTGCTTTTCGCGCATCTCGGGCGTGCAGAGCGCGGGAATGAAAAAATCCAAACCAATTTCACCGACGGCAACCAAGCGCGGATCATCACGGTGCTGCACAAGCTTTGCATCAAGCGCTTCTAAATCTTCATCGCGTGCTTGCGGCACACACAACGGATGAATGCCTAAAGCATAAGCTTGCGCGTGGGTGTGCGCCAGCTCGCGCACGGCGAAAAAGTTGCTTCGCTCCACAGCGGGGATCACGCTCAATGCTACATTTATAATAGCACTCTGCGCAATCAATACGCCGGCTAGAAGCCCATTTCTTTCAAATTCTGGGGCATCGAGGTGGCTGTGCGTATCAATCCAGCGCATGGGCAGTGGCAGCGACTTGTAATTTATTCCACAACGATTTTGCGTTGCTCAATAATGCGCTTCCATTTCGCGCGTTCGCCTTGCGCAAGCGCCGCGAATGCGGCCGGTGTAGACCCAATCGCCTCGGCGCCTAAGCGGGCGAAACGCTCTTTCACATCGTTGTCAGCCAGCGCCGCATTGAGCGAGCTATTGAGCTTTTGCACCACATCGGGTGGCATAGCTTTCGGGCCATACAAGCCAAACCAAGTGACTGATTCAAAGCCCGGCAACACATCAGCCACGGCTGGCAAATCAGGCGCGAGAGCAGAGCGCTTTTCGCTCGTCACAGCCAAGCCGCGCAGCTTGCCATCTTTGACATGCGGCAAGCCAGAGACGAGTGAGTCAAACAGCAGATCTAATTTCCCACTGATCAAATCGGGAATGGCCAGCGCTGTGCCGCGATAGGGAATGTGCACGATGAACGTGCCTGATTGCGCTTTGAAGAGCTCAGAAGTGAGATGCACAATCGTGCCGTTGCCGCTGGAGGCGTAGTTGAGCTTGCCAGGGTTTTTCTTCGCGTAATCGATGAATTCACGCATCGTCTTCGCAGGCGAAGATTGCGGCACGAGCACGATATTGGGTGAGCTGGCCACTTGGCCAAGCGCTGTGAAATCGTTCTGCGCGTCGTAGGGAATTTTTGGGTTAATCACCGGGCCGATGCTGTGCGTGCTGCTGGTAGCCAGCAAAATCGTGTAGCCATCGGGCGCGGCCTGCGCCACAGCAGCCGAGCCAATCGTGCCGCCCGCGCCGGGGCGGTTTTCTACCACGACGTTTTGCCCTAACTTTTCGCTAAGCTTGATCGACAAAGCCCGCGCCAACACGTCGGTCGCGCCGCCCGCCGGGAAGGGCACGATCATGCGCACGGGTTTATTGGGGTATGTCTGCGCAAAGCAGATCGCAGGCGATAGGGTGGCAGTTGCAGCCACGGATGAAGTAATAAATAGGCGGCGTTTCATGCCACGCATTATGAATTGGATTACCTCATTTCATTTAAGGAGTTATCGATTTGCCAACTTTCGCATCAGACTTTGTGCCGCAAGATTTACTGCACAGGTTTACTACGTAGCGGGGTACTACACGCGTGCGGCAGCCAGTCGACTCAAAATTTTCGCAAGCAATGCGGTGTTTTCTGGCGACATTTCTGCCGAGAGATCCGCATGAAAACTGTCCGCTCGGGACGCAAGCTTGCTCACCATCTCCAAGCCCTTATCGGTGATGAATACCAAAACTCTCCGGCTATCATCCATGTCTGCAATACGCTGGACACAGCCAGACGCTACCATCTTGTCGATCAATTTAGTCATGGTTGGAGGATGCATGAGCAGCAGCCGCGCCAACTCTCCTATAGGGCGACCCGCCTCGTCAGCCAACACTTCCAACACACGCCATTGTTCTCCAGACGCACCAATCTGCGCCAGCGAACTGTCTAATTGCCGACTCACACGGCGCTGTGCTTGCTCAAGCAAATATGTGAAGTCTGTAGGTTGCATATAGGTGAAATTTTTCGTGATTGTACAATTAGTTGCCACGGAAAGTAAATGTTCCTATACTGTAGAACCATCTCCAACATTTGGACAGTGCCATGCAAGTTATTACTCGACCCATCGCACCCGCGCATCGCGGACCTCGGGTTCACACGTCGCTGCATCGTTCAAATCGTAAATTACTGGATACCGAAACGCCAAGCGGAGCAAGCTATTTAATCGGCTTGTTCGTGCCCACCATGGGCGTAGCGGGAATTTGGGGGCCATCCGCGATTGCCTGCGCCGAGCTTGCTGTTGAAGAGGTTAATCGTGCAGGCGGGGTGCGTGGGCGCGAGCTAAAACTTCAGATATTCAATGCATCAGACGAATGTGAAGACATGGCCAGCCAAACTCGCGCAGCGGTACATGAATGCAACATCGATGCAATTGTGGGCATGCACACCAGCTCAGTACGCCGCGCTATTTTGGAAGGGAACCAAGGCAACGTCCCTTACATCTATACGGCGCTACACGAAGGTACAGATTCCGCCCATCGGCTCTATACCATTGGCGAGACACCAGAGCGCCAGTTGCGCCCAGTGATCGATTGGTTTGCAGCAAAACGCAATACGCGTCGCTGGATGTTCGTCGGCAATGATTACGAGTGGCCACGGGTGTCTCACGCTCTCGCACAAAAATACGTGTTTGACGCGGGAGGTCAGGTGCTGGCAGATTGCTATGTACCGTTCGGTAAATTAGACATAGATGCACTTTTGGAAAAAATTGAAGAAGTCAAGCCCGACGCATTGCTGCTGTCGCTGGTTGGGCAAGACGCAGTGGATTTCAACCGCGCTTTCGGTGCTGCCAAAATGCACAGCAAGATGATTAGGCTATCGTGTTCTGTTGAAGAGAATATCCTACTGGCCATTGGCGCTGCAAACACACGTGATTTGTTCGTGCCCTCGGGCTACTTCAGCGCCTTGTCTGATGACGTTAATTCGGGATTCAAAGAGCGATACCACAAGCGCTTTGGTGTCCGCGCACCGACACTGAATTCGCTAGGGCAATCCACTTACGAAGGCATTTACTTTGCGGCAAGCTTGGCATTGCGCACTCAGTGGCAACCGAGTACGGCAGACGGCTCTTTTGGGGGCGTTCGCGGCATTGTTTGGCACAGCAACAATGCCCTTCAATATCCAGTGCATTTGGCCCAAGCTGACGGGCACTTTTTTAAGGTCATTCACAGCTTTTGAGCCGGTCTGCGCAAATCAAGGGTTTGTACTAATATTTTTACTTTCCATGGAATATAAAATATTTCCATGGAAAGTAAAAAATACACAAATATTGTTTTGCGGAGGCCGCCATGGTTCTAGTCGCTTGGATCATATTGGCGCTGCTAAGTGTTGTTGTCGTGCTGTTATTCTTGCAAAGGTTTTACCGAAAATCTACGCGTGACATCGCGTTACTTCGCACTGGCGCAGGAGGCCAAAAAGTTGCTTTATCGGGTGGGTTTTTCGCGTTACCAATATTGCATCGGGTCGATGAAATCAGTATGCGTGTGCAGCGCATTGTTGTGGAGCGCAAATCTGCGAACGGATTACTCACTGAAGATCGGCTGCGAGTGGATGTGATGATGGAATTCCGAGTTCGAGTAACGCCAGATGAGGCCAGCGTCGCAGTTGCTGTCCAAACCTATAGTGCTCGCATGCTGCGATCAGATGAGCTCGGCCATATCCTTGAAGGTCGCTTCATCGATGCGATGCACAGTTATGCTGCGGCAACAACTCTAGATGATTTGCACACACGACGCGCTGATTTTGTGGGTGCTGTGCATCAAACAGTCGCCAACGAATTGGCTCAAGGCGGTTTGAAGTTGGAAACCGTGTCGCTGTTGTACTTTGATCAAACGCCTTTTGCCGATTTAAATGAAAACAACGTGTTCAACGCCGTGGGCATGCGCAGATTGGCGGAAATCGTGGCGGACAACAAAAAGCGCCGTGCGATGACAGAAGCAGACGCCGAAGTTACAGTCGCACAAACGCAGTTGATCGCCAATAAGCGCCGAATAGAAATATCGGGGGAAGAAGAAGAGGCGCAAATCTCGCAGCAACTCGCCTTGGAGCGAAGCCGCTCCCAGAGTGAGGCTGGTAAAGCCGTGGCACGTGAAGAAGCTAAGCAAGCCGCAGATCAAGCGCAGTTAACGCGTGAGCGAGAACTCGCGACTGCGCAATTGGTACGTGAACAAGCTTTGGAGCAAACTCGCATGGCGGGTCAATTGAAGATTGAGCTTCAAAGAGTAGCGCATGCGATTGAGCTACTGCAACAGCAGGAAGCCGAAGCGCAGGCGGCTGTTACGCACGAGCACGCGCGTACTCAATTGGCGCTAGCGCTTGAAGCTGGTGTGACCGAGCGAGAGTTGGCGAGCCAGCGCAGGCATGGTGAGATAGCACTGATTCGCTCCGCTCAAGATGCAGAGGTCGATGCGCTAAAGACCAAAACTGAATCGCTGCGCCTAGTCTCCGGTGCGCAAAGTGAATCGGAGGCTGAACGTTTGCGCACACGTTCGTTACAAGTGCGCTCTGCAATCGAAGCAGAGGCTCTTAGCCAGCGGATTGCAGCGGACAACACCCAAAGTACTGATCTGATTCGCATGCGTCTAGAGCTTGCCAAGCTACAAGTGCTGCCTGAGCTTGCAGAAAAAATGTCGAAACCATTGGAAAAAATTGAATCCATAAGGATCAATCATCTTTCCGGCTTTGGCGGCGCGGGCATGCAAAGCCCAAGCGGTGGCGGCCGCAGTGGGCCAATCGATGCCATCTATGACATGGCTCTGCACCTACCACTGCTTAAACGCCTGGGTGAAGCCGTAGGTGCTGACCTTGATCTGACTGCGCCACAACTGGCCAGAGCACAGGCTGATCAAAGTCGTGCTGAATCTGATCACGCCAAAGCACATCCAGAAAAAACTATAGATACAACGCACTAATGCTTAGTCTAGGTGCTCCTTCCACGTTCCCGTTCATCAACCTAAAACCTAACGAAAGACCATCATGTCATCACAACGCAGACAATTTATTTCTCAGAGCGCTGCAATGCTGTCAGCCGGTTTGATCCCATTTCCAGCATCAGCAGCTGACCCCATCAAGTTGGGAAGTTTGCTTGACACGTCAGGCAATTTCGATGCCTATGGCAAGCCGATGGATATGGCGTTAGACCTAGCGATTGACGAGATCAACGCGGCGGGTGGGCTGGTTGGCAGAAAGGTGCGCAAAGTTGCTTACGACACGCAATCAAACATGGCGATGTACACGAAGTTTGCACAGCAGTTGGTTCGCGAAGACAAGGTGGATGTAGTCATTGGCGGCATTTTGTCAGCTTCGCGAGAAGCGATCCGCCCCTTGCTGAATCGCGAAAAACTGCTGTATGTGTACACGCCGCTCTACGAAGGCGGAGTGTGCGATGCGAATACTTTTCTGACTGGAACAACGCCCGCCCAGCAGGCCGAAGTGCTTGTGCCGTACGCGATGAAGCAGTGGGGTAAGAAAGCATATATCTTGGCTGCAGACTACAACTATGGTCAATACATGGCCACTTGGTTCCAAAAATTCGTCAAAGACAACGGTGGAAGCACGGTCGGTGTAGAGTTCTTTCCGCTAGATGTCGCAAACTTCAATTCCACGATTACAAAAATTCAACAAGCCAAGCCTGATTTGGTGATTAGTGCGCTGGTCGGCGGATCGCACCTGTCCTTTTATCGTCAGTGGGCTGGGGCGGGAATGAAGTCCCGTATTCCTATGGCATCAACAACGATGGGTGTGGGCAATGAGCACCAAGCGCTGACTGCCGCCGAAGGCGATGGCATGCTTGTGGCTTATAACTACTCGCCAGAGCTCGCCACTCCCGCGAATAAAGCGTTTCTTGAGGCGTGGAGCAAGAAATTCAGCGGCAACACAAAAGCAATCAACGAACTGGCTGTGCTGCATTATCAAGGCGTTAAGTTATGGGCTGAAGGTGTTAAACGTGCGGGTAACTTAAAGCGCACGGATGTTGCAAAAGCCATGGCAAGCGGCGTGAAGATCGATGGGCCTTCGGGCGTAGTAAAAATTGATGGCGCAACGCATCACGTCACGCTCGATGTGCATGTAATGGAAGTTCGTGATCAAAAGCTAATCGTCAAACAGTCCTTTGCGCAACGCCCCCCCCGTGACACGCAGGCCGTCTGCGATTTGCGTAAGACACCGAGCGCGAGCATACAGCACGAAATTAAGCTCTAAAAGCGGCTTGTCTTGGCATTTGCTGGGTGCGCTAGCGTTAGCTAGTGCCTATTGTGTAAACCGTCGTACGCTTCCACTTAAAAGATTGTAGTCACTTGGAAACTTCCATAAATCTTGGGCTGCTTGGCTTGTTCGATCTCGCCTATACGATTGCCATACTGGCGCTGTCCGCTGCGGGTTTGGCATTGGTGTTTGGTCTGATGCGTGTCATTAATTTAGCACATGGTGAATTCATTGTGCTCGGTGGCTATTCAACAACAGTTGCTCTCCAGCTTGGCTGCAACATTTGGATAGCCATGCTGCTCGTCGCCCCCTTGGTTGTTGGGTTGTACGGCCTGATTGTTGAGCGGCTCGTCATTCAGTGGCTATACGGACGAACGGTAGACACAATGCTTGCCACTTGGGGCTTATCGCTGGCCACGAGCGGCGCTTTTTCAATGATTTTTGGTGCTACGACGACTGGTGTTCCTAATCCACTGGGGGCATTTGAGATTGGGATTTATCGCGTCGGTGGATATGGTTTCTTTGTCATGGCAATCACGATTGGATTGCTTGCCCTACTTTACTGTGTATTGCGTTACACCCGCGCCGGATTGTTGGTGCGTGGTGCGATGCAATCAGCTGCCATTGCGGCTGCACTAGGGCATTCTCCGAAGATAATTTATATGTGTACGTTCGTAGCGGGCAGCATGATTGCTGGACTTGCCGGTGGCGTGTTGTCGCCGCTAGTGGCTTTAACGCCCGGAGCGGGCGGCCAGTTCGTAGCTAAAGCGTTTATCACGGTCATCACCGGCGGTACGTCGGCTGTGACAGGCACTGTGGCGTCAAGCGCTTTGTTAGGCACGGTTGCAAAAGTATTTGAGGCGCTCAGCACGCCAGTTGTTGGCGAAATTGCGCTGTTGTTAGCCGCTATGGTGATTCTCCGAGTTTTGCCGGCTGGTATTACGCCTCGCTGGTTTAAAGGATCTGTGTGAAGCCTTCGCTGCGTCATGCAATTAGCAATGCTCAACAAGCCAGAGCTGTTGAGCCGCGCAGTGGAATTCCCCCGACTTGGTGGGCGGGGTTTTTTGCCGTGTTTGTGATGCTACTTGCAGCGCCTCTGGCTGCGAACGAATACTCATTGACCTTGTTGCTTGTGTATGCATTGCTCGCACTTTCTTTGGCATTTGTGTGGGGAATCAGCGGCATTTTATGTTTCGGACAAGCCGCATTTTATGGTTTAGGAGCCTATGTTTATGCCGTAGCTGCTATCAATTTTCAAGACTCCACTGGCGCGGTTTTTTTGGCGGTCGTACTTGCTACGGTGTTTGCGCTGGCTTTGGGTGCGATGATGTTTTATGGTCGCATTGGCGATGTCTATTTAGGTGTGATCACACTGGTTGCGACGCTGGTATTGTTCAAGTACGTGAACAGCACAGCGGGCTCGGAATATGTTATTGGTAATGCCCGATTGGGTGGGTTCAATGGCATTCCTGGCTTTCCATTACTCAACGTGCCCGGGCGATCCGATGTTGTGCTGACAGGCCTATGGCTGTACTACGTTGCTGCCGTTGTACTTTTGATGGCATGGTTACTATGCCGGTGGCTCATGACGACCCCGTTTGGTCGGCTGCTTGCTGGGCTGCGTGAGAACGAATTGCGTGCGGAGCTGTCGGGGTATGACGTGCGCGCTGCCAAAACCTTGGCGTTTGGACTTGGTGGTGGGTTGGCGGCGCTCGCTGGTGTTTTGTACGCGTGCTGGGCTGAGATTGTCACACCTGAAGTTTTCTCACTTGGCGTTTCAGCTGAAATCATTATTTGGGTATTGGTTGGTGGTTTAGGCACTTTAGCGGGGCCTATGCTAGGTGCAGTACTCCTAGGCGTTCTAAAAGGCCTATTGGGCGCACAACAAACCATCGATAACTCGTTAGTCATGGGGCTGTTATTGGTCGCGATTGTGCTGTTCTTGCCGCAGGGTGTGCTGCCAGCAGTTCAGAGCGGCTTAGGGAAGTTACGTCGCAAGACAGCCCGCGTGATTTCGCAGCAGGAGGATAGGCGTGGCTGACATAGCTGTCGAGGCGATTGCCGTTGCCATGCGTTTTGGCGGCGTGAATGCGGTCGATGGTGTATCGATGCGTTTGCAACGCAATGAGCTGCGCTGCCTGATCGGCCCAAACGGGGCAGGAAAGTCAACTTTCTTTAAATGTTTAAGTGGGCAATATGTACCAACAGAAGGAGATATTTTGCTAAATGGTGAATCCGTCGTTGGGTTTCAAAAACATGAGATTGCACGTCGTGGTTTGGGCGTCAAAACTCAAGTCCCTAGCTTGATGAATTCACTCACTGTGTATGAGAACATTTGGCTTGCAGCCAAAGCGCTAGCAGGTCGCAACACAGCAGACGTTGGGACTAGGGTCAGTGAGCTGATTGATCTGCTTGGTCTGGGTGCAATGATCAAAACGCCGACAGGCCTTTTAGCGCATGGGCAGCGCCAAATCGTTGAACTGGGCGTGGTGCTCGCACCGAATCCGTGGCTGGTGCTGCTTGATGAACCTGCTGGCGGATTGACCCACGCCGAGGTGGATCACATGGCTGAGCTTGTGGTGGGTTTGTCATCGCAGGCAACCGTAGTCGTGGTTGAGCACGACATGCGCTTTGTGCGCAGCATCGCGCAATCAGTAACTGTGTTCCATCAAGGGAAAATCCTGGTGGAAGGTTCGGTTGAACAAGTGCTGTCTGATGAACGCGTGCGAGATGTGTATTTGGGAAAGCATCATGCGTAACGATGTTGCGTTGGCCGCCTCCATGAATGGCAATTCACTTGCAGCGCTTGAAGTGCATAACTTGAGTGCAGGTTATGGTTCGATGACGGTGCTTCGGCAACTCAATTTAACGGTTCAGCCGGGCGAGATCGTCGGAGTGCTCGGTGCCAACGGCATGGGTAAAACCACGCTAATGAAAACCTTGATGGGCTTGCTCAATGTTCAAGCAGGGACTGTGCATGCGCGTGGCCAAAATCTGGAGCGTATAGCTACGCACACCCGTTGTCTCAACGGGATAGCCTACGTCCCACAAGGTCGGGGCATCATCGCTGTGTTAAGCGTCAGTGAGAACCTACGATTAGCGTGGCAAAAAGGAGAGGAATCACCAAACGCTGCTATTGATCGAGTGCTTCAGCTCTTTCCGCGTTTGCAAAGATTAATTGATCGCGCGGGCGGTGCCCTTTCAGGCGGAGAACAACAATTGTTGGCATTGGCGCGAGCCTTGGTTTCTGCGCCATGGCTTCTACTCCTTGATGAACCCACTGAGGGAATTCAACCCAACATCATTGATGAAATCGCCCAGACGCTCAAAGCTTTGCGCGACCATGATGGTTTATCAGTGCTTGTGGCTGAGCAAAACCTCAACTTCATCTTGGAATGTGCTGATCGTGTGCTTTTGCTTGAAAAGGGTTCTATAACGCAAACGCTTTCGTCTGAGCAACTGCGAGATCCGGCGATTTTGTCGAGTCTGCTCGGCTTGGGTGCAGTCGCGTCACAGAGAGAATCGCTGGCAAGTCGTTCGGTAAGCAAAGGCAGCAAGGTGAACACTCCGCATCATATTTCTCCCCATGCAATTGCACTTGTACCATTCAAAGAGACCGCTATGCCACTACAACGTCCCAACCTAGATCAGCTGCGTGATATTGCAAATTCGCTCCACATGCATCCAACAGACGCAGATCTCGCCGAGTATCTCGCATTGATGGAAGCCAATTTTTTGGCCTATGACCGCCTCAATCAGTTGCCAGATTTCCTCCCTTCAGTGAAGTATCCGCGCACCCCGGGACGCCGACCAACAGTTGATGAAAACGCAATGAACGCGTGGTACGTTAAGACTGACATTACCGGCCAAGTGGGTGGAGCTCTGACAGGGAAGAAAATAGTATTAAAAGACAATATTGCTTTGGCAGGCGTACCCATGATGAACGGCGCGTCAACGATGGAAGGCTACGTGCCAGAAGTTGATGCCACGGTCGCCAGTCGAATTCTTGATGCAGGCGGCACTATTGTGGGTAAGGCGCATTGCGAATACTACTGCCTGTCTGGCGGCAGCCACACCAATTCCACGGGTCCCGTTCACAACCCCTGGCGTCAAGGCTATATTGCCGGCGGTTCATCGTCAGGTTGTGGCGCGCTCGTTGGTGCGGGTGAAGTTGAAATGGCTATCGGTGGTGATCAAGGCGGTTCAATACGAATTCCAGCCGCATTTTCAGGCTGCTACGGCATGAAGCCAACTTTTGGATTGGTACCTTACACCGGCGCTATGCCGATAGAAGCAACAGTTGATCACCTTGGACCTATTACATCGACAGTTGCTGCAAATGCATTGCTGCTTGAGGTGATTGCTGGCGAAGACGGCTTAGATCCGCGTCAATATGCACCGCAGGTTCATCGCTATTCTGAGGCACTAAAGCAAGGCGTGGAGGGCATGCGAGTTGGCGTTCTGCGCGAAGGTTTCGGGTTGGCAGGCAGCGATGCAGCGGTCGAAATCAAAGTGCGCTCTGCAGCCGACCAACTAGCAAAAGCGGGCGCGCGTATTGTGGAAATCAGTGTTCCGATGCATCTTGATGGCACGGCCATCTGGACTCCAATTGTGCTGGAGGGTCTGCAAATGCAGATGATGCACGGCAATGGCATGGGTTTTAACTGGCGCGGCATGTACCTCACCAGTCTGATGGAAAAGCATGCGGGCTGGCGGGCACGTGCAGACGAACTATCGCCTTCTTTGAAAATATCGATGTTTGTTGGCGAATGGGCCTTGCGAAATCATAGAGGTAAGTTTTATGCGAAGGCACAAAACCTATCGCGCCAATTGCGGCTCGCCTATGATCATTCGCTCAATAACTGTGATCTTTTGCTTATGCCAACTGTGGCGATGACAGCCCAGCCAATACCGAAGTCAAACGCTCCGATTTCGGAGGTGATTGCGAGGGCTTTTGAGATGGTAGGTAACACTGCGCCTTTCAACGCCTCAGGCCATCCTGCAATGAGCATTCCGTGTGGCTTGGTTCATGGCTTACCTGTTGGCATGATGTTGGTTGCCAAACACTGGGGCGAGTCAACAATTTATCGCGCAGCCGCCGCCTTTGAACGTCGTGGGGACTGGAGAGCCATGTGAACGCGAATCCGTTTTCTAGTTTTGGTAGTCTTGCCTCGGCCAATGCGCAGCGTCCGCGCAATGGATTGTCCGAAGTGCACGGTGCTTCCTATCCACCGCTCTTAAATTGCACGATCGGCGACTTACTGTCGCAGACCGTTCAGAAGCACGGTGAGCGGGATGCTTTTGTTTTTTTGGAGCATTCAGTGCGTTGGAGTTGGCGGCAATTTGGGGCCGAAGTCAATCGTTTGGCTGCAGGCTTACTGTGTTTGGGTATCGCAGCAGGAGATCGCGTTGGCATCTGGTCGGCAAATCGCAGTGAGTGGGTCTTGGTACAGTTTGCGACGGCACAAATAGGCGCGATTCTAGTGAATATCAATCCATCTTACCGAGCGTCTGAACTGGAGTACGTGCTCAACAAAGTGAGTGTCAAAGCACTGTTTTGTGCGACCGGATTGAAGTCAACAGATTACTTGGCTATGTTAGAGGAGCTCGCGCCAGAGCTGGTTCATGCAGAGCTCGGAAAATTAAGCGCAAAACGGCTGCCTGCCTTGCGTTGTATTGCCCAATTTGGGGCGCATAAACAGGCGGGTATGTACAACTTCAATGACGTGCTGCGCATGGCTGGCCCTGCTCAGGCACGGTTTGCCTGCGACATGAGCCAACGGCTTGATGCCAAAGAGCCAATCAATATTCAGTTTACTAGCGGTACTACAGGCCAACCTAAAGGAGCCACGCTGACACACCTCAATATTGTTAACAACGCCAGATTTGTGGCAAACGCCATGCGCCTTACGGCACAAGATCGGCTCTGTGTGCCCGTCCCGCTTTATCACTGTTTTGGTATGGTGCTGGCTGTACTGGCCTGCTGTTCATCGGGCAGCTGCATGGTTTTTCCTGGGGAAGTCTTTGATCCCACCGCGACGCTAGCAGCGATAGAAAAAGAGGCTTGTACAGCGCTTCATGGCGTGCCAACTATGTTCATAGCCATGCTAGATGCGGTTGATTTTGAAAAGTTTGACTTAAAGCATTTGCGTACTGGTGTCATGGCGGGTGCGCCGTGCCCCGTGGAAACCATGAAAAAAGTAATTTCTCGCATGCATATGCGTGAGATTACGATAGCTTATGGCATGACTGAAACTTCGCCAGTGTCTTTCCAAAGCGCAGCTGACGACTCCCTCAGACACAGAGTGGCAACCGTTGGTCGAGTGCAACCGCATTTGCAAGTTAAGTTGGTTGACGAAGCAGGCGCCGTTGTAAGGATTGGTCAACCAGGTGAAATCTGGACGCGAGGTTATTCTGTAATGAACGGTTACTGGGCCGATAAGTACCGCACGCAGGACGCTGTAGTCGATGGTTGGATGCGAACGGGTGATTTGGGCTCACTGGATGCAGATGGCTATTGCAGCATTGTTGGGCGACTCAAAGACATGCTGATTCGTGGCGGTGAAAATATCTATCCGCGAGAAATTGAAGAGTTTTTGCATCAACATCCTAGCGTGGCTGACGTGCAGGTGTTTGGTGTGCCCGACGAGAAATACGGCGAAGAAATTTGTGCATGGATCGTAGTAAGGCCCGGTTGCACACTAGATCAGTCATCGCTACGCGATTTTTGTCGCGGTCAAATCGCACATTACAAAGTCCCGAGACATTTTCGTTTTGTTGATGGGTTTCCGATGACGGTCACCGGAAAAGCCCAGAAGTTTTTGATGCGCCAAGCGATGCAAAGAGAGCTCGTTCAAATGTCAAAATTATGAACAGGCGCTAAGCGCTCACTGATCTCACTAGCTGATGATAACTATGCAATTCCGTTAGAGCTGAAGCGACTGAAAAGCAATTCAGCAAGCTTTGCCTGATTCATGAATGGAATAAAAGTCGACCTCGATTTGCGAGTAAGGGTTTGCGTAAAACAAGCGTTTTTTTTCGATGGAGGCGCGCCCTGCTAAGCACGATGGCAAGAACCCTCCATTACTTCACCTTATCCATCTGCTTACCAATCTGATTGCCAACCAAAGCGCCGCCCGCTGCGCCAGCGACTGTGCCCACGGTGGAGCCGCCTGTTACGGCCGAGCCAACAATGCCCCCGACGACTGCGCCAGCTGCGGTTCCAACCTGTTGTTTGTTAAATGATGTTGTGGAGCAGCCGCCGAGCAGTGCGGTGCTGCACGCCAATGCAAGGGCTAGCTTTTGTGGCGTGAAATGAATATTTGTCATCAGTGATCCTTGTTGTGGTTGAGCACATGCACTGTACAAAAGTTTTTAATGTTGTGGCCGAAAGTAATAGTAAGCCGGCGTAAATATTACGCGGAGTGCTATTGAATATGTAGCGTGACTGTGCTCAATTGTGAGCGAATGCAGTGTGTTCGTCTAAAAACTGCAAGACATCGGCGCGCGTTGGCGCACCTAAAGCGCCTTGGCGTTGCATACATTTGAGTGCGGCGGCGGCACAAGCGAAGCGGATCGCTTGACGCTCCTGCGCAGCGCTGTGATCCGCTTGTAATTGCGACAAGGTAAAACACAAAGCTGCGTGAAACACATCGCCTGCCCCGGTGGTATCGAGCGCTTTAACGACAAAACTCGCCTGCGTGTGCAAAATGCGCTCCTTCGCATGCATCCACGCCACGCCTTGGCTTCCGAGGGTGACCATGGCATGCGCAGCACCTTTGGTGAGGGCGACATCTAGGCTTGCACCACAATCGAGCGCTGCAATCAAACCCGCGCCTAAGCTGCGCGCGTTTGGTGCAAAGCAAGCCAAGCCGGGTTGAGAAAACACAGCCCACTTTGCCAGCGGCACGAGGCGCTGCAGTTCATCTTGTGGCGCAACATCTGCATCCAACATGCTGAGAACGCGGTTTTCTCGCGCCCAGATGAGCGCCGCCGCCGCGCCCTCGGCCCAGCGCGGATCGGTGAGCACGGCAATGGCGCCTTCGAGCAAACGCGTAGACAGCGGATGCGCATTCACCAGCGCATTGCCTCGGTGGCTAAAAATTTGCCGCTCGCCCTGCGCATCTACGATCACGGATGAGACTGAGGTGTGGCTATCTGCAACACTTTCTAAATGGGTCACGATGCCCATTTTCTTAACTGAACTTTGGATAAACCGTCCGGCCTCATCATCGCCCACGCGCCCGATCAAATGCACCGGCAGCCCCAACCGCGCGAGGCCAATCGAAGCATTGGCGGCCATGCCACCTACGATTTTTGCATAGCTATGTGCAGGCGTTTTGGTGGGATGCGCGGCAAATGCCTCGATCTCAAAATGATGATCAACCGAAGCATGGCCCACGCAGGCAAAAAAGTCAGACATAGCTGTGATGATATCGGTAGACTGCCCTGCACATCACGCAGAGTCTCTGACGTTGAGTCAAGGCTTAGAGCTTGACGAAGCGATTGCCTTCGAGCGCGTTGGGGTAACCAGCAGCATCTACGCCACCACTGCTGCTGCCTACTTGAAGCGTCGGGCCAGCTAGGTTAACGTAGGCGATGTCCTTGGCCGTTAAGCTGGCGCCTACTGGATAGGTTAGCGTGTCAACAGTGTACGGCGTCACTGCTTTCGTACCTGTGATGGTGAACACAGTTGCACCCGTGTCCCCAATGATCGGCGTCCCGGCTGAGGTGCACTGTGCATCAGTGTGGTCAAACTTGGCTCCTGCTGAGTTGTATGACGCAGCGCCTACTTTCGTGATCACGAGCCTGTCGCTGTAATCCAAAAAGCCGTTGAGAGGGCCGCCTTGATATACATTGCAGCGTTTCCAAGTGCCCACATATTTGTCTGAGGCATCTGTACCCGCAGCAGTCGTTGTCGAGCCGCCGCCTCCGCAGGCTGTGAGCATCATCGCAGCCAACAAAGTGGCTAACAAAGAAGTGGTGGTCGATGTAGAAAAAAACATCAAAGAATCTTTCAAAATTTGAATGCAACAATTTGCATCATTTCGTTATTCTATGCTTCGCTGCGCTGAATGTGTTTCCTCAGAAAGGAGAGGGCACGTGTACGGACTACGGTTAGGTTTGGCGCGTTGTGCATGGGCGCGTCGCGTTACGCCGCCGTGATCTTCGCGGCTTTAATTAAGCGAGCCCAGCGCGTGATCTCTGTAGTCAAGAAAACAGCAAAATCTTGCGAGCCTTTAGGCGAGACTTTGAAGCCTTGCACGCGTGCGCGGTCTTCCACGTCTTTGCTAAACATCGCTTTGATGATCTCGCGCGAATATTTATCGACAATGGCATCGGGCGTATTCGCGTGAATCATGGCGGCCGTCCAGTTTTCTACAAACAAGCCGGGCATACCCGCTTCAAGCACGGTGGGCACATCTGGCACGAGCGGGTTACGCTGCAAGCTGCAAATGGCCAGTGCTTTGAGTTTGCCGCCTTTGACATTGGCGATCGACTCTGGAAAATTGGAAAAAACGACATCAAGCTGACCACCGATCAAATCATTCATGCTGAGCGCGCCGCCACGGTAAGGCACATGCGTCATTTTGGATTTGTTGAGATCGTTGAACAAAGCGCAGGTCAGGTGCGGGGGTGAGCCATTGCCGCTGTTGCCAGCGTTGAGTTGCTTGGTTTTGGAGACTTTGATCAAATCTTGCAAGGTATTGATCGGGCTATTTGAAGGCACAACGATCAGCATCGGCGAGCCAGCAAGCAAGGCCACGGGGCGCAGGTCTTTGGTGAAACTGTACGGTGCATTCGGGAACAAGCTGACATTGGCCGCATGCGTGAGCGTGATCGCGAGTAGCTGCGAGCCATCTGATGGGCCTTTAGCCACAAGTTCGGCGCCAATTTGCGCGTTGCCACCGGCTTTATTGTCCACCACCACCGGCACTTTCCATGCTTCGTTTAATTTTTGCGCCACGATGCGGGCCATGATGTCGGTCAGGCCACCAGGGGCAAAGGGCACAACGTATTTGATGTTTGTGCCGGGCTTAGGAAAGTCTTGCGCAAAGGCAAACTGCGGCAGGGCAATTGCTGAGCCTGCACTCAAAATAATGTCACGGCGTTGCATGATGTGTCCTGAAAAAAGTAATCTGCGATGATGCCCGAAGTCTTGGTGGAGATCAATGCACTAAGTCACGCAATTGATGCGCCAGTTAGGTATGTCAAGCCAATTTTTGCAGCGTCTGCAGTAACGCATCTGCAACGGACACGCCTTCTGTTTGCGCTTTGCGCTCCAGCGCAAGGCGACGCGCACCGGCCAGGCGTACACCGTCGTCAAGCAGCATTTCACTGATCAACACTTCTATGCGATCTAAATAGCTGTCTGAGTTGCCATTCAAAGCCGCTGGATCAATCAACAAAAACGCTTGGCCAATTTTGGGTTGATTGCCCTCATCGACGAAGAAACTCGAAGCCTCAAAACCGAATTGCGCGCCGATCACCGCAGTCACCAGCAGCTCGATGATCAACGCAAGCATCGCACCTTTGCTCGAACTTGCAGCGCCCACAGACAGCATGGAGCCTTTAAGCGCAGCGTGCGCGTCTGTTGTTGGATTGCCTTCAATATCCAGCGCCCAGCCAAGCGGAATGGCTTTGCCTTCTTTGGCAGCCACCATCACTTTGCCGCGAGCCACTTCTGAGAGGCTCAGATCAATCATGAGTGGATCCGCATTGCGACGCGGGAAAATCGCTGCAATTGGGTTCGTGCCGAAAATCGGATGCTTGCCGCCGGCAGCCGGCATAGCCGATGGCGAATTGGCAAAGGCCAAGCCGACAAGACCAGCGCTGGATGCCGCGCGAAGATGATCCACCATCACGCCGGCATGATGAGAATTTCTCACGCCGACAAAGCAGACGCCAAGTTCTTTCGCAACTTTGATGCCCTGTGCAACAGCCAAATCACACGCAGGAAAGGCCAGGCCTTGCTTTGCATCGATCACGAGCGCTGCGCCCTTGCGATGCGCTACGGTTGGAACAGCATTTCCATCCGCGCGGCCATTCTTCAAATGCGTGGCGTATTGCGTGACTCGCGACAGGCCATGCCCTGCTTGGCCTTGTGATTCAGCAAGCACGAGCGCGCGTGCCACGCTTGCAGCCATCGCGCCAGACGCTCCCGATTTAATGAGCGCGGCTTGCACCAGCGCATCAGCCTCTTTCAAAGTTAGGGTGGCCATTACTGCAAAGCCTCCAACACCTTTTCTGCAATCATGAAGCTCACGCGCTCATTGCCTTCATATGTCACGCCAGAAATATGCGGCGTAAGAATCAAGCCGGGGCAGCCTTCATACATCGGGCTGGCCTGCACCGGCTCTTCATCGAACACATCGAGCGCCGCACCGCCGAGATGCCCCGCTTTGAGCGCATCGACCAAAGCCGCCACATCCACAATATGCCCGCGCGAGGTGTTAATCAGAATCGCGCCTGCTTTCATGGAGGCGATGCGCTTTTCGTTGAACAGACCGCGTGTGCTGTCGACCAAAGGCACATGGAGGGACACGACATCTGCCGTGGTGATCACAACATCCAGCGTGGCAGATTTCACACCGAGCTCGGCATACACCGGCGAGGTTGTAGGCATGACTGGGTCATACGCGATCACATGCATGCCCAAGCCGCGCGCTAGGCGAGCCGTGGTCTGGCCAATCGAGCCAAAGCCGATGATGCCCAGCGTCTTGCCGGCTGTCTCGCGGCCATTGGAGAGCGCATTGCGCGGCCAGCGGCCAGCGATCACGTCATCCGTGGCGGCGTAGGTGCCACGCAGTAAAACCATCGTGCTGCCGATGACGTATTCGGCAACCGACAATGCATTCGCGCCTGTTGCAGGAATGACTTTCATGCCGGCGGCTTCGCAAGTTGGCACATCAATATTGTCTAAACCGACACCGAGGCGGCCAACGACTTTGCATTGCTTCAATGCTGCGAGCAATTCGCCGCGCACCTGCGTGCGGTTGCGCACGATGATGGCGTGGCAGTCGGCTGCTGCGGCGAGCAGCTCAGCGGGTTTGTCAACCAACTTAGGATCGTAGACGACATCATGCTTGGCAGCCATCTGCTCGACGGCGCGTTCGTCCATAAATTCGGTGATGATAATTTTCATTTTCTTAATTCACTGTGTAACGCGAAAAGCGCGAAAAGAACGCGAAAAACGCGAAAAAGAAGGAAGGATTTAAATTTAAATTTTTTCGCGCTTTTGGTTATTTCGTTTTGCGTTTTTCGCGTTACCTAGTCTTTCACATCAAGCTGATTCAAACAAACGCGTCAACACAAACTCGCGATGCCCCAGCGCCTCTGCTGCGGTCAGGCGGCCATTGATGGTGCGCAGCATGTTTTCCAGCAGTTTGTCGCCTGCTTGATCCAGATCGATATCGCGTTGCAGTAAGCCAGACGTATCGACATCAATATGCTCGCTCATCAAGCGCACGGTGCGCGGATTGGAGCAAATTTTGATCACAGGCACGATGGCGTTGCCGATCACATTGCCTTGGCCGGTGGGGAAGAAATGCACAGCGAAGCCCGATGCTGCGCAGAGCGTGACCATCTCGGCCGCAGCCGACGATGAATCCATGAACCACAAGCCGGGATGTGATGGGATTTCTGCCTTGTCAATCACGCCATCCACAGTGCATTTCTTGCCGATTTTCTGGATGTTGCCCAATGCTTTTTCTTCGATGGTGGTCAGGCCACCAGCGATGTTGCCTTTGGTCGGCTGGCTGTCCGACAAATCAGTCGTCTTGTGGCGATTGATCATGTCTTGATAGCGGTTAAACATGAACATGAACTGGTCTGCAATTTCAGGCGTTTTGCAGCGCGCAGCCACGATTTTCTCGCCGCCAGTGATCTCACTCGTCTCGCCAAACACCAAGTGCGTGCCCAGAGGATGCAATTTGTCAAACGCATTGCCAACCGTTGGATTCGCGCCGCAGCCGCTTGTGGTGTCAGACTCTCCGCATTTGGTGGAGACCCACAAATCAGAAATCGGGCAGACTTCGCGCTGCTTCTCGCTGGCCCACTGCACGTATTCGCGCGCAGCCTTCGATGCTTTCATGATCGTCTCGTGATCGCCGTGGCCTTCAATGCCAAAGCCAATCGCCGGTTTTCCTGTTGTCGCAATACCGTCCACCACTTTTTTCGTCCAGCTGTCTTCAATACCAATGACGACGACGGCTGCGACGTTGGGGTTGCAACCCGCGCCGATCAGCGTGCGAAAGTGCAGCTCTAAATCCGCACCGAATTGCAAGCGGCCATAAGGATGCGGGATCGCCATGGCACCTTTGATGTTGTGCGCTACGGCTTCTGCGGCGGCATTAGAGAGATCATCTAGCGGGAGGATGATGACGTGATTGCGCACGCCCACGCGGCCGTTCTCGCGGCGATAACCCATGAAGGTCGTGTTTTTGTCGATGACTGACATTTTTTGAATCCTTGAAATGATGTGTGGATGCTGAGCGCTAGGTATCGCGAAAAACGCGAAACTTGCGCGAAAAACGCTAAAAAAATACCAGAAAAAGTTTGGTTTGAAACACCCAAAAACTTTCGCGCTTTTCGGCTGTTCTTTTTTGCATTTTTCGCGTTACCTAGTCTGAGTTCAATTACCAACGTTTTGTTTTGATGTTGTGTACGTGTGCGTGTTGTCCAGCCTTAACGTCAGCCACAACCTTGCCCATATCGATGCCGTACTTCCACACGGTATCGCCGACATTCATATCTTTGAGTGCAATCTTGTGGCCAATGGGAATGTCTTGCAAGGCCACCATACTGGTGACTTTGTCTTCGTCCATGATCCAGCCATTCAAAGTGGTGCCAGCTTTCACGCCTTCCACCACCACCACGGCGACTGTGTCTTTCGCGTCGTGCAATACGTAATGATTCATTGTTGCTCCGTTGAGAGTTTTAGAAAAATATCTGAAGCGGAGTTTACGCATCTGTTGTTCTTCGTCAAACGCATCATTCAAATGACTTGTATGAGCTAAAGGAGATTTGTTAAAATAAAGTGCCCCACCAAGATTCGCCACCTACATACCCGACATGAACGATTCCGCGCCCGCCAAAACTCGCAGCAAAATTCCCCGCTTCAGCACCCGATTGGATGCGCCCGACATCACGTTGCTGCTCAAGCCAATTGTCGATTCCGGCGCGGGTGCTGTGCCGCTCTACCGGCAAGTCAAAAGTGCATTGCTGCGCTTGCTCGAATCGGGGCAACTGGGCCCTGGAGAGACGCTGCCCAACGAAGCGCAGATCGCCAAAGCATTGCAAGTGAGTATTGGCACACTGCGCAAAGCGGTGGATGAGCTCGTGCATGAGCACATCCTTGTGCGCCGCCAGGGTAAGGGCACGTTTGTGGCGCTGCACAACAACGACCGTTTTATGTTTCAGTTTTTCCACGTGGAGCCGCGCCCCGATGTGTTTGACCCACGGGTGGTGCCTGAGCGTGAATTTCCAGTGGTGGACAACATTGGTTTTAGCGCTGGCGTTGCCTCAGACAACGAAGCCTACTCTCTGCGCCTGCGCGTGGGTGACCCAATTTTCCGCATTGACAACGCACTGAGCTTAGGCGGCCAATGCATCGTGCATGATCGCATTGTGATTTCTGCCTCGCTTTTCAAAGGGCTCACTGAAAAGCGCTTCCAAGAGCGCCCAAACACGATCTACAACCTCTACCAAACCGATCATGGCATCAGCGTGATCCGCACGCAAGAGCGCGCGCGCGCGGTGGCAGTCAGTGCTGACGTCGGTCGTGTGCTCAGTATGCGCGCCGGTACGCCAGTGATGGAGGTGCAGCGCGTGGCGTTGACCTTTGGCGAGCGCCCAGTGGAGCTGCGCATCTCCACCATCAATACAGAAGACCATGACTACGTGAGCTTGTTGAGCAAGCGTTAGTTTTCTAGTTGCTATGAATTTAGTAGCACTCTGTGCAGTAGCTATGCCGGCTATCGGCCAAATTGGGCATGACATCTGGCTGAAATCACGTGATTTGGCGGCTGTGCAGGTCAGCGAGAAAAGTGCAGGCGATACCGCTACCGATGTAGATCTGTGGGCTGAGCAGGCCTTGCGCAAAAAGCTTACCGCGCTGCTGCCGGGCTCTGAATTCATGGGGGAAGAAACATCGCCGGCCAGCGGCAGAAGCTTGTCTGACCAACCCACTTGGATCGTCGATCCGATTGATGGCACAGCGAACTTTGCGCGGGGCTATCCGCAGTGGAGCATCTCGGTGGGTTTGGCTGTAGAAGGCGAGCCGGTATTGGGCATCATTGCTGACCCGAATCGGCAAGAAATTTTTCACGCAACGCGCGGACAGGGCGCTTGGCTGCAAAGCCGACATGGCTTGCAGCGTTTGACTTGCTCGGCAGTCAGCGAGCCATTGAAGGCGATTGTGTCGACAGTGTTTCCCAAGCCTTTGTCGCCATTGATGAACCCCTATTTGACTGAGTTTGCGCAGGTCATCCGATCTGTCGGTCAAGTGCGGCGCAGCGGTTCGATGGCTCTGGAGTTGGCCTATCTGGCCGCTGGCAGAGCTGATGCTTTTTGGGAACGCGGCATGGGCGCGTGGGATGCGGCGGCGGGTACGGTGCTGATTCGCGAAGCGGGTGGATCGGTTGTCTGTCTTGATGATTTGCCGTTGTTTACGTCGCAGTATTTGGTGGCGGGATCTGCTTTGATGCTGCCGCAGCTGGTTTCTCTGTTGCGTGAGTCTGCTACCGAAATATGAGCACTCTGCGCAGGTTTTATGCCGGCTAACTGCCGTTTTAGCTCCAATTTTTTTGCACACCGGCTGCGCTTGGGCTGTTCCCCTCCGCGAATGTCCTCCGAGCTGGCCTTGGGCTGGCTCTCCCCCTTTATTTCGCTGCGGGAAACAACCCAATCACAGCCGGTGAGAAGAATTGTTGGCTCGAAAGGATTGCGTCTTATGAGATTGGCAATTGTTTCTATCCGCAGGTCGCGTTACCGCGTGCATTCTCTTGAGACCACTAACAGGCCACGCGTTTGAAGCACAGCGCTTAGAGTGTTTCACGGAGCTACTGTTGTGGAGGAGCGCCAGCCGAAGGCCAGCGCGCGGGACATGAGCGCAGTGGAACGCCCTAAGTGCTGCGCTTCAAACGCGCAGCCGCTCTATCCAAAGAGAAAAGCGCAGAGTGCTACAAAATCAGTAGCGCTCCACGCAGTAAATGCGCCGGCGAACTGCCTGATTTACTTATAACCCACGCGATCCAGCATCTGCTGAATCTTCACTTGATTCATGCCGATCACAGTAGCGGGAATCGTCTCGGTTTTGAAATTTTCGCCGCCATTGCCCACTGCCATCGCTTTCAAAGCTGCGTTGTCAAATTTTGTGCCTTTCACAACGGGCGTTTCGTTGTTGCCGTCAGCAAGGTATTGCTGCGCAGACGGGCTGGCAAGATATTCAAGGAATTTCACGGCGGCTTCGCGATTTTTTGAATTCTTAGCCATCGCGCCGCCGGAAATATTCACGTGCGTGCCCCAGCTTGATTGGTTGGGATACACAACGCTGACTTTTTCCACCACGGCTTTGTCTTCGGGCTTATCGGAGCGCATCAAGCGGGCAAGGTAATAAGTGTTTGTTACGGCGATAGCGCATTCGCCGCTGGCCGCAGCGCGGATTTGATCGGTATCGCCACCTTTAGGATCGCGCGCCATATTGGCCACCATGCCTTTGAGCCAAGCTTCGGTTTTCTCTGCGCCGATGTGTTCATTCACCGCGCCAAACAGGCTTAAGTTATATGGATGCGAGCCGCTGCGGGTGCACAGCTTGCCTTTGTTTTTTGCATCGCCGAGTTCTTCATATGTGTCCACATCATCGCGGCGGACTGTTGCTTTGTTAAACACGACAACGCGTGCTCGGGTCGAAAAGCCAAACCATGGCGTGCCCTCGGGCGTGGCTTTGCCACGAAATTGCGCTGGAATCGCGTCTTCCAGCATTTTCGATTTCACGGGTGCGAAGAGGCCATCGCTTTCGCCCTTGGTCATGCGAGCTGCGTCAACAAGCAAGATCACATCTGCTGGCGACGATGCGCCTTCAGCGCGCAGGCGCGTCAAGATGCCCGCGTCATCCGCATCCACGCGATTGATCTTGATGCCGGTTTGCTTGGTGAAATCGTTATACAGCGCCTCATCGGTGCTGTAGTGGCGGGCAGAGTAAAGATTGAGCGTTTTGCTGTCTTGCGCATTGGCTTGTTGGGATAGCGCGCTTAATGTTGAAAGAGCAGCGAGGGTGAGGAGCGTGGGCTTGAACATGAAGAAGTCCTGTAGAACAAAGAATGGCGCGATCATAACATTAATGAGAACGATTCGCATTTGTATTCCCTTTGATTTTTGTGGTTTCCTAGCGTGAGTAACCTTGTCATCGCAAGCCGACGCCCCACGTTATGGCGATGCACGATTCGTGCGCAGGAGAACAGCGATGTGGAAATGGGCTTTGATTTGGACGAAATTTCGCAAAGAGCTGTTGCTCGCTTGGGCCATTGTGCGTGATGTGCGCACACCAGCATCGGCCAAATTGGCCACAATTGCTGCCGTGCTTTATGTGATCAGCCCGATTGATCTTGTGCCCGATTTCATCCCGATTTTGGGCTGGCTCGACGATGGCTTGATTGCCATTTTGCTGCTCAAACTGGCTCAAAAACTGCTGCCAGAAGATCTGCTCGCTTCGCTCAAAACCACGCTTGATCAACGCAGCGCGAAAGCGAACCCAAAGTAATTTGGTACACCAACAGCACTCAAACTCAGCGCGTAAGCCATTGATTCATATGGATTAAGCATCTGTCATACTTTCCGTGTGCCCCCAAATGTGCCCCCAGCGCTGTGCTGGTGGCGGGTAAGGAAAGCCATGAAACTCACCGATACCAAGCTGCGAAGCCTCAAAACACCCGGCAAACACTTTGATGGCCACGGCCTGTATCTTGAAATCACCCCAGCCGGTGGCCGCTATTGGCGTTTGAAATACCGTCACCTTGGCAAAGAAAACCGCCTCGCTTTTGGTGTGTATCCCACCGTGAGCCTCAAAGATGCCCGCGACAAGGCAGCGCAGGCGCGTGAGCAGCTTGCTAAGGGCAGCAACCCAGCCGAGCTGCGCGATACCTCTAAGGCCAAAGCCTTTGACGATGCGGCCAACACGCTGGCCAGTGTCACCCAAGAATGGCTAAAGCATCAAGCCACCGCGTGGACACCGATTACCGCTGAGCGCATCGCCGCATCTTTGGAGCAAAACATCCTCAAAACTTTGGGGCATCGTGCATTGGGCAGCCTCACGCCCAAAGACCTCAAAACCGCCGTGAAAGTGATTGAAGCGCGGGGCGCGGGCGATCAAGCTGCCCGCGTGCTCTCTCGCGTGAAGGCGATTTTTCGCTGGGCTGTGGTGCATGAGCGCCTTGCCCACAATCCCATGCTCGATCTTGTGCCCGGCGAAATTTTGAAGCCTCGCGAAGTGCAACACCGCGCCGCATTGTCGGATCGTGATTTACCTGAATTTCTTGCCCGCTTCAAAGCCTACGGCGGTGATCCTGTCACCGTGGCCGCATTGAAATTGGTCATGCTCACGGCTGCACGGCCTGGGGAAGTGCGCGGCGCTCGCTGGGCAGAGCTGGATTTGGATGCTGCGTTGTGGATCATCCCGCCCGAGCGCATGAAGATGCGCACTGAGCACCGCATTCCGCTCTCTACCCAAGCGCTCGAAGTATTGCGCAGCATGCAGCCGATCAATGGGCATCGTGATTTGGTGTTTGCCAGCCCGAGCTACCCCAGCAAATCCCTGAGTGAAAACACGCTGAATGCTGCCATCAAGCGCATGGGCTTCGTGGCTACCTCGCATGGCTTTCGCTCGCTGTTTTCCACCGTGGCCAATGAATGCGGCTGGGATGTGGATGTGATCGAACGCCAGCTCGCGCATGCAGAGCGCAACCAAGTACGCGCCGCCTACAACCGCAGCACCTATCTGACAGAGCGCACCAAGCTCGTGCAATGGTGGGCAGACTACCTGCAAGGCCAGCAAACCGGAGCGAAAGTCACCCCGCTGCACAGCAATCGCCATAACCGCCGTGCGGCTTGAAAGCCGTGTGCATGGGGCACGAAAATGCAAACCCGCAGACTTCAGACACGTTTTTCACTGGGGGCAGTGGGGGCAAACATCAAAACCTAGGAACGGCGCGGGTTTGCAGCCGATTTGGAGCGGGGGCAAAGTGGGGGCAAAACGGGGGCAGAGTGGGGGCAAATAGTCAGAGTGAGAGAGAAAAATCACTCATTCAATGCCTTTCCCCCTCGCAGCCAGCCCCAACCGCCCCATGCAAACGCCTGCACCGCTGCCCGCCCTGTCTCTTGGTAAAAATCTGGCGCGAAGTGATTCCCACGCCGCGCCGCTCACCCGGCAAACTCAAAAGGAGTAATACGATGAAAGCCGTTTTCATTCACCACCCGGCTGCGAACGATGACCATATGTGGCCTGAATTACTCAAGGACAAAAATTTCTTGGATTGGGCATATTGAATCATGATTGAAACCTCTAAAGAAACAGAAGAGGCTGGCATGTTGATGGCCATAGCAAAAGTAGGCTGGCAATATCCAAGCTGGTTTGCTGCACTCGCGCTGCTCTCAGGGGAGATCAAAGAGTACAGAGAAGCACTAATGTTTCGCGCTCTCCAAGACCTTGAGAAGAGCACATCATTCGCCTGAATGGTTATTGACACCATTTTAATTCCATGGCTTAATACACCATATGAAAATAAAGGCAACGCGGATTTTTTACGATAAAGCTGTGTTGCCTGATGGTGAAGTGGTGGAGATGGTGATTTGGCAGCTTCCCGCATCGGATGCAGAACGCGAGCATGCACTCAAATATCGGCTGTTTTATGGCCGCGATGGTGAGCGCATTGTCGGCTATGACAACGAACGCGGCAAAGGTGACCATAAGCACATCCGGGGCAAAGAAACCCGCTACCGCTTTGTGAGTGCGGAAAAGCTGATTGAAGATTTTTTGAGTGATGTTGAACAAGTCAGAGGTGAAGATGATGAACAAGCCAGCGAATAAAGTGCAAGCCCATGTAGGCAGCCTGCGCGATATGGGGCAGCGCTTCATTGGCGCTTGGAACAAGGCTGCTAAGGGTGGCCGCGTGAATGAAACGCATGTCACCTTCCTAGACCTGCGCACCATGCTCGAAACCCTGAGCCCCAAGCGCTTGGAGCTGCTTACGCATGTACGCCAGCACGGCGCAGACAATGTGAAAGAGTTGGCCATTACCATTGGTCGCGACTACAAAAACGTGCATCAAGATGTGGCTGCGCTCGAATCCGCTGGCCTGCTCTTGCGCGATGGCCGCAAGCTCTCTGCCCCTTGGGATGAATTGCAAGCAAGCGTGTCACTCGCATGAACATGCACAACCCCGCTCACCCCGGCGAACTTTTGCAAGGCTGGCTATCTGATTTAGAGCTAGGCGTAGCGCAAACTGCTGAGCATCTAGGCATTGGCCGTGTCACGGTCTCGCGCATCTTGCATGGCCATGCAGGTATCAGCGCAGATGTGGATTTGCGCCTCTCCGAAGCCTTGGGCATAAGCCCCGACTATTGGTTGCGCATGCAACAAGACAATTTTATCCAGTGCATTTGGCATGATCACGATTGACGATCTACGTCCGGGCTTTGGAGAAAATGCCGAGGTTATTCCGGGGCTTGCAAAAACGCTGGTTAACAGTAAAGAGATGGGAAAAGCTTGGAAGTATCTTGCTCGCAAAAAAATCCCACCTACGCAACTTTACCGAATCGTTCTGCATGCTTATGAAGGTGCTTTGATCGAGAAGCACAGAGAATCTGCTGTGGTCGAAAAGCAAATTTTTGACGGAATTCATCGTCATGCACGCGCTCTATCTCAGCTTGCTACTCGCGCTTCTAAATTGCAATTAAGCGGCACATGGTGGCAGTTTGGTAGAGAGAAATGCGTTGCTGCGGACGGCAAAGAAGTCAATATTCCTTGGCAAGCGTTCTGGTTTTACTTTGATCTACCGAATGACTTTAAGCGCGATGAAAACCATAGCGACATGCCAATAGTCACGCTAACAGAATTGTGCAAACGTGCTACCGATGAAGCAGCGAGCTTTGAGCGAATGTTGGGCGGAAGAGCAGTCGAACGGCGACGCTATGACGTGGTAGCCAGCTCTTTAGTGCGACGATTAGACGCAGCCTTCCGCCACGAACTCAGTACAGGAATGCCAAGCGTAATCCACAGCATAGTTTGCGCTCTTGTGCCTAATTCTGAAATGACGATCAAAGGCGTTGGCAAAATTGCTGCGGAGAGTCCTATCCACCTACCTAAGCCTAAGAAGAAGCTAATTAGGTAGGTATTCTTTTTCGAGTCGGACGCTCACAGTCGATATCGTGTTCAAACCTTATAGGAATCACGATGTTGCAAGTAAATCCACCAACGCCCATAGCCGAAAAGCTGCTGCGTTTGCCAGAAGTAGAAGCGCGAGTCTCGATCCGCAAGTCGCAAATCTACGCCTGCGTAAAAGCCAAAACCTTCCCAGCTCCGATAAAACTTTCCACACGCGCAGTAGCTTGGACTGAAAGTTCAATCTCAAATTGGATCAATGAGCGTATCCGCGCAGGCGGTGCATCATGAGTGCCAGCGACATGCAGGCAGCTTTGAACGCAGAGCGCATCAAAGCCTGTGGCAAGACATTGCTGCAAGCAGCCAAAGCCGCGCAAAGACGCGTACAGTGCCGCCCCAAGTATTTGCCTGCTCGCCTGCCATCATTTTGGGATAAGACCCTGCGGGTTTGGATTCAAGGTGGTATGCACGGGGAACTGTGCATTCATGAGCGCAGCGGCCGCAAGCGTGGCAAGCTGATTGCTCGATCCATCAAGGGCGATTGGTGTGTGCTGGATACCGATTCAGTCGCGCCGCTGGATGTTGCGCCGCGTTTGACGTGAAGGCTTCGCCATGAGCTTTGAACTTCAAGCCTTGCGCGAGGTAGAGCGATACACAGCCGAGCGCCCGCGCCGCGTGCTTTCAGCCAACAGCGACAACTATCCAGCATTGCGCTGGCTATTCCGCTGTGCCTTGCAAGTGCGCAGCAATCGACCAAAAGCGAAGCAGTTCACCCATGAAGGCGTGCGCTATTCCATCGTGTGGCTAGGGCTACGCATGTGCGTGATGCATGTGCGCACTGGCAAGTTATTGGTGGGAGCGCCTGGAGCAGGCTATGAATGACACTCTAAAGCCTTCATCACTGCCAGCAGATGACCGCTATGGGCAGGCCATCAGAGCCGCTGCCTACATGGAAAACCACTCCGAAGGCGTGACTGTGCCCGAGCTGCAAAACGCGATTGATCCGGGCAGCGCGAGCAAATTGCTTTCTGTCATGGAGCGAGATATGGGCTACGTGTTCAAGCGCGTACCGTTTAGCGAAGTTTGTGCAGGCGACTCAAAGCAGCGCGTGCGCAGGCGCTACATCCTCCTTTCCCGCCCGGCTGAAAAGCAGGGCGATTTATTCCCTACAAAATGAATCATCAACCCACCACGCCAGAGCTGATTCGTGCAGCTCTAGGCTATCTTTCACCCAATGTGCCCCGCGCTGAATGGGCGCGTGTTGGTATGGCCATCAAGAGCGAATACCCCGGCGATGATGGCCTAGCCTTGTTTGATGAATGGAGCATGCGCGGTGATAGCTATGATGCCAAGGCTGTGCGTTCTACTTGGAGAAGTATCAAACCCAGCGGTGGCGTGACCATCGCTTCGCTGATTCATGAAGCGCAGGCCAATGGCTTTGAGCTGCCTAAACAGGGCAGCGAAGTGCCCCAGCCCAACTCTGCGCAACTAGCCGCCCAAGCTGTTGAGAAGAAAGCCGCTGCACAGCGCGAGCGTGAGCGCACAGAGGCCGCGCATCTGGCCAACGCTGCAAGGGCGATGAAGCGATGGAAAGCCGCGCAGGATGCGCCGCACAAAGGTATGGCCACCTACCCCGCCCGCAAGGGTGTGCAAGCGCATGGGCTGCGGTTTGAAGCTGATGGCGCGGCGCTTGTGCCGCTGCGCGATGGCAACGACGCAGAGGGCAAGCTGTGGAATCTGCAAACGCTTGCACCACACAAACCCAGCGAAGGCACAGACAAGCTGTTTATGATGGGTGGCCGCAAGGCAGGGCTGTGGCACATGTTGGGCATTGTTTCAGAGCAAAAAGAGGTAATCGCCGGGATAGAATCTGCGCAAACAGCTACTATTTTTATAGCAGAGGGTTACGCAACAGCAGCCAGCTTGCATGAAGCCACTGGTCTGCCTGTGGCCTGCGCCTTTGATGCTGGCAATTTACAAGCTGTGGCCAAAGCGCTGCGGGCGCTGAATCCGGCTGCGCGGCTGGTGATTGCTGGCGATGATGATCATGAAACGCAGGCCACCACAGGCCGCAACGCCGGGCGCGAGGCTGCGGATAAAGCTGCCAAGGCTGTTAAGGGGCTGGCCTTGCTGCCCACAGGCTTGCAAACAGGTGAATCCGATTGGAATGATTTGCATGCTCGCTTGGGGCTGGATGCTGTGCGAGAGCAGCTCATGTGCGCTATTGAAACTGAAGCGCCAAAGGGTGACAGTCTGTCACCCTTTGCGGGCGATGCGCAGGCAGCGAGCGACAAAGCCCCGTATCAAGACAAGCGCTTTAGCGTGAGTGATTCAGGCGTGTGGTTCACAGGCTTTGACGACAAAGGCCGCGTGAAGCCGCCTTTGAAGCTGTGCAGCCGCTTGGATGTGAGCGCCGGCGTGAGAGATTTTGAAGGCGGGGGCTTTGGCTATCTGCTTGAATTCAATGATCCGCTAGGCCATCGCAAGTGTTGGCCAATGCCTGCCCGCATGCTCTCAGGCGATGGCAATGAATACCGCTCTGCGCTGCTGAATATGGGGCTACGTATCGAGCCGGGCAATGCCGTCAAAAGCCTGCTCTCTACCTACATTCAATCACGCCAGCCCACGGCATGGGCGCATTGCACAGACCGCGCAGGCTGGCATAACTCAGAAGGCAAGGCCGTCTATGTGCAGCCGCGCCATACCTTTGGAGACAGCCCCGAGCATCGCGTGATCTTTCAAACCGATAGCGCAATGGAAAACACTTTCAGAAGCGCGGGCACGCTCGATCAATGGCGCAGCAAGGCGGCCGCGCTGTGCGTGGGCAACAGCCGCCTTGCCTTTGCTGTGAGCTGCGCCTTTGCAGGCATGGCCATGCGCTGGGTAAAGTCAGAGAGTGGCGGCTTTCATCTGCGCGGTGATTCAAGCAGCGGCAAAACCACAGCGCTGCGTGTTGCAGCTTCGGTGTTTGGTGGCGATAGCTACATGCAGCGTTGGAGAGCCACAGACAATGCAATCGAGGCCATTGCCGCGCAGCATTGCGATGCCTTGCTGGTGTTAGACGAACTCGCACAGGTTGACCCAAAGCAAGCCGGGGAAATCGCCTACATGCTGGGCAATGGACAGGGCAAGGCGCGGGCGAATCGCTCTGCATTGCCTAAGCCCTTGCTACGCTGGAATCTGCTCTTCCTATCGGCGGGTGAAGTAGGGCTCGCGCAGCATGTGGCAGAAAGTGGCAAGCGTGTTCGAGCTGGGCAAGAGGTGCGCATGGTGGATATGCCAGCGGATACCGGCGTGTATGGCGCATTTGAAAGCCTGCACAGTCATGAGAGCGCCCCAGCTTTCAGCGATGTGCTTACGGCGGCATGCAAGCGCTGGCATGGTACGGCTGCGCCTGCATTTATCGAGCACCTGATTGCGCATCAAGAAGGCTTGTCTGCTCGCTTGGGGGCTGCGGTAGATGCTGTGGCCGCTCAGATGATCCCAGAGGCTGCCAGTGGGCAAGTGCATCGCGTATGCAGGCGCTTCGCTTTGGTAGCCGCTGCGGGCGAATTGGCTACGCGGGCGGGGATCACGGGCTGGCCAGAGGGTGAGGCTACCCGTGCAGCGCGTGTGTGTTTTGAAGCGTGGCAATCTGCTTGGGGTGGGCTAGGTAATTTAGAACGCAGGCAGATGCTGGGGCAAGTGCGTAATTTCTTGCAAAAGTTTGCTGGCAATTTTGTGTGGTGGCATCGCGCTACAGACGATCACGCCCCGAATCAACCTATCCGCTATGGCTACAGGCGGTTTGTGTCAGACGATGGCAAGCCCGTGCGCAGCAATGCAGAGCATCAACGCGAATTCGGTGAGCGCATGAGTGATGCAGATGCGCAAGGCACTGCCACGGAGTATTTCATCTTCCCCGGGGTGTTCGATAAAGAGGTGTGCCAAGGCTTCGATGCGAAGGCTGTCAAGCACTTGCTGCGTGATCTTGGGCACTTGCATGCTGAATCAGATACGCGCTATGAACGCAAAGAGCGCCTGCCCGACATTGGCAATACCCGTGTGATCAAGATCAAGCCCAGCATCTTTGAGGGCGATGCTGAGTAGCCACGGCGCGGCGGGGGCTGCGTAGCGGGGATGCTTTCGCGCTGAAAAATAGCTGCATCGCACGATGCCCCCAAGCCAATGGAAGCATATCCATACTTCCCTGCACTTCCCCGGAATGAGTTGCCCCCGCTGCCCCCGCTCGATTTAGGCTGCCCCCATTTCAGAACGGGGGCAAACTATCCGCGCTGGGATTGGGTTTGCGGGCGATTTTGAGTTTGCCCCCGCTGCCCCCACTTTTAAAGCACCCAGTCCGAAGTTTTGGGCGCTGCGGGCTGTCGCATCGGGCTGCACCCCTCCCCCTAAAAGGTACTTCCAGCAAGTCCCTAACTACGGGTCGAAACGATCCCGAGATTGCACTAGTGGCTGGCTTTCTGGTTTAGTTGACAAATAGGTTGACACAGCCTTAACAGTGTCAAGCAATAGATCAAGCCTATCGACCTACGCCCCTCCCCCTATCAAGGTACTCCCGAGAGGGTGGCCTACGCGGGTAAATTCGGCCACGCTAGCGAGCAACATCCAAGCTATTGCCAAGGGGGTTGTATCGGTTGCGCTCAAGACCAGTGGGGGGTGGTCAAAAGTCTGATGCTTTCAGCGCCCACCACCGCTAGTTAACCTTCGCATGTGCAAGCGGGAAATTGCAGGGGGAGGGGGTATCTCAGCAATGTGCCCCCAATTCAGAAAATATGCCCCCAATTGATGCCCCCAATATCGCCGGATGTCGCTATACTTCTACGGACGCAAACGGACAGCAAACTGAGTGTTTCAAAGGTAAAAATGAAAAAAGCCGGAAGTCTGTGAACTCTTCCGGCCTCAAATTTGGTACCACCAACAGGAATCGAACCTGTATCTAGCGCTTAGGAGGCACTCGTTCTATCCATTGAACTATGGCGGCGAGTCTCTATTGTAAGACGCAGCTTATTTTGTCAGCAGCCGCATCGCACCTTCCAGCCCTTGCAGCGTGAGAGGAAACATGCGGTCGTTCATCATCTGGCGGATGATGCCGATGCTTTGGCGATATTCCCACACGCCTTGCGGCTCGGGGTTGATCCATGCGAATTTGGGGAAGGCTTCTGTTAAGCGCTGCAGCCACGCGCTGGCAGCTTCTTCATTGTTGTATTCAACGCTGCCACCGGGCTGCAAGATCTCATACGGGCTCATCGTCGCATCGCCCACGAAGATGAGTTTGTAATCCTTGTTGTATTTGCGCAGGATATCCATCGTGGGGAATTTCTCGGCGTAGCGGCGGCGGTTGTTTTTCCACATAAAGTCGTAGACGCAATTGTGGAAATAGTAAAACTCGAGGTGCTTGAATTCTTGCTTCGTGGCGGAGAAGAGTTCTTCCACGCGCTTGATGTGATCATCCATCGTGCCGCCTACATCCATGAGCAGGAGCACCTTGACATTGTTGTGCCGTTCGGGGCGCATTTTGATGTCAAGGTAGCCGGCGTTCGCAGCTGTTTTGCGAATCGTGTCGTCTAAATCGAGCTCGTCTTCTGCACCAAGCCTTGCAAACTTGCGCAAGCGGCGCAGAGCGATTTTGATGTTACGCGTGCCGAGTTCTTGTGAATCATCGTAGTCTTTGTAAGCGCGCTGATCCCACACTTTGATGGCTGATTTGTTGCGCCCGCCCGCTTGGCCGATGCGGATGCCTTGCGGGTTGTAGCCATTCGCGCCAAAGGGTGATGTGCCGCCTGTGCCAATCCATTTGTTGCCGCCTTCGTGGCGCTCTTTTTGCTCTTCAAAGCGCTTCTTGAGCGTGTCCATCAGCTCATCCCAGCCCATCGCCTCAATCTTTGCTTTTTCTTCCGGGCTCAATTCCAGCTCAAGATTTTTGCGCAGCCACTCCAGCGGAATCTCCTGCGTGAAATCCGCCACCATCTCCACGCCTTTGAAGTAAGCGGCAAACGCGCGATCAAACTTATCAAAGTGCTTTTCGTCTTTGACCAAAGCCGTGCGGCTCAAATAATAAAAATCATCAATCTTGTACCCGTCTTCACTCGTCGGCCCCACCACGCCTTCTTTGATGGCTTCAAGAAGCGTGAGATATTCCTTCACGGAAACTGGCAGCTTGGCACTGCGCAGGGTGTAAAAGAAATCGATCAGCATGATGGGGTCTAACTCAGAATTTGGGCGCAGGCCAGATTTTCGGATCGCGCTTGTGATGCAGGCAACCATACACGTGCACAATTTCTCCTTCGATACGAAAGTGCAGCGAGTAGGGAAATTTCAGTGTGAAGGCTCGGCGAATTTCGCCATATTCAATTGCGTTGATTTCTGGATAACGCTCTAGTTTGGCTTCGAGGATTTTCAGCTGCCGCAAAAATTCTGTGCCCAAGCCGCCCGACTGCGTTTCATACCAAGCAAATATCTCAGCGATATCGTGCTCGGCAGCATCCGAATAGCGAACGACGAATCTCACAGGCGCACGCCCAGCCTAGCTGCGATCTCTTCTAGGCTGCTGCCGTGTCCCGGATTGGCTTCGCTCCATGCGACTCTGCGCATGATCTCTGCTTGAGCAGCGTCGCTCGTGGTGCGCGCTGTGGCTGCCTCATGGGCGATATCGTCCCAGATATCTTCGACAAGCTGGATTTTTTCATGCAGGGTGTATTGGGCGATGGCTTGGGGCAGGGCGCTCATGATGGGATTCCTCGTCAAGTCGAAACATTAACATGAAAGATCAAAGTATCCAATTCTCCACCTTCAAACCCTTCACCCGCTTGAATTCACGCACATTGTTTGTCACCAAGGTTGCACCGAGGCTCAGGGCGTGGGCGGCGATCCAGAAATCGTTGCTGCCGATAGGTTCGCCTTTCTTTTGCTGATCGGCTCGTATTTCGCCGTAAATGAGAGCCGATTGTTGGTCAAGCGCCAAAACTTCAACATCTTCAAGTAGCGACTGGATGCGAGCTAGTTTGAGGCTCCCTACGGGGTTGTGCTTAAGGCCAAACTCAATCTCACCGAGATTGATGACTGAAAGCTTGATGTTTTTAATGTCCAGTTTGACAAAAGCAGCCAGAGCTTTGGGATGTCCTTTGATGATTGCCGTGAAGGTGTTTGTATCGAGCAAATGAATCATGAGCGTCAGGCCTTAACCACTTTTTTTGTCGTAGCTGGTTTGCTACGCTTAGGTTGCCTGCGAGGCGGTGACGCGCTTGGCATTTCTTCGCCGAAGAGTGCTTTCCAATCGCGCTCTTGAGCGGGCTCTTGGCGCAGTTCTCGAAGGGTTTGATCGAAAGCCTCCCACTCGTGCAGATCGTGTTCATCTACAGGCGGTAAGTTGGCAAGGATCTCAGCTGTGGAGCGATACTTAGGTTTAACGATCAATTCATTGCCTCGCTTCACTATCGTGACCTGCTTAGTGTCAAATTGGAATTCTTTTGGGATGCGCACGGCTTGGCTGTTGCCGCTGGTGAAGACGGTGGAGTCTTTTTGCCGTGTTTGTTGAGTCGTGGGCTGTGTGATGGAGGTGGGTAGGCGAGCGTTCATAGTGGGCTCCTTAAAATGTATATCCTCATTGTATATCTTTTGGTGAAAATGCGGCGGTAGCTTTATCGCCCTGCCTGCAAGGTTTTGGCGCTCGGTGCGACAATGACTTATGAACACTCCTACCCAAATGTCTCCTCAAACCATCACCCTCGGCGGAGGCTGTTTTTGGTGTACTGAATCGGTTTACAAAGAGGTTAAAGGCATCTTGGATGTGGAATCGGGCTATTGCAACGGGCATGTGAAAAATCCGAGCTATGAAGATGTCTGCACGGGGCAGACGGGGCATAACGAGGTGGTGAAACTTGTCTATGACCCCTCGGTGATTTCCACTCGGGAGATTTTGGAGATCTTCTTTGTCGTACACGATTGCACGCAACTCAATCGCCAAGGCAACGATACGGGCACGCAATACCGCAGCGGCATTTACTACTCTGCGCCGGAGCAGCAAGACGCGGCTAACGACATCATTCGCGAGATGAGCCAAGACAAAGTGTTTGGCAGCCCAATCGTCACGGAAGTGTTGCCGCTGCAAAACTACAGCGCCGCTGAGGCTTATCACCAAGATTATTTTGAGCGCAACCCCTATCAAGGCTATTGCATGGCGGTGGCTGCGCCAAAGGTACAGAAGTTTCGCAAGACGTTTGCGCGGCTAGCGAAATAACGCCTCGCTGTTTGCGAAAGATTTAAGCGCTTGGCTGAAGCGGTGAAGCAAATGCGCCGACAGCACCCGCACGCAAACGCAGTGATTCATATAGCCCCGCGTGATTGAGCAGCACATCAATGATGCCGCGCAGCACAATCGGCGAATTCAGTGCCTGCGTGCTCATGATGCTGTGTGCATCCATCGCGCTGATGACTGTGTTGGTCACCTCGCGGCTCAAATCGGGTGAATTTTTGAATTGCTCTTTGGTGTTGTTGGCCGCTTGCTGCTGAAGCGTCACAGACTCCAGCGTTTTGCCCAAGATAATCCCATTCACATAGCGCAATTGGTCTTGCTCGCTGGTCTCTGTGCCAAAGACTTCGTTGAGCTTGGCAATCAGCTCGCTCATGTAGGCTTTTTGCTTGTCTTGCAGCGTACCACTGCCGGCTTCTGTGATCGGATCAAGCTTGATCGCATCGCCATGGCTAAGCGGCAAGGCGCGCGCGCCAAGATTTTTCAAAGTGTGATGCGTCAGCACCACTTTTGAAAGATCAATGCCTTCGCGCTCGCGCCCAAACTCTAGCAGAGGCAGTAGATGCTTAAAGAAGAGCGCACGTTTTTCAATTTCTGTATTGGCATAGTCAAAGATTTGAGACAAAAATGTATACAGCCTGAGGTATGCGCTCATGTCCGCTTTGAAGAGCACCAGCGCATTGATTTCGTCTTGCGCAGCCTTAGCATCTTTTTCGCTGGAGATATCTTTGGCTTTGCGCAGCGCCGTTTGCTCAGTTTTGTAGCGCTGCATGATGCGGCTTACCACGGGCTCTAATGCGCCGATCAAATCGCTTTGCTTTGCATTGGCCTGCATCGTGACATACACAACGCGATTGACTTCAAAATCATCGTAATGCCCGGCGGCGTCAAGCTTGGCGCGAAGGTTTAGCACCAAATTTGGATCAGTCGTGGTAGTGAGCTCAGCTGTGGTGTGGTATTGCTTGAAGGCTGCCAACACATCAGCCGCTTCGTTCACAAAATCCAGCACATAGGTGGTGTCTTTGCCGGGGTGGGCGCGGTTCAAGCGGCTGAGCGTTTGCACGGCTTGTATGCCGCCGAGCATTTTGTCTACATACATGCCGCAAAGCAGGGGCTGGTCAAAGCCGGTTTGGAATTTATTGGCCACCAACAAAATTTGGTATTCATCGCCTTTGAAGGCTTCGCGAATATCGCGTCCTTTCAGAAGCGGATTTAAAGCGGCGCTGTTTTCTGTGAACCCATTGGGCCCAGAATCTGTATCAGTGACTTCGCCAGAAAAAGCCACCAGCGTGCCAATTTTGTAGCCTCGGTCTTTGATGTATTGATTGACAGCGAGCTGCCAGCGCACTGCCTCTATCCGGCTGCCCACCACCACCATCGCCTTGGCTTGGCCTGAGAGCAGCGGTGCGACTGTGCTGCGGTAATGCTCCACCACCACCTGCACTTTTTGCGCAATGTTGTAGGGATGCAGCCGCACCCAGCCCATGATGCCCTTCATGGCTGCGCTGCGCTCTACCGTGCGTTCATCGTATTCCTGCCCTTCATGCGCGAGCTTGAAGGCGAGCTTGTACGGCGTGTAGTTTTGCAATACATCAAGGATGAATTCTTCTTCGATGGCTTGGCGCATTGAATACACATGAAACGGCGCAGGTACGTTATCAGGCGCAGGCTTGCGCGAAGGGTCAGGGCGCGTGCCAAAAAGCTCAAGCGTTTTATTTTTCGGCGTGGCAGTAAATGCTACGAAAGTAATAGCGCTTTTGCTTTGGTCTGCAGCGCGCGCCTCCATCTGCGCAGCCAATACATCATCTAGGCTCACTTCGCCGCCATCGTTTAATTCGCTCAGTTCCTGCGCGGAGAGCAACGCTTTGAGCTTGCTGGCTGCATCGCCCGTTTGAGAGCTGTGCGCCTCATCCGCAATCACCGCAAAGCGCTTGCCCTGCGTAGCGGTCAGCTCGCGCACAGCGGCCAGCGCGAAGGGAAAGGTTTGAATCGTGCAAACCACAATTTTCTTGTCGCCGCAGAGCGCTTGCGCGAGCGCGGCGCTTTTGCTGCCTTCGGAATTCTTGATAGTTGCCACCACACCGCTGGTGCGCTGAAAATCAAAAAGTGCATCTTGCAATTGCGCATCAATCACATTGCGATCAGACACCACCAGCACCGTGTCAAACACTTTTTTATGCTCTGGCGTGTGCAGCTCGGCCAAGAAGTGCGCCGTCCACGCGATCGAATTCGTTTTGCCTGAGCCTGCTGAATGCTGCACCAAGTATTTACCGCCCACCCCATCTGAGAGCACAGCCGCTTGCAGCCGCCTGGTCGCATCCAATTGATGAAAGCGCGGGAAAATCATCTTGGTGACTTGCTTTTTACTGCTGCGCTGCGCAATCAAATAGCGCCCCAAAATCTCTAGCCAGCTCTCCCGCTCCAAAATACTTTCCCAAAAATACGCCGTGCGATGGCCCTGAGCATTCGGCGGGTTGCCGGCTGCGCCATCATTGCCTTGATTGAAGGGCAAAAATTGTGTGGCCGGGCCCAAGAGCTGCGTCGCCATGGCCACTGCACTGTTGCTCACTGCAAAATGCACCAGAGCGCCTTGCGGAAAGCTCAGCAGCGGCTCGGGGTTTTGCGCTTTGGGTTGCGGCAGCCGGTCAAAGCGGTATTGGTCTATCGCATCATCCACGCTCTGCGTAAAGTCAGTTTTCAGCTCAACAGTGGCTACCGGCAGGCCATTTAAAAACAGCACCAAATCAATGCTGTTCTCGTTGCCTAAGCTGTAGCGCACTTGGCGCACCACGCGCAGCCGATTGGCCGCGTAGCGCGCGAGGATCTCGGCATTCATCGCCAGTGCCGGTTTGAATTCGGCCATTCTGAGTGGCGCGCGCAGCCCCAGCAGCTCAATGCCGTGGCGCAACACATCCAGCATACCGCGCTGATCGAGTTGATCGCGCAGGCGCGAGAGCAGCGTCTCGCCTGCTTTTGCGCCATGGTTTTTGGTCAAAGCTTCCCAAGCCTTAGGCTGCGTCTCTTGCACCCAAGCGAGCACGTCAGATGGCAGCAGTGCAAGCGCCCGGTCATAAAGCGCCGCATCACCTTCGGCATACAGCCAGCCATGCGCAGCCAGATGCTCGCAAATCTCGGCTTCAAAGGCAATTTCTTTGTGCAGGCTCATAGGTTCAAAAGTGGTTGCTGCAGAAGAACAGCGGCATCACGGCGCGAGAAACTGGCATCCACGCTCCGCTGCCTTAATAGCAAGCTCTTGTGCACGCCTTTTTCTTTGCCCCTTTGAGCTGAGTTTTGAAAAGTCAATCACGCAATGCGCAGGATTATTTTTCAGTGGATCGGTCGCATCAGCGATAGGATGTCGCCGTAAGTCAAGATTTTCTAGCGCAAATATCTCTTCAGGCGAGATAGCCCATGCACCTACCGATTGAAAACCAAGATTTTTTGTGAAGTGCAGCCATGCCGCATCAGCATCGACTAACGCACTGTCATCAACAGAAAGTTGGTCTTCGTCTTTCGGAGTGGGAGAAAAAGCCACACTGTTTGGATTTTGGCCATCCCAATGATGGGGGTGAACTTGCCTGAAAACGAGTTTTGTACTAGACCAGTCTGCGCTCATGCTGCCAAAAGCCTTTCAACTTTGCTAAAAGCTGCGTGCCAATTTGTAGCGGCAAACATTTCTTCCGTGAACTCATTTGCAGCGAGGTTTGTGGCGTAAAGCTCAAGCTTGTGCGCTTGAAAATTTACTTCCAACTCAATACGTGCTTTTGGGCGAATCCATTCGAGCGAAACACTTCCATCTTCCATAGGAGCAACAGACGGATACTCCAGCGAATCGGGAAAACTGTTAACCAATTGCTCGCTCAACCAATTAATATTTGCGTCGTTTGGCGCAACGCCGCGTCCTTCAAGCCATCCGTTTGAAAGCAAGCCTAAGGCTTCAATTTTGCTGATCAAAGGGAAATGCGGGGCATTGTCAAGCTGATCAATTTCATTGACTGAGCCGAGGCGATTGTTGACGTCGAATATGCCAACTCCTTTGAGCCGCACGTAAGCCCAAGAGCTGCCAAGTGCTGATTTCAGATCCCCGAAAAAAGGATCGCTAAAAGCAAAAGTGATCAATTCTTTATTTTGCAATCTGAGGTTGCCGGTTTTCTTTTTGGCATCCAATTCCTCAACCAGCCCGACAGTCTCAGCTTCCGCCTCATAAGTTGTCTGGTGTGCGCGAGCTAAGCGGATTCGTAATTCTTGTGTCAGCACGGTTTTATTAGGCAAATCAGGCGTCCATTCAATTTGCTCGCCTTCTTTGAGTGATCTGCCGATGCGGTTGAAATAGCTGTAAAACTCTTTTGGAAACTGAGCCGGGTAGGGCTGTCCATCAGCGGTTGCGATCACGGCATTAATCAGATCTTTTGCTTGGGTAATTTCGGGCGGCAGTGTTGCAAACAGTTGGCTCCCCAGTAACATGGCGACCAACGCTGGCTTGGCGCTGCCTTCATCAATTTTTTCAAAATGCAAGCTGAAATTGCTTGCGAAACCTTTGGGCGAACGGGCGCGATCAGCCTTTTCTCTGAAAAGATGCTTGGCCAACTCCACAACGAGTTCTTCGTAAGCTGCCAAATCTTTCGCCACCGCCAAAGGCAGCGTGTGCTCAGCAAATCTAGCACCTACAAATCTTGGCTGAATAAAGGCTTCTTTAAACATATTTAATCAGTTTAACAAATGTGCGCAGCGTGCTTGGCGTGTGACGCATCACAGCGCAGCTCATCGCGCATCCATGTGTTGCAAGTAATCCGCAGGAGTCATGATGCGGATGCCTCGCCAAGGTTGCAAGGTCAAAAGATCAGCATCGCTACTGATCAAAATATCTGCCTCGCAGGCCAAGCAAAGCGCTAAAAAGACCGTGTCTTTCGGATCGCGGCAGGCCTGCACAACATTCACCATATCTTGGGCAGACACATCAAACATCATGCAACGTTTGTGCATCAGATCAGCAAACGTTTGACGCATTGCGCCGGTGGCGTAGCGGTCAAATTTTGAGCGCATGAGCACGGCATCTAACTCGGCTAGGGTCTCAGCACATGCGCACACATCAGACTCTAGCAACGCCAAACTTACCGCCTGGTGCGGCAGCGAGCCCACGCGCAATGCAGCGCTAATCAGGGTGCTGGTGTCGATGACGACGCGCTCATAGCCATTCATCTTTCAGCCTTCACCATCCGAATCACATCTGCATCAGTGAGCTTGGCAGCTCCAGGCAAGGCCTGCGCCAGCGCACGCTTGCTCCAAGCTTCAAAATCTGATGCAGCTTGGTTGCGGCGGTTGCGCACAGCGGTGAGCGCCTCCATATCGCGCGGCGAGACGATGTAAGCCGCCGTGCGGCCATGGCGCGTGATGGTGATGGGCTCGCGCTGCACGGTATCGAGCAACTGGCCGAAGCGGTTTTGCGCTTCTACGGAGGTAACGGTGAGCATGGTCAAACTCCTTTAAAAGTAGCCAAGTTGTACAGTATAGCTAGTATCACCCCAATCTGCTTGCACAGCTCAGCAGCCGTTGAGCAGCGGTTTTTACGCCGAAATCGGCCTCTGGCCGGCATAAATACTGCGCAGAATGCTATTTAATTAGGAGTGATTGACAGCTTGGCGCACATCTATCTGCCCGGTGACGGCAGCCGAGATCAACGCCGTGCGGCGCTCCTGCAGCAGGTCGATGGCGCGTTGGGCTTCGGTGGTGAGGGTGTTGAGTTTGGCGGACTCAGCTTCGAGATGTTCTGCGATTGCTTTTTGTTCTAGATGCGGAGGTTTGGGAAATCGATATTTACGCAGTTGCTCGCCAGTTAAATGTGCAATTGTGGACGAACCGCTTTGATCAAATATGCCCGTATCTGCAGCCCATAGAAGCGTGAAATACATAAAGCGCGGATCTTCGCTTTGATCAAGCGCGCGAAGCCTGTGAAGCGCCTTCTGAAATCCGAAGATGCCAGAGACCGGCGGCACAATAGCTGCACGGCCAACTTCGCCACCTTCACACACCAACAAGTCACCTTGCTTAACAACGTATCGCTCGTATTCATCTTCATGGATGTCCATGCATGGTAAGTCGTCAAAATTAATTGATCCCCATTGGACATCCACGTTGCGCATGTACGGAATTAAATGCTTTCCAGTGATTTTTGCACTGTCGAGCATTTTTCCAAGCTCGGACGAATAGCGCACATACAGCGCAGGTGTGACCCAATGCGCTGGCACGTCGCCGAGCCATTCGATGCCGCTGGGTTTTAGGGGGGCTTTTGGGTTGAGGCCTCTGGTGACGGCGTGGGAGATGACGGCTTGGCGCTTTTCTTTGAGTAGCGCCATCAGCCGCTGCTGCTGCGCTACCAACGCATCAATCTTCGCCGTCTCGCGGTCTAGGAAGGCGGCGATTTGGCCTTGCTCTGCCAGTGGTGGTAGTGGTACTGGAATGGCGACAAGTTCACTCGCGTTTATCGCTGGATAGCTGACGCCAGTCGACCTTGCGATCACTTGATCCACCAAGTAGCTGGCCGTCATCAAGCAGCCTAGAAAATCAGGATGTAGCCGGTCACTTGAGCGGATGACTGCAAAGCCTGTTGAAACCACTAAATTGTCTTCTGGGTCTCGAATTCTGGCGACGGCTTTTAGATAGGTTCTAACGGTAGAGACGATCACGTCGCCGTGTCGTACGCGCCGCCGTGCTCGAGACGGTGCAGCAGAAAAAAGCATGTTGTCTTGGTTGTGAATGCCGCTCAACGCGCTTACGTTGGAAATGTCAACGTAGCTGATTTCAGTGTCTAGTGGAGTTGTTTCGTCCAGCACATCATCGTTGTGAGTGGTCACTGTTTTTAGAGGCACAGTTTCCCAATGCCCCGGCACTTCCCCCAGCCATTCCACGCCGCTGTCTTTGTAATCGGGGTAGCGCGGAAAGCTCATAGCCGAGTTGCGCTGTTGGTGTGCTGGCCTCGAGAAAAAGCTGCCGCACAAAGAATTAACCCCCCGGTTTGAGCGTCACGCCAGCGAGCTGGCAGATAGGCTTGGGGGGTGTTGTTTTGTTGAATCATAACGGAATCAATCAATGGCGCGGGCGCGGGCACGTGGGAGTACGATTTGTGGTGGATTGGAAGCAATGGGCTGGCATGGGTCATGGTTGAATAAGCTGAAGATCAAGCCCTTGGGGCTCGAAGTTTTTGAAATCTTTATCTAGCGTGACGATGCGCAGGCCGCTTTGGATGGCGAAGGCGGCCAGATAAGCATCCATCCAGACTTTGGGGGAGGCGCTGTCAATGCCTGCGAGCTGACGCCATTTTTCAAAAATGCCGGGAGGTTCAGCCTGCCAGATGACTTGGGGCAAGGCTTGCAGGGCTTCTAGCGTTTGCAATGCGCCCCGGTTGGTTAACGGAGGCTCGCCGTAGCTTTTTGCGATCACAGCGGTGGAAATCAGGCGCAAAACGCTTTGCTGCGTAGCGCGACAGAAAACAGCACTTTGCGCATGTGTGGCTTGTTGCAATGCATGCCGCGAGATGCTGTGAAACTGATGCTGCTTAAAGATGGCTGCAAGCCAAACGCTGGTGTCAAACAGAAATGCCGGCACGCTGCATATCCTCTATGTAAAGAGCATCTTGTTCGAGTTGCAAGAGCTGCTCTAAGCTCATGTGCGCGGCTGGTGCATCCGGCTGGCCGTGAAAGATGGGTATGCCGTCTGCAGCGAGATCAAATGGCGCATCCTGCGCTGCTAGCTTGGCTTGCCGTGGCGCGGGCAGCCCCAAACCTTGGCGCAAAAATTCAGTGGCCAGATCGCGCAGGGTGCGACCTTGCATCAGGGCGCGTAGCTTCATCTCGCGCACCAGTTCGTCGGGAAGATCGAGAGTGGTTTTCATGTACTCAAGTTTACCAGTTTGCTGGGTTGCTGTAAAGCTGGGTGTTAAATAGGGGATGCTTAGCCTGATGCGGGCAGCTACTGGCTAAGCCCGCTAATCATCTGCAAAATCCGGTCGGTCACGCCTTTGAGCTCGATATCAATTTCAGCCAGCGGGCGGGGAGGTTTGAAAACGTAGAAATGGCGATTGAAGGGGATTTCATAGCCGACTTTGGTTTTTTCTTGTTCGATCCAAGCATCGGGTGCGTGGGGGAGTACTTCGCGTTTGAAATAGGTTTTGATGTCTTCAGCCAGCGGCACGTTTTCTGTATCGCGCAGGCTGCTGTCTGCCAAGGGCTTGCCGGCGGCTTTGCCTTTTGTGCCCTTCACGATCGCGCCTTTGGCATCGCGCTCTGGCCGCTCAACGGTGATGGTGCGGTATCCGAACTGTTCGTTTTTAAAGATGCGGCTGATCGGCACGCCATTCTCCGTGTGCTCTTTGAATTGGCCAAACAGGCGGGTGATGTGGTCAATCTGCGCGGGGCTGATTTCTTTGCGTTTGGAGCCTAAGCTTTTGCGCATTTTTTGCCAATAACTGCTGGCATCAATGAGCTGCACTTTGCCTTGGCGCACTTTAGCCTTGCGGTTGCTCACGATCCACACATAGGTGCTGATGCCGGTGTTGTAAAACATATCGGTGGGCAGGCCGATGATGGCTTCTACCCAATCATTTTCTAATACATACCGGCGGATTTCGCTCTCGCCGCTTCCTGCGCCGCCAGTAAAAAGCGGCGAGCCATTGAGCACAATGCCGAAGCGGCTGCCGCCATCTCGTGCAGGGCGCATTTTGGCGATCAGGTGGAGCAAGAAGAGCAGTGAGCCATCGCTCACGCGTGGCAGGCCGGGGCCAAAGCGCCCGCTGTAGCCCTGCTGCTCGGCTTCTTTGCGGATTTCTTTTTCAATCTTTTTCCACTCTACGCCGAAGGGCGGATTGGAGAGGGCGTAATCAAAATGCTGACCGGGCAAACCATCGTTAGACAAAGTGTTGCCGCAAATGATGCGGCTGATGTCGTGGCCTTTGATGAGCATATCGGCCTTGCAGATGGCGTAAGACTCTGGGTTGAGCTCTTGGCCATACATGACGAGGCGCGCTTTCGGGTTGTGATCCGTGAGATGCTCTTCGGCCACGCTGAGCATGCCGCCGGTGCCGGCTGTGGGGTCATACAAATGGCGCACGATGCCGGGCTTGGTTAGGGCTTCGTCGTCTTCAATAAAAAGCAGATTGACCATGAGGCGAATGACTTCGCGCGGCGTGAAATGCTCGCCAGCGGTTTCGTTGGATAGCTCGGCGAATTTGCGGATGAGCTCTTCAAACACCGCGCCCATTTGCATGTTGCTTACCTTGCTTGGGTGCAGATCAATATTGGCAAACTTTTCCGTGACCATGTAGAGCAGGCCAGCCTTGGCGAGCTTGTCGATCTGGGTGTGGAACTCAAAGCTTTCAAAGATATCGCGCACAGCAGGGGAGAATTTCTGTACGTATTCCCGCAAGTTTTCGCCAATATTGTCTTGGTCGCCCATGAGCTTTTTGAGATCAAGCTCTGAGGTGTTGTAGAACAACTGATCAGACTTTTTCAATAAAAACGCATCGGGATTGACACCCGCTTTCTCGCGTTTTTCTTTCTCAGCTAAAACGGCGGCTTTGGTGGGCGCGAGCACGCAATCTAAGCGGCGCAGCACGGTGAAAGGAAGGATGACTTTGCCGTATTCGGATTGCTTGTAATCGCCGCGCAAAAGATCGGCTACTTGCCAGATGAAAGAAGATAGTTGGGGGTCGCTCATGGCCTGCATTATCGGGGCTACTTTTGCGATGGCTCAGAGGCTACAGAGGCAGCAAGCCCTAAGCTGCGTATCATCTCGGGATGCTTGCAATTGAGAACTTGAGTTTTTCATACACGGGGGGCGCTTCGATGCGCTTTCCTGATATTGCGCTGCCGCAAGGTGGCGTGTTGCTGCTGCAAGGGGCTTCGGGCTCGGGGAAATCGACGTTGCTGGCGCTGATGTGCGGCTTGCTGGGTGGCTCTGCGGGGCGGATGCAAGTGGCGGGGCAAGACATGATGGCTTTGCACGGGGCTCGGCGCGATGCGTGGCGCGGACGCACGGTGGGCTTTTTGCCGCAGAAGCTGCATTTGAGTGAATCGCTTTCTGTGCGAGGGAATTTGGCGCTGGTGTTTTTTGCAGCAGGGCTGCCGGAAGATGCTTTGAAAATAAAGGCAGCTTTGCAGGCGCTGGGCGTATCGGATATGGCGAAGCGTCGGCCGAGCTCTCTTTCGGGTGGGCAGGCGCAGCGCGTGGCGCTGGCTCGCGCTACGCTGCTCTCGCCCAAAATAATTCTTGCTGATGAGCCGACGGCGAGCTTGGACGATGAAGCGGCAAGCCAAGCGATGGCGCTTTTGCTTTCAGCGGCGCAGCGCTGCGGTGCGACGCTGGTGGTGGCCACGCATGACGCGCGCGTGAGGCAAGCGTTGGAAGGCACAGAGCAGGCTGTGCAGCATGTTTTGCTTAAAAATAGCAGAAAAAGTGCCCTATCGCCGGCACAGAATATGCGTGAAGTGCTATGAAAAGCATAGCATCTACATTCACCTATGCGCTGCGTATGCTGCTCGCAAGGCCGGGTGCGGCGCTGCTTAATGCACTGCTGATTGCGCTGGGCGTGGCCACGATGACAACTCTGCTACTCGTGTCTACGCAAATGGAGCGCAGCTTTGAGCGGGATTTGGCCGGCGTGGATGTGGTGGTAGGCGCGAAGGGCTCGCCGCTGCAAATGATTTTGGCGGGTGTGTTGCATGTGGATGTGCCGGCTGGGAATATTCCTTTGGCCGCGGCTCAGCAGTTGGCTAACGATCCGCGCGTCAAGCGGCTGATTCCGCTCAGCTTGGGAGATAGTTATCAGGGCTTTCGTATTGTGGGCACCACGTTTGACTATGTGAATCTGTATCAAGCCAAGATGGACAAAGGGCAAAGCTGGACAGAGCCGATGCAAGCTGTGGTGGGCTCGGATTTGGTAGCGAAATTGTCGATCAATGATCAATTTTCTGGCTCGCATGGGTTGGCCGGCGGCGGGGAGATCCATGACAAATCTCAATACATGGTGGTAGGGCAGCTCAAACGCTGCGATTGTGTTTTGGATCGCTTGATCCTCACGAGCACGGAGAGCGTCTGGCAAGTGCACGAGAAAGAAATTGCGCTTGATGCAGCAGATAAAAAAGCGTTGCAGGAGGAAAGAGAGATCACTTTTGGCTTGATTCAATATGCCTCACCTTTGGCCGCAGTGAGCTTTCCGCGCTTTGTCAACCAATCGACCGAATTGCAAGCCGCCGCACCGGCGCTAGAGATCACGCGCCTGTTTCGCATGGTGGGCGTGGGCGCGCAGGTGCTGCAAGCCTTTGCTGCGGTGCTGCTGGCTGTGGCGGCGATCAGCCTTTGGATGGCGCTTACTGCCGCCTTGCGCGAGCGGCGTGGCGATTTGGCGATGCTGCGCATGCTGGGTGCAACCCCAAGCAAAGTGGCTGGTCTGTTGCTGATAGAAACACTTTTATTGGCCTTGGCGGGCTGGGTGATCGGTGCAGTGCTGGGGCACCTCTTGACAAGTCTGGTAGGCTATTTGTTAGCCCTAGAGAAATCTTTGGTGGTGAGCGGGGCGCTCGTATTGCCGCAGGAACTGTTGCTGCTCGCAGGCGTCTTGGCCATATCGGTGCTGGCGGTGGCTTGGCCTTTGCGCGAAGTTTACCGTCTGGATGTGTTGAAACTACTCAATGTAAGGTGAATGGATCATGATTTTTAAACAAAAACTGCGACTAGCCGGCGTATTGTCTGCGCTGAGCGCTACGCTTTTTATAGCATCTTCTGTTTTGGCGCAAGCGCATTCGGATGCAGATGTTAAAAAGGATGTTCAGCGCCACAAGGCGATGTCTGCTGCGCATGACAGTGCAGCTAAGTGCTTAGAGTCTGGCAAAAAATACGATGCATGCATGAAGGAGTTGCAAACCGCATGCAAAGGTTTAGGCATCGGCAAGCATTGCGGCATGCGCCATGAGCATTAAAACCGTGCTCGCAGCTGGCTGGGTGGCGGCACATGCCGCGATGGCGCTCGCGCAGCAGCCGGCCCAGCCGCTGTCATCCCCCATTGCGCCCGGCTCAAGCGCAACAAGCAGCAAGCCAGCAGCGGGCAGCAAGCCAGCTGCATCTGCCGCACCTGCTGCATCATCCGCAAGCAGCGCAATGGGCGTGCCGCAAGGTCAAGGTGCGGGTGTGCACAGCCCCAATTCGCCTTTTGCGCCGCTGCCGCAGCGCACCGATGTGTTGGCTTGGAGCATGCTGACTGCGATCACCACGAAGAATGAGAAAAACAAGATATTGCCCGTGTTTGGCGCGCAGCAGCTCGCGCTGCATCAGAAAACGCAAAAGGTGCAAGGCTTCATGATGCCGCTCGAGCCCGGCGAGCGCCAACGCCATTTTTTGCTCACCTCTGTGCCGCTGACCTGCAGCTTTTGTTTGCCCGGCGGGCCTGAGAGCATGATCGAAGTGCGCACGAAAACGCCGGTGAAATATTCGCTGGAGCCAGTCGTCGTGGAAGGCAAATTTCTCGTGCTCAACGACGATCCGTATGGCCTGTATTACCGCATCACCGATGCGGTCGCTGTGAAGTAAATCATTCTGCGCATCATGCAAATCGCGCGCCAATCATCGCTCCATCTCGCTCAGCGCATCATGCTGGCTGGGCTGCTGCTGTGCATGGCGTTTGCGCAAAGTCTCTCGTTTGCGCACCGCGCGCTGCATCACGATGTGCGCACGTTGGCGCATGCGCATGAAGAGCGCTACAGCGGGCAACATGCACAGCAACTTGCAGGCGCTCATGGCCATGGCGATGACTGCCATCACGGCGTTTTTAGTCGCTTATTTGCACACCATGAGGAAGGCGATGAGACATGTCGCTTAACAGATGGTGCAACTGCATTTTTAGGCTTAAATAGCCCTCTAGCCGGCGTATTTGCTGCGCCGAATGCTCCTGTTTTAATAGCGTTTGATACGGCCGCCTTGGCCGCTTGGCGCGCCCCGCTGTTTGAAGCGCGCGGCCCGCCTGTGCTTTCTCTGTAGTTTCTAAAGCCTTTTTTTACAGTTGCTCTTGCGTTCATTGCGCGGGCAACTTTGGTTGCTTTTTTCTAGAGAATGCTATGTCTAAATTATTTCCTCGCAGCGCCCTTGCTGCGGCTTGCGCTGCGCTTTGTGCAGCCGCGTCTGCCCAAACTTCCAATAACCCCGTCGAGCCCACTTTGCAGCCCGTCATCGTCACCGCCAATCCGCTTGGCGGCAGTGACGTGATTGCGCCTGCGCAAGTCGTGCAAGGCAGCGGATTGTTGCTGCGCCAGCAATCCACATTGGGCGAGGCTTTGAACGGCTTGCCCGGCGTCAGCAGCAGCTATTTTGGGCCCAATGCCAGCCGCCCGATCATTCGCGGGCTCGATGGGGATCGCATCCGCATTTTGAGCAACTCGGGTGCAACGCTGGATGCCTCAGCGCTCAGCTACGACCATGCCGTGGCTCTCGACCCGATTGCGGTGGAGCGCATTGAAGTGTTGCGCGGCCCCGGCGCTT
>JAYUSD010000193.1:0-39039 GCA_043755865.1 Variovorax sp. | reverse complement strand
CACGCTAAACACCACATCGCGCGGCCCATCTTGCGCAATCCGCACCACTGGGCTGCCCGCGCTCACCACTTGGCCCACTTCTGCATCAACAGCAGTGACGATGCCCGCGACATCGGCCACCAAATTCGCATAGCCCACCTGATTGCCTGAGTTCGCTAACGCCGCCTGCGCTTGGCTCACCTGCGCATCTGCCGCCTTTAAAGTTGCATCGCGTCGCTCCAGCTCCGCGCCGCTGATAAAGTTTTGCTCTTTAAGGCTCTGAAACCGCTTGAAATCCGCAGCGGCCAAATCGCGGTTCGTCGTGGCGGCCGCCAACGCAGCGCGTGCGCCGTCAGCAGCTAGTTTGTAATCCTGCGGATCGAGCTGCGCCAAAATTTGCCCCGCTTTGACCCGCTGCCCCACCTCGGCCTGCCGCTTCACCATCTTGCCCGCAACGCGAAACCCGAGCCGCGTTTCTGCCCGCGCTCGCACTTCGCCCGAATATTCATAGCCTGCAGTCAAGCCACTGATGCCCACCACATGAATTTTCACCGCCCTGACAGGCTCGGGAAGAGGAGCGGGTTTGGAGCAAGCGGCAAGTACGGCGATGGCCACCAAGCTCGCCACATATTTGGCGCTGGTTGCTATTTTATTCATAGCATACTTCGCATATTTCATGCTGGCGAGTGAGGCTTTTTTCATAAATTTCTTCCATTCTTTGGGAAAGTATTTTGGCAAACGGGTATGTCGCATTCAAACCAAGCTTGTGCTAAAGCTGGATGGTAATATTTTAATGACTGACCGGTTAGTAATCTATCTGATTCTAAAATAGTTGTCAATAACCTGCTGCGTATTCCCTACCGTCCCGCTCGGGAAAGCAGGTTACGCCCCGCGAGAATCCGTCTCAGCGATCACGCGCGCACTGCGCGAGAAGCTCAGATACGCGCTTGTCCAATCGGCCAACACACGGAAACGATTGCGAAAGCCGATCAGGAAATAAATGTGGGCGAAGAGCCAGAAAAGCCAAGCGAGCTTGCCGGAGAAACGCAGCGCGCCGCCGGGCAGCCAAGGCGCGGCCAAATCCACCACAGCGGCGTTGCGGCCAATGGTGGCGAGGTTGCCGTAGTCTGCGTATTGAAAAGCTTGCGTGCTTTGGCCATGGATTCGGCGCAAGATATTGGCAGCGGCGCAGCGGCCCATTTGCTTGGCCGCCGGCGATACGCCTGGAATCATCACTTTGAGAGCTTTGCCATCTTCGCCCACCACTTCTCGCATTAAATGCGCCATATCACCGATCACACTGACATGCGGTGCATGGGCCAAACTCAAATCGCGCTGCACTTTCACACGCCCCGCACGATCAAGCTCGCACAGCGCATGGGTTGCAAGCTGTTGGCCCAATGGCGAGGCTGCAACACCTGCCGCCCAGATGACAGTGTCACTATGAATTTGATAGCTATCTACGCTTATTTCTTGCCGGCTATCTGCCGATTTGACTTGTAATTTAGCTTGAAACTTAGCATCTGTATCTGCGCTGGGTGTGCTTGCACCAACGGTGATGCCGCGCTGATCAATCTGCGTGACTTTTGCATTCAGACGCACGTCAACACCCAGCGAAATGAGTTGTTGCAAGGCCTTCTGGCTCAAGTCCGGCGGCATCGCTTGCAACACACGCACACCGCCTTCTACAAGAATAATCTTTGCGCTCGCGGGATTGATATGACGAAATTCGCCAGGCAAAGTTTGTCGCGCGATCTCTGCCAATGTGCCCGCCATCTCCACGCCCGTGGGCCCTGCGCCGATCACGACGAAAGTCAGCAATGCTTCGCGCCGCGCCGCGTCATCTTCAGCCTCCGCCGCCTCGAATGCCATTAAAATTTTGCGCCGGATTTTAAACGCATCTTGTAGTGTTTTGAGCCCCGGCGCATGAGGAGCCCAAGCCGCGTTGCCGAAGTAGCTGTAGGTTGCGCCAGCGGCTACGATCAAATGATCAAAACTCAAAGCATGCAGCACGTCGCTGTCTGGCTGCGTGAAGGTGAGTTTCTTGGCGCTCGCATCAATGCTTCGCACATCACCCAGCAGCGTCGTCACGTTTTTTTGTTGACGGAAAAGATAGCGAATCGGCGCAGAAATCAGCGGCGCGGCTAGCCCCGCCGTGGCCACTTGGTAGAGCAGCGGCTGAAAGAGATGGTGATTGGTGCGGTCAATCAGAGTAACTCTGACCGCCCGGCCTTTGAACGCCTTCGCGGCCTCCAAGCCGCCAAAGCCGCAGCCGATGATGACGATGTGCGGGATGGGGTGCGTTTTTTCTGTCATATCCGCATGTTAAGGGTTTACCTGAACTTGGCAAATGATGACGAGCTGGGTTGCTGAAAGGCTATCTTCCATTAGTCAGAGAGACACCGATACCCGCTGTGCGACGCATTTTGCACATTGCATTTGCATAAGCATTTCACCTGCGGGAGCTTCGCAGCTGTGTGTGCATCATGCCTGCGCCCAGTCGCAACGTTGCAACGTTGCATTTTGAAGCAAAATTAAAGCAAAAAAGGCTTATAGCCGGCATATCTACTGCGCAGAGTGCTATTTAATTGGTAGCAATTAACGACGCGCGTCAAGCGCCAAGCGCCAAGCGCTGAGCGCTGAGCGCTGAGAGTCAACTCAAAAAGGTCAACGCCCACGACCACCGCCGCCCCCACCACCACCACCGCCCCCACCACCACCACCACCACCACCGCCACCACCGCCACTGCGGCCTCGGCCGCCCCGGTTACCACCGCCGCCGGAATTGCCGCCGCCAAAGCTGCCACCTCCGCCGCCGCCACTACGGCGACCACCTCCGCTGCCTCCTCCGCCACCGAAGCTGCCGCCGCCCGCAGCACCTTGTTTTCGGAAGCCATCTTGCGTGATGTAGCCAAAGGAGGTTTTGGTGGGATCAACGCCCGGAGGCGGGCCGTCGTCACTCGAGCTCCTGCCACCACCGCCACCACCGCCATATCCACCACCACCACCACCGCTGCCGGCAAAGTTGCCACGGCCGCGCTTTTTGGCTTGCATGTAGCCGCTTTCATGGCTGATGCCGGCTTGGTTGAAATCATCCACCTCATCGCCGTAACCATCTTGGGCGCTGTTTTGTCGAGGCTGGTTTTCGGCACCACGATCATCGCGGTCGCCACGCGGAGGGCGATTGTCGAAGCGGCCATCAGAGCGATTGTTGCCGTTGTTGCGATCACCAAAGCGGCTACCGCGCTCGCCTTGGCCCCCACCGATACCCTGGCGTTGCTGGCCGTCGTAGGGGCGTGGCTGTTGGCCGTCAAAAGGCCGTTGTTCGCCACCCCCATTACCGCCACTATTGCCATTTTCACGCGACGCATCCGCCGGATAGCTGCCCTCGCCTTGCGGCGCGCCATCGCGATCTAAGCGTGGCTGGCGATCAGCGTATCCGCCTTGACCCGCCGGGCCGGCCGGGCGCTCATTGCGGCCACGGCGCACGAATTTGCCACGGCGCTCACGCTGCTCAGGGCGCAGGGCCCCGTCATCACGCGGGCCATCGCGCTGACCATCGCGCGGGCCATCACGCTGACCATCGCGCGGGCCATCGCGCGGGCCGCGTTGATCATTGCGTTGGCCATCACCGCGACCCTCGCCACGGCTGTCTCGCCCACCCTCACGTCTTTCACCGCGCTCACCCGGCTCGACAGCAAACGCTTCCGCGCCCACTTTCATGTCTTCCCCGCCCTCAGCATCGACCAAGCTTTGCGTGAGATCACGGATCTCGCCATCATTCAATTCCATATACACACTGCGGCGCAGACCTTTGGGCAGGCCATACGAGCCGTAGCGAATACGAATCAAGCGACTCACCGCATGGCCCATCGCTTCAAACAAACGTCGCACCTCGCGGTTGCGGCCTTCGCCAATCGTCACGCGCACCCAGCGATTGGCACCATCGCCACCGCCATCTTCAATGGTCAGAAACTGCGCCATGCCATCATCGAGCTGCACGCCATCAAGCAGTTTTTGGCGGTTCTCGGGCGTCAGTTCACCCAGAATGCGCACCGCATATTCACGCTTCAATCCAAAGCGCGGATGCATCAAGCGATTGGCCAGCTCACCCGAGTTGGTAAACAGGAGCAAGCCTTCGGTATTTAAATCCAAGCGGCCCACACTAAGCCATTTGCCAAAAGGCAGGCGCGGCAAGCGGCGGAACACAGTCGGCCGATTCTGCGGATCGTCATACGTCACGATCTCACCAGCGGGCTTGTGATACGCAATCACGCGAGCGCGCGGTTGCTGAATGCGCAGCTGCAAAAGCTTGCCCTGAATCTTGACTTCATCGCCCCACTGCACACGCTGGCCCACGTGCGCTTTTTGGCCATTCACCGTGATATGTCCATCGGCAATCATGTCTTCCATCTCTAAGCGTGAGCCTAGGCCGGCTTGCGCGAGCACTTTGTGAAGTTTAGGAGAATCCGGCAACGGCGGGAGCACGCGCTTGGGCGGCAAGCGACGCTCGCCCTCTTGCTCGGCATCAAATTGGCCCGAGACGATTTCCGAGAAATCACGCGGCACAAAGGCTTCTGCGGTGGCTTCGGGCGCGTCCGCAGCATGCTCAGCTTGCTGCTCGTCGCCTGCGTGCTGCGCCTGTTGTTCACCGCCATCGGTGTTGTCGCCTCGCTCGCGTGCGTCATTGCTGGTCGCTCGGTTGTCATGTTTTGGCCTGCGGCCACGCGAAGCGTTCTGTTGCACTGCGTCTGCCTGCACATCGGCAGTAGCAAGCGCCGTGGAAATAGATGCGATAGGTGAAATGGGCGCAACTGATGCAACAACTTCTAGCGAACCTGTACCAGCGCCAACAGCTATTGCAGCGTTATCAGCTTCGATTTGCGCTTTGGTGCGGCGCACGCGTTTTTTGGGCTCCACATCCATCGCGGTTTCATTCGGTTGATCCGAAGCGGCATCGCCGCCTGTCTGCTCGCCTTCTTTCAGTTTGCTAGCTGCTCTCTTTTTAGGAGCGCTCGACGCAGATTCTGTACCGGCTACGGGTTGGTTTTGATCTAAATTCTCAGCGGTGTCGTTCATATCGTTCATGTTCTTGAGTGGGCAACTCTAGCTTGCGCTAGGCGTCGCGGGGATCTCTTGTGTTTCGGTTTTTAAAGGGATTGCTGCAACGGGTTGTTCGGTCGCCGAAATCGCATCGGCTGAAGTGTGCGCATCTGCACTTGCGTCGACTTCCATCCCTGGCAGCGGCATGTCTAGACTTTCTAGCAACTTGACTTGCTGCTGCGGATCATCAAGCAACGGCAATTTATCCAGAGAATCAAGCCCTAAGTCGTCGAGAAACTGGCGCGTCGTGGCAAACAACGCTGGCCGGCCAACAGTCTCTCGGTGGCCAATGGTTTCCACCCAGCCACGGTCTTCCAGCTGTTTGATGATGAGTGAGTTGATCGTCACGCCACGAATATCTTCCATATCGCCGCGTGTGCAGGGCTGGCGGTAAGCAATGATGGCCAGCGTTTCCAGCGTCGCACGGGTGTATTTAGGTGGCTTCTCAGGATTGAGTCGATCTAAATACGTGCGCATTTCGGGCCGACTTTGAAAACGCCAGCCGCTGGCCACTTGCATCAGTTGCACGCCGCGTTGCGCCCAATCGAGCTGTAGGTCATCAAGTAGCGACTTCAGCGCGTCAGCGCCCAGCTCATCGGCAAACAAGACTCGCAACTCGGCCACTTTGAGAGGCTGGCTCGCGCAAATCAAAGCCGTCTCTAAGACGCGCTTTGCATCAAATGTATTCATTTCTAGGATGTTCCTAAAACGATATGGTCAGGATGCGATCTTGCAAAAGACCGCTAAGTGTTGTCAGTGTCAAAACAAGGGGTGCGAGGCATTGGTGCAACTCGCTGGCCATTCAGGCTAATTTTCGGGTTGATAAAAGCACTGCTTCCCGCAGCGCTATCAATTTGCTTGATTGTAGCCCAAACCTAAAGCATCGCAAGCCGAGCTCATATCTGGTGGCAAACCGGCTTCAAAAGCCATCTCTTGGCCCGTGATCGGATGCACAAAAGCCAGCCGCTCGGCATGCAAGCCTTGGCGCGTCAAGCCCCCTGCTGGACGGCCGCCGTAGATGGCATCCGCGATCAAAGGATGATGCACATAAGCGGCATGCACGCGAATTTGATGCGTGCGCCCCGTGTGCAAAATGCAGCGCAGCAAGCAAAAGGCATCGGCGGCGAGCTCATCTGCGTTTGTTTTAGAGGCCTTTTTTAAGATACTTTCGGTATCTAGCCGGCGTAAATACTGCGCAGAGTGCTCTGAATTTGATAGTAATTCAAAATCGGTAGTAGCCTCTTTACCGGGATATTGCGCCAAATCCACCACCGCCATCCGCTGGCGATTGCGCGGATCTCGCCCGATCGGCGCATCCACCTGCCGAGGGCTGATGCCTTGCCAAGGATAATGCCCCATCGCCAAATATTGACGCCTGACTTCCCGTGCCGCGATCATACGAATCAGTGCATCCATGGCCTCGCGCGTGCGCGCCACCACCATCAGGCCCGAAGTGTCTTTGTCCAGCCGATGCACGATGCCGGCTCGCGGGAGCAAGGTGTGGCAGGCATGATGCGCCAGCAGGCCGTTGAGCAGCGTGCCGCTCCAGTTGCCCGCCGCAGGATGCACCACGAGGCCAGGCGCTTTGTTGATGATCATCAAATACGGGTCTTCATACACGACGTTAAGCGTTTTGGCGACAGCCGCATCGGGGTGAAAAGCAGTGTCTTGCGGCAAAGGGCGCTGGCGCACAATGATCTGCTGGCCGGCCTTGAGTTTGGCCGCCGCCTTGGTGGCGCTGGTGCCTGCAACGATCACATCGCCGCTGTCAATCAGTTGCTGCAAAAAGCTTCGCGATGAGTCAGGCAAAAGCTGCGCAAGCACACGATCAAGCCGCTCGCCGTGGTGCTCATGGCCGGTGGTGAAGCTGTGCTCTTGCGTCAAATGCGCTGCATCGGGGCTTGAGGCAAGGTCATCGTGCAGGCCGGCATCATCGAGTTCGTCATCTGGGAGAGCAGTTGCGCTCGCATGCTCGGCTTGAGCGCTCGATATAATCATTTGATACTTTGGAATTTACTCATGAGCCTTGGATTATCAGCCCTCCGCGTTATCTGCTGCGCAAACCTTTGCTTGGGCACACTTTTTTTAGCCGCCTGCTCTAGCAAGCCCACCGCTGACCGCACCGATGCTTGGAGCCCCAATAAGATCTACGCCGAAGCCAAAGACGAAGCAAAATCTGGCGCGTGGGACAAGGCCATTCCGTTGTTTGACAAGCTCGAGGGCCGCGCTGCCGGCACACCCCTAGCTCAACAAGCCCAGTTGGAAAAAGCCTTCGCGCAATACAAAGGCAACGAGCCGGCTCAAGCAGCGGCCACGCTTGATCGCTTTAAAAAGCTCCACCCTGCCAGCCCCGGCATGGACTACGCGCTTTACTTACAAGGCCTGATTAACTTTAACGATAACTTGGGCCTGTTTGGCTTCATCGCCAAACAAGATCTGTCTGAGCGCGACCAAAATGCCGCCAAAGAATCTTTTGAAGCTTTCAAAGAGCTGGTCACCCGCTTCCCCGATTCGCGCTACGCGCCCGATGCGCGTGCCCGCATGACATACATCGTCAACTCGCTGGCACAATACGAAGTGCATGTCGCCCGCTACTACTACAGCCGCAATGCCTATGTGGCCGCAATCAATCGCGCGCAGACGGCTGTCACGGATTATCAAAACGTACCCGCCCTAGAGGAAGCGCTGTACATCATGGTGCTCAGCTACGAAGCACTGGGCATGACGCAATTGCGCGATGACACCAAGCGCGTGATGGAGAAAAACTATCCGAAGAGCGAATACTTTGCGCGCGGCTTTAAGGCCAAGGATTCACCTTGGTGGAAAATTTGGTAGATTTTTAGGCTCTTTGACCTTGTAGCCGGCGTATTTATTGCGTAACGTGCTACTTTATTTGTAGCACTCTGAAGATTTCATTTTATTGAGAGCGGCTGCGAGAATTGGGGCTGCTGCGTCTGCCTCATGTACCCTGCGCGGGATCAGCGGCACTTGCCGCAACAAAAGCAACCAAAACGCTTCGCGTTTATTTAGCCTGTGCTGCGAAAATCGGCAGCCGCAGCAACCCTAATCCTCGCGGCCTGTTGGGTGTGCAGAATAGTTTCGCTAGACGGGTGTCGCCGGTAGGCTGAGTCAGCGAAATCGCTGTCAAGCGACTGCCCAGCAGCGCGGCAAGCTAGGCGCAAAGCACAGGCGTGCCGGTGGCACGACGCGCATTTGCAACGACGCTTGACGCGGCGAGGGGCGGGCGAGTGATGGCGAATTTCGCTGACTCAGCCTACAGGGAGCAGGGTACATGAGCCCGCCCGAAAAGGGTATGGGTTACGGCTCCCACAGGCCTTGGAATGCGAACAAACTTAGAGCGAAATCAGCATCTAGCCGGCGAAGAATATGCGCAACCCGCTACCAAATACATAGCATCACAAAATATACCGAGACAAATCCTCGTTTTGACTCAGCGCAGACAATCGCTCATTGACATACGCGCCATCTATCGTCACAGTCTGCCCGCCCAGATTTGCAGCATTGAAGCTCACTTCATCCAACAACCGCTCCATCACCGTGGCCAAGCGGCGGGCGCCAATGTTTTCTGTGCGCTCATTGACATCAAATGCAATCTGCGCAAGCCGTGATATCGCATCGGGCTTGAAATCCAACGTGACTTGCTCTGTGGCTAAAAGCGCTTGATATTGTTTGACCAAGGAAGCATGAGTGCTCTGCAAAATCGCTTCAAAATCTTTCACACTCAGCGAAGACAGCTCCACGCGAATCGGGAAGCGCCCTTGCAGCTCCGGAATCAAGTCACTCGGCTTGGCCAAATGAAATGCACCGCTGGCAATGAAGAGCACATGATCCGTTTTTACCGGGCCGTATTTGGTCGACACACTGGTGCCCTCCACCAGCGGCAATAAATCGCGCTGCACACCTTGACGCGAGATCTCTGCGCCGCCCGTCTCAGAGCGCGAAGCGACTTTGTCGATCTCGTCAATGAATACGATGCCGTTTTGCTCTAAATTGTGCAGCGCCTGCGTCTTAATCTCTTCTTCGTTGATCAGCTTACCCGCCTCCTCATCGGTGAGCACTTTCATGGCCTCGGCAATTTTCATCTTGCGCGTTTTTTTCTTGTCTGCGCCCATCTGGCCAAACATACCCTTAAGCTGTTCGGTCATCTCCTCCATGCCGGCCGGCCCCATCACTTCGAGTTGCGGGCGCGGCGCATTGACTTCTACTTCAATGTCTTTCTCATCCAACTGGCCTTCACGTAGTTTTTTGCGAAAGGCTTGGCGCGTGGCGCTCTCGGGGCTCTCGACGACTGAGCCCGTACCAAAGCCTACTTCTTGGCGAGGTGGCGGCAAGAGAACATCCAATACGCGCTCTTCTGCCGCATCTTGCGCTCGCGTGCGCACGGCCTTCGTAGCCGCATCGCGCGTCATCTTCACAGCCACATCAGCCAAGTCACGGACGATGGAATCCACATCCTTGCCCACATAGCCTACCTCGGTGAATTTTGTGGCTTCTACTTTGATGAACGGCGCGTCGGCTATTCTTGCCAAGCGGCGCGCAATCTCCGTTTTCCCCACGCCTGTGGGCCCAATCATCAAAATGTTTTTCGGCGTGATTTCTCCACGCAGCTTGAGATCAACTTGGCCACGCCGCCAGCGATTGCGCAGCGCGATGGCTACAGCGCGCTTGGCATCGTTTTGACCCACGATAAAGCGATCCAATTCAGAAACAATTTCTTGCGGGGTCATGGAAGACATGGGCGATATTTTCAAAAAGCGACAAAAAAAGCAACACAAGCTGCCACGAGTTACGCCGGCGCTACGCAATGTCACGCTTGTTCACACGGCTTGCTGTGATGATCCAGTCTTCAACAACAACAGCCACCACAAGATGACAACCCTTGCCGAGCTAAGCGCCACAGCCGCCACCCCATCAATCGCCTCAAACAGCGATTCAAAAGCAACACCGCACAACGCAGCCAGCGCCTGCATTCCGATTATCCCCTCAACACCGCCCCATTGTGCTTCATGGGCTTGGCCCGCGGGCCTCTCGGCGTTTTTAGCCGCTTGCGGCGGGGGTGGTGGCGGTGGCGGTGGAAGTGCGGGCAGCATCAATCCGCCCATCATCACGCAAGCCCTTGATCTGCCCGGCGCAGGCGGCAGCCCGCCCGCCAAGGTAGCTCCAGATCAGCAACCCAGCGCAGTCGATGCGGCGCGCTTTCTCACTCAGGCCAGCTTCGGCATGTCATCGGTGCAAGAGGTGCAGCGATTGCGCGAAAAAGGCTATCCGCTCTGGCTGTGGGAGCAGATCAATACCGGCACATCCTTGCACACCAGTTACCTCGATCAACAAAAACTGCAAAATGTGGGAGAAGATGGCAAGGCCCGCGAAACCGAAGAAATGAGCTACGAAGCCATTTGGCAGCAGTGGCTCTTTGGCGCAGACCAATTGCGTGGCCGCATGGCCTTTGCACTTTCGCAAATCATGGTGATCTCCAATGTCGCTCCTGATATTCGGCCTTATGCCATGAGCAGCTATATGGACATGCTTAACAAAAACACCTTCGGTAATTTCCGGCAGTTGCTTGAAGACGTCACCTTGCATCCCGCAATGGGCTATTACCTCAACATGCTCAATTCTGAGAAAGAAGATGCGGATAGCGGCGCACGCCCGAATGAAAACTATGCCCGAGAAGTGTTGCAGCTTTTCTCCATTGGCCTGCTCAAGCTCAATATGGATGGCAGCCAACAGCTCGACGGCGCAGGCAAACCGATCCCCAGTTTTGACGAGGCCACCATGCAAGGCTTTGCCAAAGCTTTCACAGGCTGGACTTACCCCAATGCCACCGGCTGGGATGAATCCGATGAAGAAGTACCCGCAGCATGGACGACAGCGATGAAGCCATTCGCCAGCAAACATTCAAGCGGCGAGAAAAAGCTGCTGGATAGCATTGTGATTGCATCAGGCGGCACACCGCAAACCGACATGAAAGCTGCGTTAGACAATATTTTCAATCATCCCAACGTCGCGCCATTTATCAGCCGTCAGTTGATTCAGCGCTTGGTCACCAGCAACCCGAGCCGTGCCTACATCAGCCGTGTATCGAGCATCTTCGCCAACAATGGCGGCGGCGTGCGCGGCGATCTGCGGGCTGTGGTGGCGGCGATTTTGCTGGATGCCGAGGCGCGCAATGCCGCCCCGCCGGCCAACTTTGGCAAGCAGCGCGAGCCCGTGATGCGCTTTGCCACTGTGCTGCGGGCGCTCGATGCAAAAGCTGCGAATGGCCGCAACGCGATTCATTATCTGGAGAGCGCAGACAACGGCTTAGGCCAAAGCCCCCTGCTCTCGCCCAGCGTGTTTAATTTTTTCTCACCCAATTTTCGCCCGGCAGGCGCCATCGCAGCCGCTGGTTTGGTGGCTCCCGAATTTCAAATCACTACTGAGACCACGGTGGTCGGTGGTCTCAATTTCTTTGCCAATCTTTTTAGCAATGGCGGCTATGGCGAGGGCGAAAGCAAACTGATTCTCAACACCGCAGCTCTTGAGGCTAAGGCAGCAGATGCGACTACGCTGATTGCTGAGCTGAACATGTTGTTTTGCAACGGCCAAATGAGCACCGTATTGCAAACGCGGCTGCGCACCATGATCAACGCGATCAACATCAATGACAAGCCCTACCGCGTGCGTGCCAGCTTGATCCTGATCAGCCTCTCGCCCGATTTCGTGATCCAACGCTAAGAGACAAAACAACATGAACAACTTTACCAAACGCGATTTTCTGAAGGCAAGCGCCGCTTTCGGTCTAGGCAGTGCTGCCAATGTGTTTTCTAGCTTCGAAGCACTCGCACAAACCGCGCAAACTGAAGACTACCGCGCTCTCGTCTGCGTCTTTATGTTCGGCGGCAACGATGCCAACAACATGCTGATTCCGCTGGATACCGGGGCGTATGGCCAATATGCATCGGCCCGTACCAATCTCGCCCTGCCCGCAGCCTCGCTGCTGCCCATCTCACCCAGCAATACAGCAGCCAAGTTTGGCCTGCATCCATCCATGGCGGGCATCGCCAATCTCTTCAACGGCAGCGCAGGCAACCCCGCCAAAGCCGCACTGGTAGCCAACGTCGGGCCGCTCGTCGTGCCCACTACGAAGGCTCAATGGGATGCGCGCTCTGTGCCGTTGCCAGATAATTTATTCTCGCATTCTGATCAACAATCGCAATGGCAATCTGCGCAATACGAGCGCCCCAGCAATGGCTGGGGCGGCCGCTTGGCGGAGCGCTTAATCGATGAAGGCACGAACAACCGGGGCTACAGCGTGCTCTCGGTCACCGGCAGCAACTTATGGGAAACGGGCGATCGCAGTCTATCGGCTTACAAGGTCTCAGCAAGTGGCCGCTTCGGCTTTGATTTTTACAACCCCACCAGCAGCGACCCGCTCTCGATGGCGATCACCGAGACGCTTGCCACGCCGTATAGCCATTTGTTTGAGCAAGGTTTTGTCGATGTGATGGGCCGCTCCATTGAAGTGCAGCGTATTCTGACCAGCGCACTCGAAGGCACAACGATCAACACCGTATTTCCCACCAGCAGTTTGGGCACACAAATGCGCATGGTGGCGCGCTTGATTGCCGCGCGGCAAAAGCTGGGTCTCAAAAAACAATGCTTTTTTTGCAGCATCGGCGGCTTTGACACGCACGGCGACGATCAGCTCACGCGCCAAGCCCAATTGCTGGGCGATGTGAGCGGCGCGATCAGCGCTTTCTACGCCGCCACACAAGAGCTCAATATCGCCAACAACGTGACAACGTTCACCGCCTCCGATTTCAACCGCACCTTCACCTCCAACGGCCAAGGCTCAGACCACGGCTGGGGCGGCCACCACATGGTGGTAGGCGGCGGTGTGCAGGGCGGCAAACTCTTTGGCAGCTTCCCCGATCAAACCGTGCTCGGGCCGCAGGATTCGGGCAACCGAGGCAATTGGATTCCCACCACGTCCACAGAATCGTATGCGGCCACTTTGGGGCGATGGTTTGGCGCGAATGAGGAGGTGCTGCGGCAAGTGTTTCCTCGGCTGAGCGGCTTTGATGCGAATGTGGGATTTCTTGGGTAATTGCTTTTCGCGCTAAGGCCTGTGGCAGTCATATTCGGCCAAACCAACGCGCATGGGCCTGAACCCTCCGCCTGCGCTTGGGTCATCCCCCTTCGCTCGTGTCCCCCGCGCTGGCCTACGGCTGGCGCTCCTCCTTGACCTCGCTGCGGGAGACAACCCAATCACAGCCAAAGTGTTCAGGCTGTGAGTTGGCAAGCACAGTTCCATTCGCAGCACGCCAAGATGACTGGGAGTCGTTAAAGTTGGCGAGTGAAATTGTTCAATAACCCACAGGCCGCGAGTTTGAGGCATTTCGCCCGACTGATGTGGTGTACTCGCGTCTGAAGGCGGGCGGAATGCCTCAAGCTCGCAGCCGCTCTACCCGAAATGAAATCTTTCGAACGCAAAAAGCGTCACCACCAGACAGCTCACCGCACGACAAATTTAAAAAGAATAGGCACATAACCGGCATAAAACCTGCGCGGACTGCTATCAAAATGATACTAATTCAAAGTCTCAATCGTGTGATGCATGTTGGTATAGATACACAACTCCCCCGCAATCTCCAAAGATTTTTTCACGATCTCTGATGCGGTCAACTCGGTGTTGTCGAGTAAAGCTTTTGCAGCGGCCTGCGCATACGCGCCACCTGAGCCAATGGCAATGATGCCGTGCTCAGGTTCGAGCACATCGCCATTGCCGGTGATGATCAGCGAAGCCTCATGATCAGCCACAGCCAGCATCGCTTCCAAGCGGCGCAGCACGCGATCCGTGCGCCAATCTTTGGTCAGCTCAATGGCTGCGCGCACCAGATGGCCTTGGTGTTTTTCTAGTTTGCCTTCGAAGCGCTCGAAAAGCGTGAACGCATCAGCGGTTGCGCCCGCAAAACCGGCGAGCACTTTATCGTGATAGAGCTTGCGCACTTTACGCGCCGTGCCTTTGATCACGATATTGCCAAGCGTCACTTGCCCATCGCCGCCGATAGCCACTTGCCAGCCCTGCGGCATTTTGCGGCGCACGCTGATGATGGTGGTGCCGTGAAACTGTTCCATGCGTTTTATCCAAATAAATGCTGCGGCAGAATCTTCCGCAGCCTAGCAAGGGGTAAGCCGTGTTAATCGACTCGGCTGGTGACCTTGGCGTGTTCGCTGATGCCGATCACGTGGAAGAAAGCAGCCACCAAGCGATGCACGTCTGTGAATTGCACGATGCGGCCTTCTGATTGGCGCGCCGTAACCCAATTGAGCAAACTGCCAGCGGCTGAGAAATCTACACGCACCAGTTTTGCGCAAGAGATGATCATGACATCAGCACCGGTCAGCCGCGCCTCGAGCTTATCAAGCACGGGCCCGGGCTCGCCCATGATCTGGCCAGACAACTCCACAGATGCCATTTGCGCCGACATCATGGATGATCCTGCATCGGTATGCATTTCGGAGACGATGGAATCATGCACGGCATCGCCCACAATGGTTTGGCCCAAGCCTGTGTTGCCTTCCGCGTCTAGCAGTTTGAATTCGCAGCGCGCCGGCTCCCACGAAGGCGGAGAGACTTCATAAGTGACGCAAAAATCCAAAGCGGCCAACTCAAACTCATCAGGTCGATGCGCCACGCGCATGTAAGCCATGAGCAGATTCCAACGCTCCTGCGAAGTCGTGCGCACGCCCGAAGGCGTAGCTTGACGCAGCACATTTTCTAAGCGATCAGCATGCGCCACGCGCAGTTGCACGGGCTGGCTGGCCCATGAGAAAAACAACTTCGACAACGGTGCAACCGCATTGTCTTCAATCGATTGAATCGATGCCCAATCCAGCGTCCAAGGCATCGGCACTTTGCCCAAGGCTGCATTCAAAGCAGCCAACGATTGAATGCCAAAAACAGCGGGGCATTTCCAATCTGCCTTGCGCAATCCGACAGGCGCGGGGGCGTCGTTGCCCGGCATTTTGCTCACCATCTCGGGAATAGAAAACCACATGGGCGAGGAACGGTTGAATTTGCCAGCAAAGTCAATCGCCAAGCTTTCAAAGCGATCATATTGGCTGGTGGCGCGATACAAGTCAAACAACGTCAGCCATGTCTCTTCATGCTGATGGCGCGGGCCACGCGAACTGATCGCTTCAAGCAAGCCGGCTTCCGCACCGCCGTCATCGCCATTGGCAAAACGAATCGCCGCCTCTTCGAGCTCAGGATCGTGTTGCACTTCATCGACTTCGATGGCAAACAATTTGGAGGCAGAAAATCCCGTCGCTGCACCAGAAGCTTCATACGATGCAGCCAAGCCACCTAAGCCGCCGTTGGCTCTTGCAGCACGCACGGGCTCAGATTTTGCGGCTTGCATCGACACCGGCGAGGCAGCGGGAGCGGGAGCGGGAGTAGAAAAAGGCGACGGTTTGATGACTGCCTTGCCAGCGGGTGCAAAATCAGCCGTGAAATCGAGTGAGTTATCTTGCGCCACCGCATCGGGCAAAGGCACTGGAGCCGGCGCATTGGAAGCAGCGGTGGCGGCTGATCCAGGCCGCAGCGGCGCAACATCGGCAAAGCGTGGCGCAGCAGGCGCTGCTGGGGCAAATGACGCAGGGGCAGGCGCAAGCGCTGCGGGTGATGCCGCGCGCGCAGACAAAATGGGAACAGAATTCAAGGCGCTGGCGCTTTGGCTTGGCTGCACCACTTTATTGACGCTGTTGGCAAGCGTGCTTTTCAGGTCGTCTGGCGCGGTGCGTGCATAGGCCAAATTATTCGCAGCAGCAGCAGATTTTGCGGCCGCGCTTGGTGCGGGTGGCCGAGAAATATCAGAAGCGGAAAAGTCAGAGCCAGGATTGACGGTCGATGCGCCGCCGGCTGTGCCGTGCTTGGTTTTCCACCACTGCATCGACATTTGTGCTTCAATTTCGTCGATTTTCTTCAAAGTCATCGCCCGATCGTCTGGGCGCGAGGGCATAGAACTTTGGAAAAACGAGGGCCGAGCTGCCGCATCGGAGGCACTGCCGCCGGTCGCTTCGCGGCGCCGCAGCTTGCGCAACATATCGAATTCGCGCTTGCGTACAAAATCGTTGCGCCGTTTGCGCTCAATCATTTCTTTGAGCGCTTGTTTGCTGAGGCTTCCGTCTTTGGCGGAGCTAGGATTATCCAGATCGTTCCACTGCCCGCCCGGGCTGCGCACGAACTTCACCATCTTGGAGAACAAGCCGCCGGGTGAGGTGTCGTCTTTTGCCATGAATCTCGGAATTTATTAACGAGAGTCTAGCCGGAATTGGCGCGTTTGCAGCATGAGCCGGTCAATCTCCAAACATCTTCTGCTTGAGCTCGCGCCGCTGTTGCGCTTCTAAGCACAAAGTAGCCGTGGGTCGGGCGATCAATCGAGCAACGCCAATAGGCTCGCCAGTTTCGTCGCAATAGCCATATTCTTCCGCGTCAATGCTTACAATCGACTGCTCAATTTTCTTCAGCAATTTGCGCTCGCGGTCACGGGTACGCAGCTCAAGCGCATGCTCTTCTTCGATGGTGGCACGGTCCGCCGGATCTGGTACCACAGAGGTGTCTTCACGCAAATGCTCGGTGGTCTCGCCAGCATTGGCAAGAATGCCGTTTTTAAGCGTGACCAACTTCAACCGGAAAAACGCCAACTGTTTTTCATTCATGTATTCGCCATCGGGCATGGCGATCACCTCGGCATCGGAGAGCTGCTCAGCTGTTTTGGTTTTCCAGTTGCTGACAAGCTTAGGATCTTTTTTAACGATCAGCTGAGGCGGCGGCGCGAGAACCGGGGCAGACAGCGTGAAGCTGGCCTTGGCAGCCGTGTTTCCTCCGTGAGGAGACATGTTGGCAGCCGAAGGCGAATAAGACGGAACAACACGTGAGCCCGCCTTGGTTGGCTTGGGCGTCGGAGGGGGCGACGCCACCGGCTTGGCGGCGACAGTAGGCGCTGCAGCTGCTTTGGTAGGCACTGCTGCTTTCGCGCTTGACTTTGCAGCGGTTTTGCCAACAGGCGGGGCGTCTGGGCTGACAGTTGCCTTGATTGCGGGCTTGGCTGGCGTTTTGATCACAGCTTGCGCTGGTGTTTTAGCCGCCGTTTTGGAAGGTGCTTTGACAACTGATTTGGCCGGTAAATTCGCCGGCGATTTCGCCGGTGATTTGGGCGCTGCTTTAGCGAGTGGCTTAGCAGGTGCCTTAGCAGATGCCTTTGTGGGCAATTTAGGAGCGGTAGATTTCAAGGGCACTTTCAGGGGTGCCGGAGGTGGCGATTTTGAGGATTTCGGAGCTGACTTGACAGGCGACTTCACGGACGCCTTGACGGGCAATTTAGCCGCCGACTTAACGGCGGGCTTTCCTGTCGGCTTAGCGGCAGGCTTGATGACAGATTTTGCGAGGGGTTTAACGGCCGTTTTGACAACAACTTTGCCCTTTGGCTTGACCCATGTTTTAACAGGCGCTTTTTTTACTGCTGCTTTAGCCGTTGATTTGACGGGTGTTTTTAGTTTGGCTTGAATGACAGACTTGGCAGATGACTTACTTGTGGGCACAGGCTTTGCGGCAGCTTTTGCAATTGGCTTGGCTTTCGCTTTGGGTACAGCGCTTTTATGTGCTGGCTTTGCCGCTGTGTTATTCACTCGCTTAGCCACTGGCTTGGGCACTGGTTTGGCAGCTAGCTTGGCTTTACTTGCACTCTTGAGAACAGTTTTAGTGACTGTGGACTTTTTGGCTTGGTTTTTCATGTCGTGTCTCCTCGCGGCGGCAGCCGAGGCTTTTCAATGGCCTTGCTTACCTGCTGAATCTGCCAGATCTTTACCGCTTTTCTGGTGACCCGCCGATTGATCATCGGCGCGCGATTGTAGCGACTTAACTTGCGCCATTTCCATCATTTTTAAAAAATACATCCATCACGACCTTCTTCAAAAGCACAATTCATCAAAAATCACCATAAATTCACGAAGTTGCGCTCATTGTTTGTTATTTTTCGGCTAGTCAGATGTGAGACATTGCTCCAAGCCTTGCAAGAATATATCTTTAGGTAAGTCTAGGCCGATGAAAACCATTTTGGAAAGGCGCGTTTCGCTTGGCTCCCATTGAGGTCCCAGATCTGAGCCCATGAGCTGGTGCACGCCTTGAAAAATCACTTTGCGCTCCGTGCCTTTCATGCTGAGCACGCCTTTGTAGCGCAACATACGCGGGCCGTAAATATTCACAATCGCACCCAGAAAATCTTCCAGTTTGGCTGGGTCAAAGGATTTCTCGGAGCGGAAAACGAAGCTTTTCACATCGTCGTCGTGGTGATGATGGTGGCCGCCCTGCCCGTCATGATCATGCCCTTTGGCATGCGAAGGATGATCGCAATGCTCGCCGTCTTTGTGATCATGGTGTGCATGATCGTGGTCATCTTCTTTAAGGAAATCCGGATCGATATCGAGCTTGGCATTTAAATTGAAGCCGCGCAAATCGAACACTTCCGAGATCTTCACATCGCCAAAATTCACTGTTCGCATCGGCGCGCGAGGATTCATGTGCTTTAAGCGGTGAATCAGCGCATCCACCTCGTCTTTACTCACCAAATCGCTTTTGCTGATGAAAATCTGATCGGCAAAACCAACCTGGCGGCGTGCTTCTTGGCGATCATTCAATTGGTTGGCAGCATGCTTGGCATCAACCAAAGTAAGCACGGAATCGAGCAAATATTGCTCGGCGATTTCATCGTCCATAAAGAAGGTTTGCGCCACAGGCCCCGGATCTGCTAAGCCGGTGGTCTCAATCACGATGCGCTCAAAATCAAGCTCACCTTTGCGCTTTTTCTCTGCCAAGTCACGCAAGGTGGTTCGCAGATCTTCGCGGATGGTGCAGCAGATGCAGCCGTTGCTCATTTGGATGATTTGTTCTTTGACATCACTGACCAAGATGTCAGCATCAATGTTTTCTTCGCCAAACTCATTTTCAATGATGGCGATTTTCTGACCGTGCGCCTCGGAAAGCACGCGTTTAAGCAGCGTGGTTTTGCCACTACCAAGGAAGCCGGTGAGGATGGTTGCGGGGATCAAAGCCATGACGTTTTATCCAGTTTGCGAAAGCAAGAAGGTGGGGAGTGTAGCGGCTAAATCAAGGCTTTGTCTGCTCGCTAGCAAGTATTTGGATGATCATGCCTCAACGCTATTCATTTGATAGCACTTCGCGCATATTCTATGCCGGCGATCCGTTGTTTTGGCTATACAAATGCAGTTCTGTGGTGATTTGCGCGGCTGTTGGCCTGTGGGAGCGGTATTCGGACGGGCTCATGGGTCCTGCTCGCGAATTAGGCGACACCCGTCGCCTTAGATAACAAAGAAAAAACGCAAGCATTTTCTGACGCTGCGCTGCACAAATCGCCCATCCGAATACCGCTCCCACAGGCCAGTTTTGTACACCGCGAACGTTTGGCGCGAAGATTTTTTGCGTATCCAACAGGCTGCAAGTTTGAGGCATTTCGCCCGACAGATGTGGCGTACTCGCGTCTGAAGGCGGGCGGAATGCCTCAAACTCGCAGCCGCTCTGACCAAAAAGAAATAACTCGATAACTACAAAATTAATAGCACTCCACGCAGCAAATACGCCGGCCACCTGCTGTTTTCGCTTAAAAAACTACTTCAACCCACCGCGAGACATCCGCTCAAACAGATCAACCCCCATCTGCAACAGCAAATCCGGCAAATCAATCATCACCCAATTCTCGCGGAGCACGTCACCCTCGCGCCGCCACCAATCGGCCACCCGCATCGTGATCGGTTTGTTGATTGCTTTCGCACCGAGGTAGTCGCCCATATGCGTGGCATGCACGCTCGGCCAGCCTGTGGAAGCGATGTAGTGGCCTTCTGAGATGCGGCTGATGTGGTTGCCGCCGATGCGGTCTGGGAAAGCGTGCAGAAAAGGCTTTTGGTGGTGCTTTTGAAAGCCTTCCACTTGCCGCGACGTGCCGATGCCACACGGCCCGTACCACATCATCTCGGGATGCCAAAACGCATGCATGCCCATGCTTTTCAGGTCTTTTTGATTGAAGGATTTCAGGCCGCCAATCATGCGGTCTAGGCTGTCCATCGAGAGTTGGGATTGAGCGGGATCACTTTCACCCAGCAGTAATCCATCATGCATTTGCGGCCCCGGCACGATGAGCCGCGCGCCCGTGCTGCTCGGCAACACTTCGATGCCGCATTGCCTCATCACATCAACGAGATCAAGCAAGATGCGGGCGTCAACTATTCTGCCGTTTTCTACACGATAGAACTCACCAATGCGTACAAACACCGTATCACCCGTGGCTGGAATGCCCAGCCAATCGCCCGCCATCGTGCCCATCAAATAACCATGCGCCGTGACCCATGTGCCTGCGCCGCCACAAAAGCGCCCATTAAAATCGCCTGCAAAAAACAAATCGCAACGACGCTCTAAATTGGGGAAAGCTTGTAGCAATGGCTGCCACAATTTGGCATGCATGGCTTCAATGCCATGCACTTCATTGATCGGGTGAAACACATGGCATTGCGCGTCTGGCGTGAAGAATTTCTCCAGCGCGGGGCGCGAATCGCTTACCGTAGGATGCGCTGCGGTGTTGCCGGGCAAAGTTTGAAGGTATTGCCAAACTAATTTTTTAGCGTCTTGAAGATGTTGCATCCCATTATTATTGCAAGCCTATGCAATGCAATCAAGCACCAACAAAACTATTTCTCCTTGGTAGCATATAAGCGCTTAAAGACAAGGGTATTTACGGATTAATCAAGCTTGCAAAACTTTTATGATGCATTCGTATGCAATTCATGGAGAGCACATTATGACGATTCGTTATCTCAAGCGCGGCAAGGATGCGCAAGCCAAATCTGATGCAGATGCCAAGGTGCGCGTCACAGTAGAAGGCATTTTGAAAGACATCGAAGCGCGGGGCGATGAGGCCGTGCGCGAATACAGCAAGAAATTTGACAACTGGGATCCAGTGGATTTCCGCCTGTCGCAAGCTGATATTGAAAAGGCTGTGAAATCGCTCTCTGCGCGTGAGACGGAAGATATCAAGTTTGCGCAAAAGCAGATTCGCATGTTTGCCACAGCCCAGCTAGCAAGCATGAAAGAGATCGAAATTGAAACAATGCCCGGCGTGATTTTGGGCCACAAACACATTCCGATGAGCGCGGTGGGCTGCTACATTCCGGGCGGCAAATATCCGCTGATTGCTTCGGCGCACATGAGTGTATTGACAGCAAAGGTGGCTGGTGTAAAGCGCGTTGTAGCCACCGCGCCCGCATTTCACGGCACACCGCATCCAGCCATTGTGACGGCCATGCATTTTGCAGGTGCTGATGAAATTTTAACGCTGGGCGGCGTGCAAGCCGTGGCTGCGATGGCGATTGGTACGCAAACTGTGAAGCCCGTTGACATGCTGGTCGGCCCCGGAAATATGTTTGTGGCAGAAGCCAAGCGCCAGCTCTTTGGCCGCGTGGGGATTGACCTCTTTGCCGGCCCGACCGAGACGCTGGTAATTGCCGATGAAACGGTGGATGGCGAAATCTGCGCGGTGGATTTACTCGGCCAAGCTGAGCATGGCACGACATCGCCTGCTGTGCTGCTCACGAACAGTGAAAAATTGGCGAAGGATACGATGGCCGAGATCGAGCGCCAGCTCAAAATATTGCCGACTGCTGCGATCGCGGCAGTGGCTTGGGCAGATTTCGGCGAAGTGATCGTCTGCGACACGTATGAGGAAATGCTGGAGAAAGCCGATGAGCTGGCCTCTGAACATGTGCAGGTGATGACAAGCCGCGATGATTGGTTTGCCACCCACATGCAAAACTACGGCGCACATTTCTTAGGCCCCCGTACCAACGTGTCTTTCGGCGACAAAGTGATCGGCACGAACCACACGTTGCCCACGAACAAAGCTGCGCGCTACACCGGCGGCCTGTGGGTGGGAAAATTCCTCAAGACCTGCACTTACCAAAAAGTCACCACCAACGAAGCCAGCGCCTTGATCGGCGAATACTGCTCCCGCTTGTGCCACATGGAAAATTTTGCAGGCCATGGTGAGCAAGCCAACATCCGCGTGCGCCGCTACGGCACTCGGCCAGAGGTGCCTTGGTATCAGCCTGTGCCTGCGTTGGAGTCCTAAGATGAATACCCGTCAAATCTCGCGTCGCATTGGTTTATTAGCTCTTGCCGTGCTGAGCTTGACGGGTGCAACAACTGCGCTAGCCCAAACAGCGTGGCCTACCAAGCCCGTGAAATACATCGTGCCGTTCGCACCGGGTGGCGTATCCGATGGTGTGGCGCGTTTGGTGGCACTGCATTTGACGGACAAACTCGGCCAGCCGGTCATCGTTGAAAACAAGCCCGGAGTCTCAGGTATTTTGGGCACGCAATTGGTTGCGAAAGCGCCCGCTGACGGCTACACCATCATGGGCGGCACGATCACCACGCATGCTGTGAATCCGTTTTTTACCAAAGCGCTCGGCTATGAGCCGGTGAAAGATTTTGCGCCGATCAATTTGGTCGGTATGGTGAGCAATGTTTTGGTTGTGCCTGTAGACAGCCGCTTTAATTCAGTGGCGCAAATCATTGCTGAGCTCAAAGCCAAACCCGATAGCTTGACCTATGGCACAGCAGGCGCAGGCACATCGCAGCATTTGTCGGGTCAGCTGTTTCAGAGCATCACCGGCACAAAGCTTCGGCAAATCGTCTACAAAGGCGGCTCGCAAGCCATGATCGATTTGGTGGGCGGGCAAATTGATATGGTGTTTGAAACTGTGGCGGCAGCTAAGCCGATGATTGATGGCAAACGCGTGAAGATGCTTGCCGTTACGTCAAAAAGTCGCCTTGCTAATCTGCCCAGCACACCTTCGCTGGCTGAGGCCGGTGTGCCCGGTTTTGAAATGCAATCTTGGCAAGGCGTGTTTGCGCCGCAAGGCACGCCTGCAGCCATCGTGGATCGTTTGGCCAAAGACATCGCCGCCATTTTGGCGATGCCGGATGTGCAAGAAAAATTGCGCAATATGGGCGTGGAGCCCGATGGCCGATTGGCTGCGCCATTTGCCGCGTTTCAGCAAGCTGAGATCGTCAAATGGGCCAAGGTTATTAAAGACGCTGGCATTCAGGCTGAGTAAATAAAAGCTATCACCTCAACGGAAATCGCATGCTCAATCGCTTCAAAACTTTACGAATTTTTTTAGGTTGTGCATTGGCAGTGTGCATGCTGCCAATGGCTCACGCACAGAGCAGCACAGCCGCCTACCCCGGAGCTGGCCGCGTCACGATCATCGTGCCGTTTGCACCCGGTGGCGCAACTGACATCATTGCTCGGCTACTTGCCGACGAGTTGGGCAAGCGCTGGGGCACGGCTGTGGTGGTTGACAACAAAGCGGGCGCAGGCGGCGGCATTGGCACAGAGTTTGTTGCTCGCGCCAAAGGCGATGGGCTCACGCTCTTGCTTGGCACGCAAACAGCGCTGTCCGTCAATCCCAACTTGTTCAAAAAGCTCCCCTACGACGTTGAGAAAGATTTCGCGCCGATCACTCAATTGGCCAACACGCCCCTCGTGCTGCTAGCCAGCAACAAGACAAGCTCGCGCAGTGTGCAAGAGCTGATCGCGCAGCTCAAGGCCAAGCCCGATGCGATTTCTTATGGCAGCAGCGGAAGCGGCACTTCGCAGCACTTAACTGCTCTGCTTCTGCTCAATCGCATCAATGCCAAGGCTGTGCACATCCCCTACAAAGGCAGCAGCCAATCGCTCACTGATTTGGCAGGTGGCCAAATTGATATGCAGTTCGACAACATGACCACGGCTTTGGCATTCGCCAAAACTGGCCAAGTCAAAGCACTGGCAATAACTAGCCTTGTGCGCTCAGAGCTACAGCCTGACATGCCCACACTGGCCGAGTCAGGCGTGCCAGGATTTGAAGCCGCGACTTGGCTGGGCTTGCTTGCGCCATCGTCTACGCCGCCCTCCATCATTGCTACGCTTAATAAAGAAGTGCTTGCTGTGCTGGCCACTCCAGCCGTGAATGCGAAATTGTTGGCGCAAGGATTCGTGCCTAAGCCGATGTCGCCTGATGGCTTTAAAAAGTTCATTCGCGATGAGACATCGAAGTTTGCTGATCTGATCAAAACCAACAATATTTCGATTGAGTAACGCAACAATGAGTCAATTCAAAACACCCAGCTTCCGCCTAGATGGCAAACGCGCCTTAGTCACTGGCGGCTCCAAAGGCATCGGCTTAGCCGCTGCACATGCTCTTGTGCAAGCCGGAGCTGATGTTGTGATCGCTGCGCGCAACACTCCTGATTTAATAGCAGCCTGCGCAGATATCATGCCGGCTAGTAGCTCAAAAGACTTAAAAATCTCTTATGCAGTCGTCGATGTGTGCGACAGCGCAGCAGTTGACGCCATGTTTGCCCAGCAAGGCGCATTTGACATCGTGATCAACAACGCAGGCACGACGCGCACCAAGCTGATTGACGAAGCCACCGATGAAGATTTTGATACGGTGATGGATCTGAATGTGAAGGCTGCGTTTTATGTGCTGCGCGCTGCAGCTCGCAGCTTAAAAGCGGCAGGCAAGCCGGGCAGCTTGATCAATATGTCATCGCAAATGGGGCATGTGGGTGGCCCGAAGCGCGTGATGTATTGCGCGAGCAAGCATGCGCTCGAGGGCATGACGAAAGCGCTGGCTTGGGAGCTGGGGCCTCAAAACATTCGCGTCAACAGCATCTGCCCCACGTTTATTGAAACTGAGCTCACCGCCACGATGCTGAAAGATGATGCTTTTAAAAATTATGTCTTAGGCAATATAGCGCTTGGCCGCTTGGGCAAGCTCGAAGAAATCATGGGCGCGATTGTGTTTTTGGCGAGCGACGCATCGAGCCTCATGACAGGCAGCGCGCTGATGCTTGATGGCGGCTGGACGGCGCGGTAAAAAATGGCGTATCAACATGGTTAAGGCAGCCACATCAATTGACGTCGCGAAGCTTGCAGGCGTGAGCCAGTCTGCCGTGAGCCGCACTTACACGCCCGGCGCGAGCGTGGCGGAGCACACGCGCAGCAAAGTAATGGACGCAGCGCGCAAGCTCGGCTATCGGCCCAACGCGATTGCCCGCACGCTGATCACGCGCAAGAGCCGCATGATTGCAGTGGTTGCTTCGTATCTTGACAATCAGTTTTATCCGGTGGTGATCGAGAAGCTATCAAAGCGTTTGCAAGACGATGGCTATCACGTACTACTTTTCATCGCAGAAGCCAACGTAGAAGCCGATGAACTGCTCATGCAGCTGATGCAGTATCACGTGGATGGCATTGTGTTGCTGAGCGCAAGTCTTTCATCGGGCATAGCCAAAGACTGCGCCGATGCGGGCATTCCAGTCGTCTTGTTCAACCGCATCGCGCAAGCGGACGGTACGGTCAATTCCGTAGCGAGCGACAACGAAGCGGGCGGCCGCATGGCCGCTCGCGCCTTGCTCGCGGCTGGGCATGAGCGCATTGGCTACATCGCGGGCATGGAAGATTCCTCCACCAATCGGGATCGTGAAGCGGGCTTCAACGCGGCTCTCGCTGCAGCAGGCCAACGCGTGTTTGCTCGCGCGGTGGGGCATTACAGCTTTGAAGGCGCGCAGATTGCAGCGCGGCAAATGTTTGGCGGCAAAGATGTTGCGCAGCGGCCTAGCGCGTTGTTTGTGGCTAACGATCACATGGCGATTGCCGTGATGGATGTGCTGCGCAGCGAGCTCATGCTTCGGGTGCCGCAAGATGTGGCGGTGATCGGCTTTGATAACGTACCGCAAGCGGATTGGGCAGGTTACTCGCTCTCCAGCATTGAGCAAGATGCTCAGGCCATGATTGAAGCCACAGCTCGCATCATGATGGAACAGATTCAAGACGAAAAGCTGCTCTCGCAACACATCAATATGCCGGTGCGTTTGATTGAGCGTGGCTCATCACTGATGCCCTTAGGAAAAGCGATATGAGAGCCACCCCCGCCCTTCACACCAGCGCCGCGATGCAAGGCTTCTCTGTAGAGTTTCGCAATCTCGACGATTACATCCGCGTGATCACAGATCGCATCTGGGAAGGCCGCCAGATCGATACGATCCGCGATTACTACAGCGATCCCTGCCCCGTGATCACGCCGGTAGGCGCGACAACAGATGTGCAAAGTGTGATCGACGGCACGAAGGCCACGCTCGCTCAGTTTCCAGATCGCCGCCTGCTCGCTGAAGACGTGATCGAAGCAGGCGATGCGCAGGCAGGCTTCCTTTCCTCTCACCGCATCATCAGCACGATGACACATCTAGGCGATGGCAATTTCGGCAAAGCCAGTGGGAAAAAAATTTATGTGCGCACAGTGGCCGATTGCGTTTGCAAAGACAACCGCATCGTGCATGAATGGTTGGTGCGCGATCAGGGTGCGATTGCAGCGGCGGTAGGCAGCTCGCCGCAAGAGATGGCAAAGGCTTGGCTTGCAGCACGCAGCAAGCCACTGCTTCCCCTGCCCCAACCTGCCGCACCGGTCTGGTGGCGCAACCCGATGAGCGATGAGCCGATGGCACAACGCTATGCAAACTCGGTGGGCCAAATGTTGACCGGCAAAGCAAATGACGAAACGCTTTATGACGAAGCCGCATGCAGCCTGGGTCCCGTAAACTCCACGCACTACGGTCGCCAAGAAGTCCAAGCCTTTTATGCCTCCATCGCCCGCAGCATCAGCGCCAGCAGCTATAAAATCGAGAGCATTGCTTACATGCCTGCCAGCAGCAATTTAGGCCGAGCGCCGCGCGTCGCTCTGCGCTGGCGCTTAAACGGTGAGCATTGCGGCGAAGGAAGATACACAGCAGATGCACGTAACTCCCTAGACATTCTCGGCATCTCACACGCCGAATTCGTCAAAATTGGAAAAGAATGGGCAGTAGCACGCGAATGGGTGCTGATTGATGATGTGGCCGTTTGGATGCAAGTCCTTGATGGCACTGTCGCATATAGAAACGGATAAGTAAATCATGGCTCGCGTACAACTCAAACACATTGCCAAATCTTGGACGAGCAGCGGCAAAACCTCTGTTGGCGTGAAAGAAATGTCGCTCGATGTTGCCGACGGCGAATTCCTGGTGCTGCTCGGCCCTTCGGGCTGCGGTAAAACAACCACGATGCGCATGGTGGCCGGTTTGGAAGACGCGACACAAGGCGAGATCTGGATTGGGGATCGCAAGGTGAACGATCTTGAGCCCAAAGACCGCGACGTGGCAATGGTGTTCCAAAGCTATGGCTTGTACCCAAACATGACGGTGTACGAGAACATCAGCTTCCCGCTGCGCATTCGCGGCACACCTGCCGCTGAGATTGACCCAGCTGTGAAGCGCGCAGCGGAAAAAGTGGAGCTGATGGATTTTCTAGATCGTCGCCCGAAGGAGCTCTCTGGCGGCCAACGCCAGCGCGTGGCCTTGGCGCGCGCCATCGTGCGCCAGCCCGCAGTGTTCCTGATGGACGAGCCACTGTCTAACCTTGATGCCAAGCTACGGGTCTCAATGCGTGCGCACATCAAGCACTTGCACCATGAACTTAAAACTACCACGATCTATGTCACGCACGATCAAATTGAAGCGATGACTTTGGCCGACCGCGTGGTGGTGATGAGCAAAGCTGAAGTGCAACAAATCGGCACGCCCGAGCAGATTTATAATGACCCCGCCAACCTTTTCGTCGCAGGTTTCATTGGCAATCCAGCCATGAATCTTGTGAAAGGCTGCCTGACTGATGGCGTTTTTGAAGCCGAGGGTGTGCGGCTTCCCGGTTTTGGCCGCCTTACGCAGTCAGACGTTGTGCTTGGGGTTCGAGCCGAAGATATGGAAATCAGTACAAGCACTGACGGCGCACACTTTGCGGCCAACGTTTTTTCTTACGAACTTACAGGCGATGCCACTTTGACCACCATCAAACCCGGCGGCCAACACGTCACCGCCCGTGCAGGCAAAGAATTTCGCACCAGCATGGGCGCATCGCTAGGACTAAGAGCCGATGCGCAGCGCTGCTATTTATTCGACGCTCTCTCGCAGAACCGGCTGCGCGTAGGCAATTAAGATCATTCCGGCATTTTTTGGAGTTAATTCATGAAAACGACCCTGATTCGCCGCACTCTGCTCGCAACGGCAGCGTTCGTGGCCATTCTTCCAGGCCTTGCGCAGGCCCGCTGTGACAAGTTGGTAGGCGCTAAAGCTGGAGAAATTAATATTATTGGCAATAGCTTTCCGGCTTTAGCGCACATTGCCAAAGAGATGGAAAGTTGTACCCAAGGCGGCCTGAAGGTTCAATTCAAAATGACGCCCAACGCTCGCACTGAGATTGAGCAAGCCTTCGCAGCGCAAGGTAAATCAGCGTTCGATGCTGCGGTCGTATCTGGTGGTATTTTTACCAACCTGAACTCGCTTGGGCAGATTCAGCCCATGACTGACTTGGTGGAAAAGTACAAAACCAAATACAAGATCGAAGAGAACATGCTGGTTCGCGTGAACGGACAAGTAATGGCCATTGCTTTTATGCAAAATGCGCAAAATTTGTACTATCGTAAAGACCTGTTTGACAAGCACAGCATCAAAGTGCCCACCAGCTATCCAGAAATGCTGGCAGCGGCCAAAACGTTGAAAGAAAAAGAACCCAGCATCGAGTTTCCGATTGCACAAACTTTTTCCAAAGGCTTTGACAGCCAAGTTGAGTTTGTCAACATGTTTGTTGGCAGCGGTGGTAAGTTTTTCAAAGCCGGCAGCGCTCAGCCTGATTTCAGCAGCGAAGCGGGTGTGAAAGCATTGGAAAACATGCGTGCTATGACGCAATACATGACACCCAACTTCCTCGCCTCTAACAGCGACGATGTGATGAACCAGTTCCAGCAAGGCAAGGCCGCTATGGGCGTGCTCTGGGCTTCTCGCGCTGCCCGCATGGATGATCCAGCAGCGTCGAAAATTGTTGGCAAGATGGAATTTGCCGCAGCCCCTGCCATGACCGCCGGCGGCAAGAGCGCCACACATCTTTGGTGGGATGGCATGGTGATGCCTAAAAACCTCAACGCTGATCGTGAGACTGTGTTTCAGGTCATGATGGAATCTCTCGATGAAGAAACCATGAAAAAAGGCAACGACCTCACCGTCTGGATTCGCTCGGGGTACAAGCCCACGCGCTTTGCGACAGGCGTCACAGCGTCTGCCAAAGCTGGCGCAGCCATCTGGCCAACTGAGCCCTATTTCAGCTTGGCACAGGGCGAGATTGGCAAAGTGGTGCCTGATGTATTGACTGGCGCGATGGCACCCAAGGCGGCCTTGGAGACCGCAGCAGCGTCCTACGTGAAGGCCGCAACTGAAAAAGGCTTCATTAAGTAAGCAAACTCGTCACAAGATAGGCTTGCCGTGAAAACCAAAACCTTCGCACGCTTTGTTGCCCCTTCAGTGCTGCTGATGCTGGCACTGATGGCAGCACCCCTGATAGTCACGTTTTATTTGTCGGTACGCAACTGCGTGCCAGACATGGAGATCGTGAAGGTCCAGCAAAGCGGGCCTTTCGGCACTACCGAAAGCGTCACGCAGCGTGTGAAGCTGGATGCGCAAGGCAAGCCTATCACCTTATGCCGATTCGTCGGCTTCGATTATTTCCGCAGCGTATTGGGCATTGGCTCGGTAGCAAGCGTCAATGCCGCAGACAACGCACCGCCAGACAACGCGCCCGCGGACAGCGATACGGATGCCGCCTCAAAGCACCGATCCACGGAATTCACAGGCGCCCTGCAATTTACGTTGCTCTACACGTTAGTGACAATGCCTTTTGTGCTCGCGATCGGTTTTCTTGTTGCTTTAGGCGTGCACAACAGCGCGCCGCGCTACCGCAGCATTTTCATTACCGCATCGCTGATTCCCTTCATCATCACACCAGTCGTCGCGGCCTTGTCGATCAAATGGCTGTTTCGAGACAATGGTCTCGTGCCCTATTTTCTTTCGCAGTTTGGTATTTCAGTATTTTGGATGGCCGAGGCATGGTCGGCTCGCTTGTTGATCATTTTGTATGGTGTGTGGCATTCCGCACCGTTTGCTTTTATCGTGCTGTACGCAGGCTTGCAATCCGTACCGCAAGATTCGCTGGAAGCGGCTACGATTGATGGCGCAAGTCGCTGGCAAAAGTTGCGTTACGTGACACTGCCGCATTTGATGCCGCTGATTGTCTTCATTAGCTTGATTCATTTGATGGACGCTTATAGAGTATTTGAGCCCGTGTTGGTGCTCACCCAAGGCGCATTCACCACGAGCGTTCAGTACTTAACTTACTATATTTTGGTCACTGAGACCAATCCCTACAAAGCCAGCGCTGCTGCTGTGCTCACCACAGCAGGCATCTTCGTTTTACTCATTCCACTCCTTGTGAAAACTTGGAAAGAACAAAGGCGGGGCGGTTAAATTATGAGAAAACAATCCAAAGGCTGGACAGCGCTGATCTACGGCGGCTTGGCGCTGTGGCTGCTCGTCGCCAGCTTGCCCATTGTTTGGACGGCCATCATCTCGCTGCGCCAATATGTTGATGCCTTCTCCATTCCCATCAAATGGATCGCCCCCATCACATTTGACAACTACACCACGCTGTGGATAGATAAAGCGTTCTACAAAAACTTTCTCAATACAGTGATCGTTACGGTCGGCACGGTGAGCATTTCCTTGACGGTGGGATGCTTGGCCGGCTACGCGCTGTCTCGCTATCGCGGATCGCTCGGCTTTTGGTTGCTGATTATTGCCCTTGTCTTCCGCTCGTTGCCACATTCAACTTTGTTGCCATCGTTTTATGTGATGTTTGATGCCGTTGGCGTGCGCAATGAATACTTCACCCTGATTTTGGTGCTCGTTGCCATCAACCAACCCTTCACCATTTGGATGCTGCGCAGTTTCTTCGTGAATATTCCCAACGAACTGGATGAAGCCGCGCTGGTGGATGGGTGTTCGCGCTTCCAAGCGTTTCGCAAAGTGATCATCCCGGTCATGTGGCCGGGTGTAGTCACCACCGGGCTGTTTAGTTTTCTATTGGCCTACAACGACTTTTTGCTCAGCTCTTCCTTAGTCAACGCCGATAAGATGACTATGCCCGCTGCGATAGCCAACGCCATCAACGCAGAAAGCGAAGCATTTTTGATGCAAGGCGTGGCCGGTGCGGTGAGCATCACGATTCCCTTGATTATCTTGGTCATTATTTTTCAGAAACAAATCGTCTCGGGGCTCACGCAAGGTGCGGTCAAGGGCTAGTTTCTCGCTCAATTTTTCAAAATTCTTCAGGAGACAAACCATGCAACGCAGAGAACTCATCACCAGCAGTGCGGCGCTTGCAGCGGCATCCTCTCTACCTTCGATGAGCTGGGCACAAAGCAAAGCGCCGCTCAAACCCGGCAAGCCGTATGCCGGCACGGAGTTGAATTTGCTTAGCGTCGTCGCGCCGCAATTCAGTGCCCACGAGCGCAAGCTCTCTGAGTTTGAAGCTCTGACTGGCATCAAAGTGAAATACCAATATGTCCCGTTTGCGGCCACGCGCGAAAAGCTGACCGCTGAGCTAGTTGCGCAAAGCGCGCAATACGATATGTTGTCGGTGATGGATGTTTGGGGGCCGAGCCTTTACAACCTTTTTGAGCCGATCAACGCCCAAATTGCCGAGAAAAAGATCGACATGAGCCGCTACGCTGGCGCGCATTTGCGCGCGGCGCGAGATGGCAATGGCAACGGTAAAAACATTCTGGGCATGCCGATTCGTGGCCATGTGCAGCTCATGTTTTATCGTAAAGACATCTTTGACAAACTCAATCTTAAAGCGCCCAACACGTGGGACGAAATGATCGAGCAAAGCAAGATCATTCAAGGCAAAACGGATCTTTCTGGCGTGGCCATGTATTACGGCAAGACGGCTGGCCAAAATTTGATGATTTGGTTTAACTACTTGTGGGGCCGTGGCGGTGATTTGCTCGACGCCAAAGGCCAGCCTGCTTTCAATTCACCGGCTGCAATTGGCGCAACGCAAGATTACGTCGATCTGCTTTTGAAACACAAAATCTGCCCACCCGGCAGCGCGACGTTTAACGAAACGGATGCGGTGAACTCGGTCGCGCAGGGCAAATCCGCGATGGTGCCGGTGTGGTGGTGGCGCTATGCAGGTTTGACAGATGCAAAAACATCGACGCTCAGCGCAAACCAAGTGGCTTACGCACCGCTGCCCAGCTTCCCGGGCAAAGAGAGTACAACGTACACCAACTCATGGTTTTACGGCATCAACAAAAACAGCAAGAAAAAAGAAGCTGCGATGGAATTCCTTGCTTGGCTGGGCGATCCATCGGTAGAACTCAGCGTCTTACTGGATCGCAGTTTGAACGAAGTGGTGGCGGTGCAAACGGCCAATATGCTCAATCAAGATGTGAACGTGCGCTTCAAAGCCATGCATTTGTTTGGCGCGCAAGCCTTGCGCGGCGCGAAGGGCACACCGCTGTTTTCGCAATGGCCGCAGGTCAGCGATTTGCTAGAGGCCACAATCAACGATGTCGTGTCAGGCCGCGCGCAAGTCAAGCCGGCAATGGACGAAGCGGCGAATCGGGCCCGCAAAATTTTGCGGGCTTGATAGGGTTGCCTTGGATTGATGCTGCCGAGTAAGTTGTTATTGGTTTTCTTTCTGAATTCTTAAGCTCGCTATGCAAGAACGCTGGCTGAAATATGCTTTGCTCGCCCCCGCGCTGATCGTCGTCTTGGCAATGGCAGGCTTCCCGCTTGTCTATTCTTTGCTGCTCAGCTTTCGGCAATGGAAGCTTGCGCAATCTCCTACACCCGGCGAATGGGTAGGCAGCAAAAACTACGTGAATCTTCTGACTGACGATCCTGAGTTCATTGAATCTCTTCAAGCGACTTTCATTTTCGTCTCGGCGGATGTACTGGTGACGGTTGCATTTGCTCTAGGATTTGCATTGCTCTTGCAACGCGCTGTCCGCATCAACTCATTCGCACGCGTCTTGCTCATATTGCCCTTCGTGATGAGCCCGGCTCTGATTGGCATTTCATTTCGCTTCTTTTTAAATCCCGAATACGGTATTGCGCAATATCTGATTGCGGAAGTTTTTCCGGCCATGCAAGGAAAAGTTTGGCTCGCAGACCGAACACTCGCGATGATGGCTTTGGTAGCCAGCGATGTATGGCATTGGGCGCCTTACATGACGCTCGTGATGCTAGGCGGCCTAGCAAGTATTCCCAAAGAGACTATCGAAGCCTCAAAAATTGACGGTGCTAGCGCTTGGCAAACCTTTCGCGACGTGACGCTGCCGCAACTCTTGCCCGTCATCGGTATCGTCGTGGTGCTTAAAACTGTTTTCGCGCTGAAAGCTTTCGACACGATCTACACACTCACCAACGGCGGCCCAGGCACGAGCACGCAAACGCTGGCCTACTTCGTTTATCAAACCGCTTTCAGTTACTACGACATGGGCTACGCGGCGGCGGCGGCTTATATACTGACAGCTATTCTTTTGGTGTGTTCGATTTTTTATGTGCGCTTGGCTCTCAATAAACGCCGCGTTTGATAACTTATGACGCGCGCCCTTCAATCGCCAATGATCCGCGGCTACCACCCGCCCGCGATCGAGTACTTCAGTGGCTGGGCGCGGCAATTGCTGGTATTTGTGCTGATATGCACCATTGCGCTGCCCATATTTTGGATTGCGATCACGGCTTTTAAAATCCCACGTGAAGTCTATACACTGGATCACGCATTGGTGTTCACACCCACACTCGACAATTTTCGTATTCTGTTTGAGCATCCGTGGAATCTGCATGACAAGCTTTGGAACAGTGCATTGGTGGCCATGACGACGGTAGCCATTGCGATTCCGCTTGCTTTAATGGCGGCCTATTCTTTTTCAAGATTTGAGTTTCCTTTCAAACGCACACTGTTTTTGCTTGTGATCGTCTCGCAGTTCATTCCCGGCGCCATCGTTGTATTGCCCTACTTTTTAATGTTCAAAGAAATCGGATTGCTGGATACGCGCACCGCATTGATCTTGATCAATTTATCCATCGTGATGCCTTATGCAGTATGGATGATCAAAGGCTTTATTGATGCTGTGCCGCTTGAGATTGAAGAGTCTGCAAAAGTGGATGGCGCGAGCGCGTTACGTGTGATTTGGCAAATCGTTGTGCCAGCAGCGCTACCGGGCGTGATCACAGCAGCAGTGTTTAGTTTTACGCTGACTTGGAATGAATTTTTGTTTGCGCTGATTCTGAGCAAGCAAGATGCACTAACGCTTCCGATTGGCCTCATTGGGTTTCGCACCGAGCGCGGTGATTTGTGGGAGCTGATGGCTGCCACTGGAATTCTCATCACCGTGCCGATGTTTTTGATCTCACTCGCTGTGCAAAAGCAATTCATTCAATCTTTGACCGCAGGAAGCGTGCGATGACAACGATTTCGCTCAAGGGCATTCACAAAACTTTCGGCACAACGCAGGTGGTCAAGGATCTGAATCTCAACATTGCAAATCAAGAATTTTTGGTTTTACTGGGCCCCAGCGGCTGCGGCAAAACCACCACGATGCGCATGATCGCTGGGCTTGAGCAGCCCACGCACGGGGAAATCGCTTTTGACAACAGAAGAGTGAACGAAATCCCCACGCAAAAGCGCGATGTTGCGATGGTGTTTCAAAACTACGGCCTGTATCCGCATATGACGGTGGAGCGAAACATCGGCTATCCGCTCAAACTTCGCGGCTTGCCTCAAGATGAGATATCCAAAGCTGTGGCCATCGCTGCACAACGCGTCGAGTTGATGCCCTATCTCAAGCGCCTGCCCCGCGAGCTCTCTGGCGGCCAGCGCCAGCGCGTGGCTTTGGCCCGAAGCATTGTGCGCAAGCCCAGCATTTTTTTGATGGATGAGCCGCTCTCTAACCTCGACGCCAAGCTTCGTGTGGCCATGCGCGCGGAGATTAAGCATTTGGCGCATGAGATGAAAGTTACCACCGTGTATGTGACGCATGATCAAGTCGAAGCGATGACGCTGGCGCATCGCATCGCCTTGATGCGCGATGGCGAAATTCAGCAGCTTGCCGCGCCGAGCGTGATTTATAACGATCCGGCTAACACTTTCGTCGCGGGCTTTATCGGCAATCCTGCGATGAATCTGCTGCCTTGCGTAGCAGATGGCCTCCAATTGCAAAGCATCAGTGGTTTGGCATTGCAACGCGGCTTATCAGCACCGCGAAACGGCGCACTTACAGTAGGCATTCGCGCCGAAGATGCGCAGCTGTGTGACCACAACGCGGCGCACTTGATCGCTGAAGTATTCACCTGCGAATTGCTTGGCAATGAATCGATGGTGAGCTTCAAGCTGGATGGCCAGTTGCTCACGATCAAAGCTGATAAAAACGTGCAGCATCACTTTGGCGAGCGCATTGGCATTCATTTGCCTCAGCAAAGTTTGTATTGGTTTGACGCAAACAGTGGCCAGCGAATTCGCACATGAGTATTTGCGCAACATTGAACGCATCGACCTTACCTTGCATGGTGCTTCTGCCGGGCACACTTTGCGACGGCCGCATCTTCAGAGCGCTCCAACGCCGGCTGCGTGGCCATGTCACTGTGCTCAATGCTAGTTATAGCAACCTGAAAGATCCGCAAGCTTGGCTTAAGAAATTGCTGTCTCAACTGCCACAGAAATTTTACATCGCTGGTTTTTCGCTCGGCGGATTGCTTGCTTTGGAACTTCTGCGCATGGCGGGAAATCGCGTACTGGGCATCGCGCTGATTGCCAGCAACGCCCAAGCAGCGACGCCGAAAACGCAGCGCAAAAGCGCAATGCTACGCCGCATGTGGCTCTCTCGCGGCGCGTCAGTTGTGGCCAAACACGTCAAGCCCGCGTATTTTCATCATGAGGCCAAGCGCAGGAAGCACGAGGAATTGGTGTTTGATATGGCGCTGGGTACATCCAAGCGTAGCGCTTTTGAGGAATTCGCTTGGGCTGCTGAGCGGCCGAGCAGCTTAGACACTCTGAGCAAGTATTCTGGCAAAGTGCTCGCTGTGAGCGGAGCGCAAGATCGCCTCTGCCCGCCTGCTTGGCAGCGCGCGATGCTGGCAGCGCAACCGCGCATCGAGTGGCGAGAGATTGCGCGCTGTGGGCATTTCGTGCCTTTAGAGGCGCCAGCTACGCTATACAACGCGATGATTCATTGGATTTTTGATCAAAAACAGCATCTAGCCGGCATAAATACTGCGTAGAGTGCTATCTATTTAGGAGCAATCATGACCACAACTTTTACCAACGAAGAACTGCAAGCGCGCTACATTCCTGCTGCTACTCTGAAGTACAGCACCGATGCATTCATTGATTACCGCATCCCCGGCTGCGGCCCGAAAAAAAATTACGCTTTGATTGGCCCGGGCGTTTCGCAAAACCCAAATCAACCCGTGAGCTTGCGCGAGAAGCACGGTTTCCAAGTGGGCGGCGTGGCCATGGGCCCGGGCGTGATCAATCCGCCGCATATGCACTTCACAGCTGAAGTTTTCATCTGCACGCGCGGCAACTTCTCGCTGCATTGGGGCTTCGATCCCGAGCGCCATGAATACAAGCTCGAGGGCGGCGACATCGCCACGATTCCTACTTGGATTTATCGCGGCTTTGAAAGCCACGGCACGGCTGATGGCGCTGAGGGATTTATGTTCACTGGCCTCGGGCAAGACGACACAGGCGGCATTCTTTGGGGCGCTGCCACGTTGGAAGCCGCTCGTGAGCAAGGCGTGCATCTGACCGAAGATTACAAAATCATTGATGAGCATTTAGGCGGCAAATGGGAAGAAGGCATGAAGCGCTTGCAACCCATGACGCCGCAAGAGGTGAGCCAGCTGCGCACATGGAGCCCTGAGCAGATGCGCCAGCGCGTGGTGAAATTTGCGGAGCTTGATTGGTCACAGCGTGCTTTGCTTGACAGCGCCCTGCCCGGCTGCGGCGGAACAATAGCGCCCGTCATTGGCCACGGCATGAGCGCGGAGCGCAACCATCTTGCACCTGTGATGAACTCACATGGCTTCTCGATTGAGTGGCTCAAGATCCCGAAGGGCGGCTCGGTGAGCTGCCACCAGCTGACTTCTAAGCAAGTATTGGCTGTGTACCAAGGAAGTATCGAGATTTATATACAAAATGAGCCGTTTGCCGGCATAGAATATGCGCAGAGCGCTACTGAAATAGTAGCGAATGGCACAGCACAAGGCAATGACTGCTATGCCATGCCAGCGAACGTATGGCGCAGTTATCGCAATGCAGGCGATGCAGATGCTGTGATCCTCGTGATGACGCCGGGCGATGAGCGCAAACGCATGACGTGGGCGCCAGACGTCACAGCGGCAGCGGCGCAAGCAGGCTGGGGCATCGATGCAAATGGCTATGTTGGTCTCAAGCGCTATATTGATCGCTCACAACGATAGCGATGCATTGTCTTTTTTTCCAAATATTCTTTTAAAGTATTTATTTTTATTCAGTCGTTTTTAAAACAAGAAAGAAGCAACATGACAAACCGCATCCTTACCACCCACGTCGGCAGCATGCCGCGCCCGCAGCGCGTGGTTGACCAGCTCTTCGCGCAAGACGCGAATTTGAATTACGTCGAAGCCGAATTTGATCGCGTCATGATCGCGGAGACGGATGCAGTTGTTGCGGCGCAGGTCGATGCAAAAGTTGATGTGGTGAGCGACGGCGAGATGAGCAAGATCAGTTATGCCACTTACATCCGCCATCGCTTAACAGGCTTCGAAATTGGCGAAATGCCGCGCGCCACGCCACGCGATTTGGATGACTTTCCTGATTTCAAAGAACGACTTGCCAAGCTCGGCGCTACGCCGAAATACCACCGCCCGATTTGCACGGGGCCGATTGCTGTAAAGGATTTGAGTGGCTTGCATAAAGACATTGCCAACCTGAGTGGCGCAGTGAAAAAAGCCGGCGCCAAGCGAGCCTTCATGAATGCTGCCAGCCCCGGCGTGATTGCCGTCTTTCAGCCGAACAAATATTACCCATCGCACGAGAAATATTTGGAAGCCTTGGCCAATGCCATGCAAACCGAATACGAAGCCATCGTCGCTGCTGGCTTAGATCTGCAAATCGATGCGCCCGATCTCGGCATGGGCCGCCACATTAAATTTCGCGACGACACCGAAGAAGAATTTCTGCGCAACGCCAACTTGCAAGTTGAAGCATTGAATCACGCACTCAAAAACATTCCGGCTGAGAAGATCCGCATGCATATCTGTTGGGGCAATTACGAAGGCCCGCATCATCATGATATTGGCCTCGATCGCGTCTTGGCCTTAGTGTGCAAAGCCAAGCCCGCCACGATTTTGTTTGAAGGCGCCAACCCGCGCCATGCGCATGAGTGGGAAGTATGGAGCGATGCCCAAAAGAAAGGCCTCGTGCCGGACAACAAAATCCTCTGTCCCGGCGTGCTTGATTCCACCAACAATTTCATCGAGCATCCGCAACTCATCAAGCAGCGCTTGCTGCAATACGCAGACATCGTCGGCAGAGATCGCGTGATGGCCGGCACGGATTGCGGCTTCGGCACGTTTGCCGGCTTTGGCGCCGTGCACCCGCCGATCGCTTATGCCAAGCTCAAGAGCATGGCCGAGGGCGCGCAAATGGCATCTGAGATTCTTTGGAAATAAATCATGATTCACCCCATCGACGCACAACTGCGCAGTCTTTTCCAAAGTGGCAAGCCCATGCGCGGTTTGTTCAACGGCATGTCGTCTCCTGCTCTTGTGGAGATGACGGCCTTTGCCGGCTACGACTTCACGATCATTGACAACGAGCACGGCAGCGCAGGTCTAGAAACGACCGAGCACATGCTCAG
>JAYUSD010000192.1:0-2877 GCA_043755865.1 Variovorax sp. | reverse complement strand
TCAGCTCATCATTCGCAAAGGGTTTCATGCGGGAGTAGACAGTTATTCAGCTTTTCAAGAAGCTGACCGTCACACGACGACAGGACTTGCTGCGTATTTAAAAGCGCGTGGTCTGCAAGAGGTTCACGTCTGCGGCCTAGCTACTGATTTCTGCGTGGCATGGACAGCACTTGACGCACGCACTGCGGGCTTTGATGTGACCGTGCATGAATCAGCTTGTCGAGGAATAGATTTGCATGGCTCGCTTGCCAGCGCGTGGGAGCAAATGAGCGCGGCGGGTGTGGAGCGTGTCTAAACGCATTAGTAATAGATTTTTAAGGTTTTTAGGCACTTAGCCGGCGTGTAACCTGCGTGAGGTGCTATTAATTCAGGAGTGATGATGAGGCGTAGAGACGTGATTCCCGCTACTGCTTTTGCTTTGCATGCAGCCAGCCAAGGCGTGCAGGCGCAGGCTCTTAATGCAGACATGTGGCGCATGAGTGTGGGCTCGTGTGCAAATCAAAAAGTCGCTCAGCCCATTTGGCAAACCATCCTCGCAGACAAACCCGATTTTCATATCTTCGGCGGCGACAACGTGTATGCGAGCGATAAGCCTTGGTCGCTCGCGCAATTGACGGAAGCCTACGCATTGGCCGCTAAGCATGAAGGCATGGCGCAGCTCATGCGCAGCGTGCCCTTCATGGCGATGTGGGACGATCATGATTACGGCATGAACGATGGCGGCGTTGAGTTTGAAGGCAAGCATCTCGCCAAACAAGCGTTGTTAGATTTCTTCAAACTGCCGGCCAATCACCCCACGCGCACGAGAGATGGTTTGTACGATGCGCAAATCATTGGCTCGGGTGAGCGCCGCATTCAAATCATCACGCTCGATACCCGCTGGCATCGCTCGCCGCTCGCTCGCCCTTTGATCCCCGGCCTGCCCGGCCAAGAGCGCTACATTCCCGATCCTTCGCCTGAGAAGACGATACTGGGCGAGGCGCAATGGCAATGGCTGGAGGCGCAGCTGAAGCAACCTGCGCAACTACGCTTCATCTTCTCCGGCATTCAAATCTTGGCTGAGGGCCACGGCTGGGAGCGTTGGGGCAATCTGCCTCGCGAACGCCAGCGCCTCGTTGATTTGATTGCGCGCACGAAAGCGCAAGGCGTTGTTTTGCTCTCAGGTGACCGGCATATCGGCGCCATCTATCGCGAGAGCAGCAATGCGCCTTACCCGCTGTGGGAAATGACATCCAGCGGCCTTACGCACGCTTGGGGCGGCGCGAGCGAAGCGGGGCCGAATCGCGTTGGTGATCTCGTCCGCGTGAACCATTACGGCATCGTGGATGTGAACTGGGCAAAGCGCGAAGTGCAACTCCAACTCAAAGACACCCAAGGCCGCATCGCGCATTCAGCCACTATTTTGATGAAAGATCTTCAAGCATGACCACAGAGCAACGCCCCTTCAAAATCCTAGGCATCCAACAAATCGCCATCGGCGGCACAGACAAAAAACGCCTGCAGAAACTCTGGGTCGAGATGCTCGGCCTAGAAGTTAAGTCCACTTTCGTCAGCGAACGAGAAAACGTCGATGAAGACATCTGCTCAATAGGCTCTGGCGTGCACGCCGTAGAAGTCGATCTCATGCAACCGCTAGACATAGATAAAAAACCGGCCGTCCACACCACGCCCCTAAATCACGTCGGCCTCTGGGTTGACGATCTCCCCGTTGCAGTCGAATGGCTCACAAAACAAGGCGTCCGCTTCGCCCCCGGCGGCATCCGCAAAGGCGCTGCAGGCTTTGACATTACCTTTGTGCATCCCAAATCCAACGATGAATTCCCCATCGCAGGCGAGGGCGTGTTGATTGAACTGGTGCAAGCGCCGAAGGATGTTGTTTTGGCTTTGAGTTGAAGCATCAGCATCCTTGTGCATACTAATGCTGCATTCAATGAAGGACAGTCATGAGCACCCCCTTTCTTGAGCCCCAAGTCGCTGCGCATTTTGATCGCTATCCAGCAGCGGTGAAGAAAAAGATGCTGGCTTTGCGCGAGCTGATTTTTGATGTGTCAGCACATTCCCCAGAGATTGGCGCGCTGCAAGAGGCGCTCAAATGGGGTGAGCCGGCTTATCTCACGGCGCAGACGAAGAGCGGCAGCACGGTGCGCATGGATTGGAAGGCCAAATCGCCTGAGCAAATAGCGATCTATTTCAATTGCAATACGACGCTGGTGGATGGATTCAGGAGCATATTTCCCAAGGAGTTTGAGTTTGAAGGCAACCGTGCTCTGCTGCTCAAGCTCAATGCGCCGCTACCCAAGAAAGAGCTGAGCATGTGCATCGCTGCTTCACTCACCTACCATCTGGATAAAAAGCGCAAGTAGAGTCAAACCTCATTTTCTGTGCGAATTTTAGAGATAAATCCACTGTTCGCCGGCATATTTATTGAATCTATTGCTATCAAATAGCTAGCATCGAATTGCTGATAGTTGCGTTTGGTGGAGCTCAAATAGCCAGGGTCGTAATGCAGCTCTAGAATCTCTCTCACAACTTGAGGCACGCTGCCTGTACGAATCTGCGCCTGCCAAGCATCAATCACAGCATGCCCGCGCAGATCTCGCAATACATCAAGCCGTTTGCAGAAAAAATCCGGATCTCTCACGAAAAAATCATAGTCTTCCATCAGCAGCTTCACGCGCTCTTCAATCGGCAGCTCCACTCTCGCGCAAGGGCTTGCTCGCAGCGCGATCATCAGCGCATCGGGAATGCTCACATTGCCGACCTTCTTGCTCTCGCTCTCCGCCCACACTGTGCGGCTCGGATCGAGCTGTTTGAGTGCATGCCAAATGCGCATGTCAAATTGCTTTTGGCTCGGCTGCTCTTGGCCGGGGATGAGGC
>JAYUSD010000191.1:0-6799 GCA_043755865.1 Variovorax sp. | reverse complement strand
GCCCTGAGGTATCGAAGGGCTTGCTGGGGCTTCGATGCCGCATCCCGAGCCATTATGGCGTTAACCGAACAGTATTGGTATCCCACCATGAAGGCGGTCGGAATGCCTCAAACTCGCAGCCGCTCTACACAAAACGAAATCTTCTGAAGGCCAACAATGTAAGAACCACGAGCCCGCCAGCTAAGCAACAGTAAAATGGAAAGCTATGTCAAATTCCACCACACTGAACCCTCATTTGAAGCCCTTCGTCCCCGCTAAAACCTTCAGCGTGGCCGAGATTCGCGCGTCGTTTATCGGCTATTTCGAACAGCAAGGCCACACGGCGGTAGCCAGCAGCCCGCTCGTGCCCGGCAACGACCCGACGCTGATGTTTGTCAACAGCGGGATGGTGCAGTTCAAAGATGTGTTTTTAGGCGAAGACAAGCGCTCTTATGTGCGCGCTGCATCCGTGCAAGCCTGCCTGCGCGCCGGCGGCAAACACAACGATCTAGAAAACGTGGGCTACACCGCTCGGCATCACACCTTTTTTGAGATGCTCGGCAACTGGAGTTTTGGCGATTATTTCAAGCGCGAATCGTTGAAATGGGGCTGGGAATTGCTCACGAAAGTGTATGGCCTGCCAGCTGAGCGATTGCTCGCCACGGTGTATATCGATGACGATGAAGCCTACGATATTTGGACCAAAGAAATCGGCCTGCCACCCGAGCGCGTGGTGCGCATTGGGGACAACAAAGGCGGCAAATACAAATCAGATAATTTTTGGATGATGGCCGACACCGGCCCCTGCGGCCCTTGCTCAGAAATCTTCTTTGACCACGGCCCGCACATCGCAGGCGGCCCGCCGGGCAGCCCCGACGAAGATGGCGATCGTTTCATTGAAATCTGGAACCATGTATTCATGCAGTTCAACATGGCTGCTGATGGCTCGATCACCAAGCTGCCCGCGCCTTGCGTGGACACTGGCATGGGCTTGGAGCGCTTGGCGGCGATTTTGCAAGGCGTGCATTCCAATTACGAGATTGATCTGTTTCAAAAGCTGATTGCAGCGGCTTCGCGTGAAGTGTTTGGCAAAGACGTGGCCGTGGATCTGAACAACCCCAGCCTGCGCGTGATTGCAGATCACATCCGCGCCACCAGCTTCTTAGTGGCCGATGGCGTGATTCCGAGCAACGAAGGGCGCGGCTATGTACAGCGCCGCATCGTGCGCCGCGCGATTCGCCATGGCTACAAGCTCGGCCGCAAAACGCCTTTCTTCCATAAAATCGTACCCGATTTGGTGGCGCTGATGGGCGATGCTTATCCGCATCTGAAAGCCAATGCGCAGCGCGTGATGGATGTGCTGAAAGTTGAAGAAGAGCGCTTTTACGAGACGCTGGCTACAGGGATGGAGATTTTGGACGGAGCGCTTTCTGGTGGCGTGAAGGTATTGCCGGGCGACGTGGCTTTCAAGCTGCATGACACGTACGGCTTTCCGCTTGATCTCTCGGCTGATGTGTGTCGCGAGCGTGGCCTAACAGTTGACGAAGCGGGCTTCAATACTGCGATGGAGCAGCAAAAAAATCAAGCCCGCGCGGCTGGCAAATTCAAGATGGGCAAAGCGCTGGCATACACGGGCGCTTTGAATACCTTTGTGGGCTACGAGAAATTAGAGGCCACTGCAAAAGTGATAGCACTCTACGCAGATTCTATGCCGGCTACTGAGCTAAAAGCAGGTCAAAACGGCATTGTGGTGCTGGATACTACGCCCATGTATGCTGAGAGCGGCGGGCAGGCTGGTGATGAAGGCATCATTTCCGTTCGCCCTGAGCTTGTCGAAGGGCAAAGCAAGGCTTCGACATCAAAGCAAACGGGGGTGTTTGCCACGCTGGATACGCAAAAAATCAAAGCCGATGTGTATGGTCATCACGGTTATGTGCATGAGGGTGCGATCAAGGTGGGCGATAGCGTTGCTGCAAAAGTCAACGTGGAAGCCAGAGCCAGAACAGTGCGTAACCACAGCGCCACGCATTTGATGCATGAAGCTTTGCGCGCCGTGTTGGGAGAGCATGTGCAGCAAAAAGGCAGCGAAGTGACGGCGGATCGCACACGCTTTGACTTTACGCACAACGCACCTGTAACCGATGCGCAAATCATGAAAATAGAAAAACTGGTGAACACGCAGATTCTTGCAAACGCGTCCACGCAGGCGCGCGTCATGGCGATTGACGATGCCAAAGCTACCGGCGCGATGATGCTGTTTGGCGAGAAATACGGCGAACAAGTTCGCGTGCTCACCATTGGCAATTCCACCGAGCTGTGCGGCGGCACACACGTCAAAGCCACAGGCGATATTGGCCTATTCAAAATCATCGCTGAGAGCGGCGTCGCTGCTGGCGTGCGCCGCGTGGAAGCGGTTACGGGGCAGGGCGCATTGGAGTTTGTGCAGCACTTGGAGCGTACTGTTGCCAAATCCGCTGGCATGCTGAAATCTTCGCCCGATGAGCTGGGCAATCGCATTGCCGCGATGCAGGCGCAGGTCAAAGAGTTGGAAAAAGAATTGGCGCAGGCCAAAGGCAAACTTGCATCAAATCAAGGTGACGAATTAGGCAATCAAGCCATCGACATCAAAGGCATTAAAGTCTTGTCAGCAAAACTTGAAGGCGCAGACGCCAAGGCGCTGCGCGAGACGATGGACAAGCTCAAAGACAAGCTCAAATCAGCGGTGATCGTGCTTGCTGCTGCGGATGGCGACAAAGTGCAGATCGCAGCTGGCGTCACTGCTGATGTGATCGCAAAAGTCAAAGCCGGCGAATTGGTCAATTTCGTCGCCGGCCAATGCGGCGGCAAAGGTGGCGGCAAGCCCGATATGGCGATGGCCGGCGGCACCGATGCTTCCAAGCTCGGCGAAGCCTTGGCCAGCGTGCAGGCTTGGGTGAGCGGAAAGCTGTGAGCAAAAGCAGAGCATTGAATAAAACGTAAAAGCGCCGTCGTTGTAGATTTTTCTGAAGAGTCGGGGTGTTTTGTAGTGTCTGACAGAGGTTCAGCTGGCAGGCGCTATGCGGCTAAGGCAAGTGCGGCGCCATGATACTAGCTACTAAAAATATAGCAAACTATGGAGTATTTATGCCGGCTAATGGCCTATTTAGTCAAAAATCTCTATGCGCATGCCCGCCGCTTTCAAGCGCTTTTCCAACACATCACCCAACGCCACGCTGGGCGTGATCACGCCGGCTGCTTTCGGCAGTTTCGCTTCGTCTTCAGCCATACTTAGCGCCGATTCACACATCATCTTCACGGTTGCGCCGTTGCCTGCGTCCAAAGAATCGCCAATCACAGCACTCAGCTTATTGCCTTGCGCAGATTGCCCGATCAGCTCAATCTTAAAGAAGCCGCGCGCCATGCTCGCCGCACTCGGGCCTTCGCCGGGCTTGGCCATCATGCGCTGCGCCCATTTGCGCAGCGGTGAGAATGCAAGCAAACCCGTGCTGATCTTTGAGCCCACGCCAAAGCTTGCCGCCACAGCGCCGGCCATGAGTGATCGGCCAAAAAGCAGGTATTCCTGATAGCTGGCCGTCTGCCCCCGCAGCGCCAAACTGCGGCGCACCACGCGTGTGTTGACTGGCCCCATCACGAAGAGGCCGATCCACGCTTTGAAATCCTCATCCCAGTGCCCGCCTAGTGGGTCGCGATGGGGTGCGGTGTCTTTTGGTGCCGTGCCTGCGGGGTTGAGCAAAAACGGGTTGTTCAGTGCCTTAGCGTGGCCCGATTCGATCATGTTCATCACAGAGGCCAGCGTTCCGCCATTGAGCCCGCCGCCGCCTACTGTAAAAGCGGCTTTGATTTCTGTGCAATCTTCGCCGTGGCGCTTTTTCATCTCGCGCAGCAGCAAATACGCGCCCAAATCACTGGGCACACAATCAAAGCCGCAGGCCGGTACGATGCGCGTGCCTTGTGCCAATGCCTGTTCATGATGTGCATCAATCATTTGGCGCATCCAAGGCGATTCGCCTGTGATGTCGCAGTAGTGCGTCTGATGTGCCACGCAAGCTGCCACCAAAGCGCTGCCATAAAGTGCGAAAGGCCCCGCACAGCTGAGCACAACGCGGGTCGATGCGGCGAGCTTGGAGAGCGCCGCATCGTCTTGTGCATCGGCCACCACGATAGCGATATCGCGCACGCCCGGATGCTGCTGCGCCACCGCACCCCTGGCTGCCTCCAGTTTTTGCTTTGATCGCCCCGCTATGGCCCAGCGCGTATTGCCGTTTGCATGCTGCGCCAAATAGGCAATCGCTTGCTGGCCAACGAAGCCAGTCGCGCCGTAGAGGATGAGGTCGTAGGTTTGATTCATGGTTTTTTACCCGTGTTTAGAAGAGTTTAGTTGAGTGCCCGTTTAACCAAGTTAACAATGCTTCATTCATCCGCAATTGCTAAAAGCTGACCCAAACCCATTTGTTTGCTAGGGACAAATGTTGATACGTTGCTTTGGTACGTCTTCGCACTACAATCACTTTTATTACCATAGGGTGTATTATGAAACTGATAAGTATTTTAGTGGTTGGATTGGTATCTTTAAACGTCTTTCAAAGCGCTACTGCGCAAGACAAGTCTGATCTGCCGCTTTGGGAGATAGGTGGTTTTGCGCTTGGTGTATCGCAGCAAGCCTATCCAGGCTCAAACAGCCAAGTCCAGCGCGCTTTGGCGATTCCTTATGTCATTTACCGAGGTCAGTTTCTCAGATCAGACGGCAACAACGTTGGATTGCGCGCATTGAATACTGAAAAATTTGAGCTTGACGTTGGATTTGCAGGATCGTTCGGTTCCGGCTCAAAAGAAATCACAGCCAGAGCAGGCATGCCTAAGCTGGGAACTTTGGTGGAATTTGGGCCACGCGCCAAATGGAAATTGTCCGAATCGCCCGGTGCAGGGCGTTGGAGCGTTGAGTTGCCCGTGCGCGGTGTATTCGATATCAGCGATGGCGCAGCCTATCGCGGCTTGGCGGCAGAGCCTCGCCTCGTATTTGCGAATCGTTTGCCCTCTGGTTGGGATTACTCGGTAAGTGCAGCCGCGCTCGTGGGCAGCCAAAAACTTAATCACACGTTTTACGGTGTGAGTGCCGCGCAGGCCTTGCCTAGCAGGCCACAATTCAAAGCCGAGAGCGGCCTGATTGCGACGCGCCTAGGGCTTGCTGCATCGAAGCGGCTCAACAACGATTGGCGGTTTTTTACTTTCGCAAGATTTGATTCTGTCTCAGGTGCGGCCAACGACAGCAGCCCACTTGTGCGCCAGAAAAACGGTTATTCAGTCGGCGCGGGCATCTCGTACACGTGGTTGCGCTCTAGCGAAAAGGCTGTTCCGTAAAGCGGAAAAAACCAATGTGATGGCCACAGCGCGCGCTGCGTGTCGCTTGGCCAACCAACGACTTGTCATTGTCCAACGTGTTCAACGTTAGTATTTAGGCCATGGATTCACTGTCTCAACTCTTATTAGGTGCTGCATGCGGTGTCGCAGTCATGGGGCGGCGCACCGCCGTTTGGAAGGCAGCCCTTTGGGGCGGCATTGCCGGCACTTTGCCTGATCTGGATGTGCTCTACGATTTTGGCAACGCGGTGAGCAACATGACGTATCACCGCTCGGCTTCACACAGCTTGATCGTGCTCACGCTTTTTGCGCCCTTGCTGAGTTGCCTGCCCGCATGGCTGCACAAAGAGCGCGCATTATTCAAGCATTGGCTGCTCGCGATGTGGCTTGCTTTGGTTACGCATCCGCTGCTCGATACCTTCACGATTTATGGCACGCAATTGCTCTGGCCGCTCACAGAGCATCCGTTTGGCATGGGCAGTATGTTTATTGTCGATCCGATTTACACCTTGCCTTTGCTATTTGGCGTGATTGTCGCGGTGTCGTTCAAGCAATTTGCCGGCTTGAAATGGAATGCAATTGCTTTGGGCTTTTCTTGCGTGTATTTGGCTTGGAGCGTGGCAGCTCAGCTGCATGTGGAACGCATGGTGCGCGCGCAGCTTGGAGGCAACATGAAATTCTTTGCTACACCTACCCCGCTCAATACGGTGGCTTGGCGCATTGTGGTGATGGAGCCGCAGCGTTATTCGGAAGGTTTTTATTCATTTTTAGATTCAGATCAAAAAATCAATTTTGACCACTTTCCCCATCAGAGCGAATTAATGAATGAGCTGAGTGACAACTGGGCTACCGAGCGCATGGCATGGTTCACCGGTGGCTTTTACAGCCTGCGCGAAGTCAGAGGCGAAGCAGTGCTCTCTGATCTGCGTATGGGGCAAGAGCCGAGTTATATCTTTCAGTTCGCCCTCGCACGGCGCGAAGGCAGCGCGTGGAAAGCGATCACGCCAATATCGCGGGCGGGCAATCGAGGTGACGCTGCCAAAGCCTTGCCATGGCTCTGGGCGCGCATCAAAGGCCACGATGTCCCGCCGCCACGTTGAGTCTTGCAGCCTTTACTTTGCAGCCCTTAGCGCTGATAACATAACAGCATGCAACCTTTTCACCTCGCTTTCCCCGTCACTGATCTGAATATTGCCCGCGCCTTTTATGGCGACCTGCTTGGCTGCCCCGAAGGGCGCAGCAGCTCGGAATGGGTGGATTTCAATTTTCACGGCCACCAAATCGTGGCGCACCTGTGCCCGACCATGAACACAGAGACGGCGAAAAGCGAAGTTGATGGCCACGGCGTTCCGGTGCGGCATTTCGGCTTGGTGATGAATTTGCCGGAGTGGGAAACGCTCGCAGCCAAGCTTAAAAACATGGGCACGACATTCATCATCGAGCCTTACATTCGCTTCAAAGG
>JAYUSD010000190.1:0-40243 GCA_043755865.1 Variovorax sp. | reverse complement strand
GCGGGCGAAGTGCCTCACACTCGTGGCCGCTTTCACTGGCGGCAAATCTTCCGTATCAAAAAGTCTCACACACAGAAATCTTTAATTCACAGAGAAATTTATAAGAAATGAGTGCCTAGCCGGCATAAAACCTGCGTAGATTGCTCATTAATTCATAGCAAGCCACGCCGCGCTAAATCGCGCATCAATGTGCGTGAGCCGTATGTCCAAGGTGCGATTTGATCGCAGGTATTCACGTAGTTGGTGAGCTCGCCAAGAGAAAAGCTGCTGACTGTGACGCAATCGCCCACCGCATGCGTGAAGCCTTGGCTCTTTGCAAAACGATCTTGCGTGGGCGCAAACATCGTGCCGCAAAAAAGCATGAAGCCATCGGGATATTGGTGATTTGCATTGATGGTTTGCGCCACCAGATCCAGCGGATCGCGGCTGATCTGGCTCATGGAGCTTGAGCCTTCCATCAAGAAGCCTTTGTCATCTGTCACCGTGAGTTTGATCACAGCGCTTCGTACATCATCCATGCTGAAATGCGCATCAAACAAGCGAATGAACGGCCCAATCGCGCACGATGCATTGTTGTCTTTCGCCTTGCCCAGAAGCAAAGCGCTGCGGCCTTCAATATCACGCAGATTCACATCATTGCCCAGCGCCACGCCTTGCACGGTGCCTTGCGGCGACACAGCGAGCACGATCTCGGGCTCAGGATTGTTCCAATGACTCTCCGGATGAATGCCAATCTGCGCGCCATAGCCCACCGCGCTCATGGCCTGCGATTTGGTGAAGATTTCTGCATCCTTGCCAATGCCCACTTCCAGATACTGACTCCACAAACCCATTTCCATCAGCAGTGCTTTCACCTGAATGGCTTTCTCTGAGCCGGGCACGATGGCTCGCAAGTTATCGCCGATCACCTTGGAAAGTTTCTCTCTCACAGCCAAAGACTTAGACGCATCACCGCGCGCTTGCTCTTCAATCACGCGCTCTAGCATTGAGGCGACGAAGGTCACGCCTGCGGCTTTGATGGGCTGCAAATCGCAGGGCGCAAGCAAGTAAGGCTTGGCGAGATCGGGCGGATACTGCGTACTGTTCGCCAGTACGCTTTGCATGTCGGTCAGCTTGGGTAGATGCGCGCGCTTCGCAGCAATCTGTGCTGCTGGCTCATCCATCGCCAGCAAATCTGCACTCGTGGGCGCAATGCTGCTCAAGTCATATAAAGCCTCGGGTGTGGCAAGCGCGAGCACAGCGCCCAAGCCGGGCATGTGGACGCGAGCGATCAGCGTTGCGCGATGAATGTCATCTTGTACGTCTTGCGGGAAAGGTGAATTTATCATTTTTTTCAATTCAAAGTTTGGCGATGCGCACAGTGGCATCCTTGCGCAAATGCAAATCAGGCAAGAGTTCTAGGCCAAGGCCGGGTTTGTTATTGAGCGAGATCATGCCGTTCTGCACGACGGGTAATTCAGTCACCAATTCCTTGTACCAGCCGCTGTAAAACGCTCGCACGCTTTCTTGAATCAGCGCATTGGGCGCATGCAGAGAGAGTTGCGTCGAAGCTGCCCATACCACCGGGCCGGTGCAATCATGCGGCGCTACGGGCAATTGCCAAGCATCTGCCATCGCGGCGATTTTGCGCGCTTCAGTCAAGCCGCCGCACCAGCTCAGATCCAGCATCACCACGCCGGCCACACCCGTTTGCAAATAATCTTTGAAGCCCCATTTGTAGGCGAGCGTCTCGCTCGCGCAGATCAGCGCATCGGTGTGTGGCGCGTATTGCTTCAAAAGATCGAGTGAATCCATGCGGATCGCATCTTCATGCCAGAAGGTGTTGAAGGGCTTCAATGCTCGCGCAATCTTCTGCGCCATCGGCAGTCGCCACAAGCTGTGAAATTCCACCATGATGTCCATGTTGTTTCCCACGGCTTGGCGGATTTTTCGGAAGGGCTCAAGCGCTTTATCCAAATCACGATCGCTGATGTATTGCCCATCGCTGGCCTCAGCCGCTGGATCAAACGGCCAAATCTTCATGGCCGTGATGCCCTCCGATTGCAGACTCAAAGCGAGCTCATCGGCATGATGGAGAAAACCTTCTAAGTCTTCATACGGCCCGGCTTTGATGCCCAGTTTGTTGCTACTGTTTTGATTCAAGCCCCAATTCGAGGTGTTTTGATTCGTTGTGCTGCGCACATATTCGTAGCCAGCGCAGGTGTTGTAAATGCGAATCGCAGAGCGAGATTCGCCACCGAGTGCCACGCGCACAGGCATGCCAGCCGCTTTGCCAAAAATATCCCACAGCGCAATATCCACCGCGCTGTTGCCCCGCGTCTCCACACCAGAGCCACGCCAGCCGAGATAGCCTGTGATGTCTTTATTTCTTGCTTCAATTTGCAGTGGGTCTTTACCCAACAACTTGGCTGCCGCCCATTCATGCAAGTAGGCTTCCACAGCCGCCGCGCCCATAAACGTCTCACCCAAGCCGGTAACGCCTTCATCAGTGTGCAGCCGCACCCAAATGATGTTGGGAAATTCTGCGAGGCGGATGGTTTCAAGTTGAGTGATCTTCATTTGGTGATTGTGGCAAAGATTTGGTGGTTTGTACTTTGTTGGTGTTCCTTTGGCCTGCGGAAGCCGTATTCGGGCGGGCTCATGTACCCTGCTCGGGATTTGCGGCACCTGCCGCTAAATGACGAATAAAACGCTTCGCGTTTTTTGCACCTGCGCTGCGAAAATCGCCCGCCCGAATACGGCTCCCACAGGCCGGTGGTTGGCGCGGCGAAGCAGCATCGCAGGGTGCAATCAGAATTTGCAATTGCCAGCATTTGCGCGCGAAGATTTTTTGCTTTCCAAATAGGCCGCGAGGGTTGGGGTTGCTGCGGCTGCCGATTTTCGCAGCACAGGCTAAATAAACGCGAAGCGTTTTGGTTCTTCATCTAGCGGCAAGTGCCGCTAATCCCGAGCAGGGTACATGAGGCAGACGCAGCAATCCCAATCCTCGCAGCCGCTTTATCCAAAAAAGAAACGACTTGATCACTACAAAATCAATAGCACTCCACGCAATAAATAAGCCGGTAAACGGTTCAAACCATATCAAAAAAACAATAAAAAACCCGCGCAAGGCGGGTTTCATAGTGAGTGAATAAAAATTATCGCTTCGCTAGCTGCACCACATCGCGCTTCACAGAGCCTGTGTAGAGCTGGCGAGGCCGGCCGATTTTGTATTCTGGGTCGCCGATCATTTCGTTGAGTTGGGCGATCCAGCCGACTGTGCGTGCCAAGGCAAAGATCCCTGTGAAGAGCTTCACTGGGATACCAATGGCGCGTTGCACGATGCCACTGTAGAAATCGACGTTGGGGTAGAGCTTGCGCTGAACGAAATAGTCGTCTTCCAAAGCGATTTTCTCTAGCTCTTTGGCGAGCTTGAAAAGCGGATCGTTTTCTAGGCCAAGAGCTGTAAGCACTTCATTGCAAGTCTCTTGCATGAGCTTGGCGCGGGGGTCGTAGTTTTTATAGACGCGGTGGCCAAAGCCCATGAGCTTGACACCGGAGTTTTTGTCTTTGACCTTTTCCATGAACTCGCCGACTTTTGCGACGCCTCCCATTTTTTGGATGTCTTCGAGCATGTTGAGGCAGGCTTCATTCGCGCCGCCGTGGGCTGGACCCCAGAGACACGCCACGCCGGCTGCAATGGCAGCGAATGGATTGGTGCCTGATGAACCGCACAGACGCACTGTGGAAGTGGAGGCATTCTGCTCATGATCAGCATGCAAGATGAAGATGCGATCCATCGCGCGCTCAATCACCGCGTTGACTTTGTAATCTTCGCAAGGCGTGGCGAACATCATGCGCATGAAATTGCCGGAGTAGCTCAAATCATTTTTTGGATAGATAAAGGGCTGGCCGACGCTGTATTTGTAGGCCATGGCAACCAGTGTGGGCATCTTGGCGATCAAGCGAATCGCGGAGATATCGCGGTGCTCAGCGTTGTTGATATCAGTGCTGTCGTGATAGAAGGCTGAGAGCGCGCCCACTAGACCAGTCATGATGGCCATCGGGTGCGCATCGCGGCGGAAGCCACGCAGGAAAAATTGCATTTGCTCGTTGACCATGGTGTGGTTGGTCACGCGGCTGGTGAAATCTTTTTTCTTTGCGGCATCTGGCAGATCACCGTAGAGCAGCAAATGGCAGGTTTCTAGGAAGTCGCAATTGGTGGCGAGTTGCTCAATCGGGTAGCCGCGATAAAGCAGCTCGCCTTTGTCGCCGTCGATGTACGTAATGGTCGATTGGCAGGCGGCCGTCGACAGAAAGCCAGGGTCATACGTAAACTTGCCGGTTTGCGCATAAAGCTTACGAATATCGACGACATCGGGGCCGATATTGCCCTGATAAATGGGCATGTCAACTGCGGGGCTGCCGTTAGAAAATGACAGGGTGGCTTTGTAATCGGCGAGTTTCATTGTTTTTCCTTCAAAAGTTCTAGAACAGCGCGAATATCGGGGGTATCCAGCTCAGGGCGCACATCGCCAACAACCTCAGTGAGGCTTTTGCGGCCAAGATGCAAATCCAAGAGCTGATTGTCGGATAAATCCATTAGAGCATTCAACCCATTCGCTTGCCTGACGGTGAGCTGAGCAGAATATTTGTTGAAAAATCGCTCGATAAACAGATCATTTTCCAACATGCCCCGGCGGCTGCGCCAGCGCAGCTTGGAAAGGCCTGCTGAGGACAGTTGAGCATCCAAATCAGCGCCAACATCGAGGCCGTAGACGGCATCGATGCTTGAGGCTGTGTAGGCTTGGGGTTGCATAGAGGTTGGCACTCTTAGAGCTAGGTAACGCGAAAAACGCTAAAAGTCGCTAAAAGCGCGAAAAGAGAATTGAAAAACATGTGTTTGTTTGGCGTTTTTCGCGTCTTTTTCGCACTTTTCGCGTTACCTAGTGATCTGTTAGACAGCTCGGCGAACCATCAACTCTTTGATTTTGCCAATGGCTTTGGTTGGATTCAAACCCTTGGGGCACACATCGACGCAGTTCATGATGGTGTGGCAGCGGAAGAGGCGATATGGGTCTTCGAGATTGTCTAAGCGCTCATTGGTCGCTTGATCGCGGCTGTCAGCGATGAAGCGGTAGGCTTGAAGCAAGCCTGCGGGGCCGACGAATTTGTCGGGATTCCACCAGAAGCTGGGGCAGCTTGTGGAGCATGATGCGCACAAGATGCATTCATACAAACCGTTGAGCTCTTCGCGCTCTTCAGGGCTTTGCAAGCGCTCTTTCTCTGGCGGGATCGTGTCGTTGATCAAGTAAGGTTTGATCGAGTTGTATTGCTTGAAGAATTGCGTCATGTCCACAATAATGTCGCGGATCACGGGCAGACCGGGCAGGGGCTTGAGGGTGATGTCGCCTTTCAAGGTGCGCATATTGGTCAAGCAAGCGAGACCATTTTTGCCATTGATATTCATCGCATCCGAGCCGCAAACGCCTTCGCGGCATGAGCGACGGAAGGAGATGCTCGGGTCTTGCTCCTTGAGCTTCATCAAAGCATCAAGCAGCATGCGCTCCGAGCCATCGAGCTCAACCGAAATGGTTTGCATGTACGGCTTGGCATCTTTTTCGGGATCGTAGCGGTAGATTTTGAAGGTGCGCATTTCCATGATGTTTCTCCAGAACTGCTTTTAAACTATAGAAAAATATCTAAAACAAAAACTTAAGAACTTAGAAAGTTCTGACTTTTGGCGGCACAGACTCAGCTGTGAGGGGCTTGAGCTTGACGGCTTTGTAATCCAAGCGGTTCCCTTCAGAATACCAAAGCGTGTGCTTCATCCATTCGGCATCGTTGCGGCCCAGCGGCGTTTTCGGATCGTCAACAGGCTTCTCGTAATCGCTCACCGAATGTGCGCCACGGCACTCGTGGCGAGCTGCGGCGGAGATGATGGTTGCTTCAGCGGATTCGATCAGGTTGTCCACCTCCAGCGCTTCAATGCGAGCGGTGTTAAAAGTTTGCGATTTATCTTTGAGTGTGATGCCAGCCACGCGCTTGCGCAGCTCGGCAATCTTCTTCACGCCTTCATCCATGCTGGCTTGCGTACGGAACACGCCAGCGTGTTGTTGCATCGCAGAGCGAATATCGTTGGCCACAGTTTGCGCGTATTCGCCTTCGGTGGAATTGTCTAGGCGGGCGATGCGCGCGAGGGTTTTGTCCGCAGCATCAGCTGGCAACTTCTTGTGCTCTTTCGGAGAATTCTTCAGCGATTCGACAATGTGATTGCCCGCCGCGCGGCCAAACACCAAGAGATCGAGCAGCGAATTCGTGCCCAAGCGATTCGCGCCGTGTACGCTCACGCAAGAGCATTCGCCAACAGCGTAGAGGCCGTTTAACACATCGTTATCTGAGCCGTTGCGCTGGATCACCACCTGGCCATTGATATTGGTGGGGATACCGCCCATTTGGTAATGAATCGTGGGCACGACAGGAATCGGCTCTTTGGTGATGTCGACGTTGGCGAAATTTACGCCGATCTCATACACGGAGGGCAGGCGCTTGTGAATCGTGTCTGCGCCCAAATGATCGAGCTTGAGCATCACGTAATCTTTGTTCGGGCCGCAGCCACGGCCTTCTTTGATCTCTTGATCCATGCAGCGCGAGATGAAATCACGCGGCGCCAAGTCTTTCAAGGTTGGCGCATAGCGCTCCATGAAACGCTCGCCATTGCTGTTGAGCAAAATCGCGCCTTCACCACGGCAGCCTTCGGTCAGCAACACGCCCGCGCCGGCCACGCCAGTGGGGTGAAACTGCCAGAATTCCATATCTTCTAGCGGAATGCCTGCGCGAGCGGCCATGCCTAAGCCGTCGCCGGTGTTGATGAATGCATTCGTTGATGCCGCGTAAATGCGGCCTGCGCCGCCTGTTGCCATGAGTGTTGTCTTGGCTTCAAGAATATGAACGTCGCCCGTCTCCATCTCAATCGCTGTGACGCCCACGCAATCGCCATCGGCATCCAAAATCAAATCTTGCGCCATCCACTCGACGAAGAAGCTGGTGCGCGCTGCGACGTTTTGCTGATACAGCGTATGCAGCATGGCGTGGCCGGTGCGGTCTGCGGCGGCGCAGGCGCGTTGCACGGGTTTTTCGCCGTAATTTGCTGTGTGGCCGCCGAAGGGGCGCTGGTAAATCGTGCCATCGGGGTTGCGGTCAAAAGGCATGCCCATGTGCTCAAGGTTATACACGACTTTCGGTGCTTCGCGGCACATGAATTCAATCGCGTCTTGATCGCCGAGCCAATCTGAGCCCTTCACGGTATCGTAGAAGTGATAGTGCCAATTGTCTTCACTCATATTGCCCAGCGATGCGCCGATGCCGCCTTGGGCAGCCACGGTGTGCGAGCGGGTGGGAAACACTTTGGTGAGCACGGCGACATTCAAGCCGGCGCGGGAGAGCTGGAGCGATGCGCGCATGCCAGAGCCACCTGCGCCCACGATCACCACATCAAATTTTCTTTTCGTCACATTGGCCATGTTCAAATGTCCTCTTCAGTGCTTTTTATAAGCATTTTGGCAAGATAGCCGGCATAGAATCTGCGTGGAGTGCTATTAAATGAATAGCGCTCTGAAATCAAAGGCGAGCGAGCACCTGGAGCATCCAACCCGCGCAGCCCACCAAATACACAATGGTGGCTACTTGCAGCGAAAGGCGAATGCTCACCGGCTTGATGTAATCCATATAAATATCTCGCACGCCGACCCACACATGCCAGCTGAGCGCAATGATCACGGAAAAGGTGATCACTTTCATCCACTGCGGGGAGAAAATACCCGCCCAGCCTTCGTAGCCCACTGGGCCTTTGATCAATAAAAAGCGCACCAAGACAAGCAAGGTGAAAACTGCCATGAGCACTGCTGTGGCTCGCTGCGAAAGCCAATCTTTAAAACCATAAGATGCGCCCACAACTGTGCGCTTGGAGCCATAATTTACTGCCATTTTTTACTCCTGAATCAGTACAAGCCAAACAGCTTCGCGCTGAGAGCCACAGTGATAATGCCGCTAGAGATCAGCGTGAATACAGCCGATGATTTCGCAAATTGCTTATCGACTTTGTGCCATCCATCCATGATCAAGTGGCGCACGCCCGCGACGAAATGGTGCAAGAAAGCCCAGATCAAAGCCAGCGCCACGAGTTTCCACATCCAGCCGGGCAAGCCCCACATGCCCGCTTTGAAAGTGGCCGTGAACTTTGCATACGAAAACTCTGACGACACGGATTTATCAAACATCCAAATGATGAAAGGCAAAAGCACAAACATCATTGCGCCGCTGATGCGATGCAGGATGGAGACCCAGCCCGCTAGAGGCAAGCGATAAGTGGTGAGATCGGTGAAAGCGTTGATGTTGCGGAATTCGCGTCGTGGCTTCTTAGGAATAGCTGCGTCGGACATTCGTGTCTTTCTTTTGAAGTAAATCAGGCTTGGTAACTGGGCGGTAACTCAAGCAGGCGGTGGGCAGATCGTCCCAAGTGCGCAATCCAAAATTATATTGCTATGCAGCATAAAGAACGCCCAAGAGCCAATATAGATGCAAATTTTTCGTGGGTATGCTACCGTGCAAGTAAATCAGGTGCTTTCATGCCCAAACGGCCTATCTACAGCTCACGCCCCGCCACGCACTTTGCTGAAATCTCTCAGCCGGTGCGTCCTGCTGCTAAACATTTGCCCCTCCAGCGCGCTTCTCGCTTGAAATCAGCCCAAGCTTGGCTCAAGGGTCGCGCTTTGGGGATGGCTGTTTTGCTTTTGTCGCTGGTCTGCGCGGCCTTGGTTTGGCAAGTCACTCAGCGCAGCCCGCGCGTGCTCACGCAAAAAGACATTGATGCCGCTGTGATGGAGACTTTGCAGAAGAATGTGTTGCCCTCGCAAGCTGCTGCGGCTTACGAGAACGTACGCCCTTCCATCGTGCGCGTGGTGAGTTTTGTAAAGAAAAGTCGTTTGGAAGACATGAAGGCCAGCAAGCAGGCTAAAACTGCGCCGCTTGCGAAAAAACCGCAACCTCAAGACAGACCAGCCAAGAAGCCGGGGCTGGAAGACGAGAAAATAGCCAAGAATGATCGCCTTGCGCCCGATTTGAAAGCCGAAGACGACGAAGTGGAATTCGGCGTAGGCACGGGGGTGGTGATTGTCGATAAAGGCATTATTTTGACGAATTGGCATGTGGTGCAAGGCGCGGATCGCATCAAGATCACCTTCATGGATGGGCTGGAGGCCGAAGCCGATATCAAAAGCGTGCAAGCCGAGGATGATTTGGCCGTGTTGCAAGCGCGCAAAATCCCCGATGACTTGATCGCGGCCACGATGCGCTCTACCGCTGATTTGCGCGAGGGTGATCACGTGATTGCGGTGGGATTTCCTTTTGGCATCGGGCCTTCTGCATCGGCTGGCATCGTTTCTGGCCTCAAACGCAGCTTTCGTTCGCCTGATGGCGGGCAGACGATGAAGAATTTGATTCAGTTTGATGCAGCAGCGAATCCCGGCAATTCCGGCGGGCCACTGGTGACGATGGACGGCGAAGTCGTCGGCATCGTCACAGCCATCATGAATCCGACACCGGCAAGGACATTCATTGGTATTGGCTTTGCAGTACCGATAGAAAACGCGGCGAGCGCTGCGGGCATGCCGCCGTTTTAAAACCGATTCGAATACCAATATCGGACGCGAAAAGCGCGAAAGTTACGCGAAAGACGCGAAAAAATACAAAAAAGAAATGAAGAAATGAAGAAATGAAGAAATTTGTAATAAGCACATCGAAACCATCGTTTGGTATTTTTCTTTTTGGTATTCCTTTCCCGTAACTTGTCCGTTCTTTCGCGTCCGGAAATTCGTATTTCTTATTTGTATTCAGACTTTGAGAGCCAGTAATGACAGATCACAGCAAACCAAGCACACAAACCGCCGAACTCATGGAGCAAATTCTCTACGAAGTTAAACGCATCGTTGTCGGGCAAGACAGGTTGCTCGAGCGCATGATGGTGGCGCTGCTGGCGCAGGGGCATTTGCTGGTGGAAGGCGTGCCGGGTTTGGCGAAGACGCTGACTGTGAAGACGCTGGCTGAGACGATTGGCGGCAAATTCAAGCGCATTCAGTTCACGCCCGATCTTGTGCCTTCTGATTTGGTGGGTACGCGGGTGTACAACCAAGCCAGCGGCGCATTTTCTACCGCGCTCGGGCCAGTGTTTGCAAATTTACTACTTGCCGATGAGATCAATCGTGCGCCCGCGAAAGTGCAAAGCGCTTTGCTTGAAGTGATGCAAGAGCGGCAAGTCACCATCGCTGGCGAGACACACAAAGTGCCCAGCCCTTTCCTCGTGATGGCCACGCAAAACCCGATTGAAACGGAAGGCACGTATCCGCTGCCCGAGGCGCAGGTGGATCGTTTCATGATGAAGGTGTTGGTCGACTACCCGAGCGATGAAGAAGAGCGCGTGATTGTGGATCGCGTGACCGGCCCGGCGGTGAAAGTGCGCGAAGTGGCAACTGTGGCGCAGCTGGCTGAATTGCAAAAGCAATGCCGCGCCGTGTATGTCGATCCCTCTCTCGTTGATTACGCGGTGAAGATCGTCACGTGTACGCGCACGCCTGAGAAGCATGGTTTGAAAGAGCTGCGAGCGCAGATCACCTACGGCGCGAGCCCGCGAGCCACCATTGGGTTGACCGAAGGCGCGAAAGCGCTCGCACTCATGCGCGGGCGCACCTATGCGCTGCCTGAAGACATGAGCGATCTCGTGCCCGATGTGCTGCGCCACCGCATCGTGCTCTCGTATGACGCGCTCTCTGCTGGGCTCACACCCGATGCGCTGATCGCAAAAATCATGCAAGCGATTCCTGCGCCGGCTAAGCCACTCAGACACGTTGAAGCCGATGAAAAACTGGCTGCGTAATCTCTCGCCGTTCAAATCCGTTCGCCCTGAGCTTGTCGAAGGGAGTGAAGTCACGTTTAACCCTTCTACAGGCTCAGAGCGAACGGACGTTGGCGGAGCTGAGGCTTTACTCAAACGCTTGGAATGGACGACGATTCGCCGCCTTGACGGTGTGCTTCAAGGCGACTACAGAACTTTATTTCGCGGCGCAGGTTTAGATTTCGCCGATCTGCGCGAATACCAATCGCACGACGATGTGCGCCATATTGATTGGAACGTGACAGCGCGCACAGGCACGCCGCATGTGCGCGTGTTCACCGAAGATCGCGAGATGGCGGCGTGGTTTGTGATGGATTTGAGCGCGTCGGTGGATTTCGGCTCGGGCACAAGGCGCAAACGTGATGTGTGCAGCGAGCTTGTGGTGTCGCTCGCTCGCGTGCTTACAGGCCATGGCAATCGCGTCGGTGCGTTGCTCTACGGCGGCGGCGATACCGCAGCGATAGACAAAATGCTGCCCACCGGCTCAGGCCGGCGCCATGTGCTACAGCTCGCGCATGAACTGCTCGCGCATCGCGCGAAGGTGGGCAAGCAAGAGACGCAGCTCACGCATTTGCTCGATGCTGCGGCGCATGTGATCAAGCGCCGCAGCACCGTCTTTGTGATCTCTGATTTTTTCTCTGCCCCTGGCTGGGACAAGCCTCTGGCGCAGCTCGCTCGCCGCCACGACGTAGTGGCTGTGAGGCTGACTGATCCACTCGAATTGCAATTGCCCGATATGGGGCTGATCACTTTGCGCGATGCCGAGACGGGCGAGACGCAACTTGTGGATTGCTCGCCGAGCTTTCGGCGCCGATATGCGGAAATATCAAACGACAAAGAAGCTCAATTGCGCGAAGGGCTGAGCGCAGCGGGCGTGGACACGCTAGAGCTTTCCACCGACGCAGATATTGCCGATGCCCTCATTCACTTTTGCGCGTTGCGCCGAAGAAAAAGCAGACGTTTTTCTGCGCCCACATTATCAGCACAACGAGCAGCTTGATCATGAGCATCGATATGAACATTCCCGGCGTGAACTTTCTGTGGCCCCAATTTCTCTGGCTGCTTTTGCTGCTGCCGCTGCTCGTGCTTTTGTACGCATGGCTGCTAAAGCGCCGCCGCAAAATCGCAGCGAGTTTCCCCACGCTGTCGATCATCAAACAAGCCGCTGCTGGGCAAGCCACATGGCGCAGGCACGTGCCGCCTGCTTTGTTTTTGCTCGCGTTGGCTGCGATGCTGATTGCTGCTTCGCGCCCCATGGCCGTGATCACGCTGCCTTCAAATCAAAAAACAATCATCTTGGCGCTCGACGTGAGCGGCAGCATGCGAGCCACAGATATTCAGCCCACGCGCTTTGTCGCAATGCAGGTGTCGGCCAAGAAGTTTTTAGAAACCTTGCCACGCGAGGTCAAAGTCGGTATCGTGGCTTTCGCAGGCGCAGCGCAAGTGGCGCAATTCCCGTCGCTTAACCGAGAAGATTTAGTGCAGGCGATCGACCGCTTTCAAATGCAGCGCGGCACAGCCACGGGCAATGCGATTGTGATCTCGCTTGCCACGCTTTTTCCCGATGCAGGCATTGAATTGGCGCAGATGGGCAGCGCGGGCATGGGCGGCAATCGGCCCACCAATGGTCAACTAGGGCGATCACTCAACGACCCCCCCAAAGAGAAAAAAGAATTCACACCCGTGCCACCCGGCTCCTATAGTTCCGCTGCGGTGATCATGCTTACCGATGGCCAGCGCACCACAGGCGTCGATCCGATGGAGGCATCTAAGATGGCTGCTGATCGAGGTGTGCGTGTGTACACGGTGGGCATCGGCACGGTCGATGGCGAGACCATTGGCTTTGAGGGCTGGAGCATGCGGGTGCGCCTTGATGAAGAGACTTTAAAGGCGATTGCAAGCCGCACAGCAGCAGATTATTTTTACGCAGGTAGCGCAGCGGATTTGACGAAGGTGTACGAGAAATTGTCTTCGCGGATTTCTACAGAGAAGAAGGAGACGGAAATTTCTGGGCTGCTTGCTCTTTTGGCTGCGATGTTTGCTGTGATTTCTGCTTCTTTATCAGTGCTTTGGTTTAACCGGGTGCTTTGATTCTTTTTGCACTTTGAGTGGCTGAGCCCGCCATCGACACAGCGCATGCACCTTCGTTCGTGTCCCCCGGCGGCGATCAGGTTTTATTGTTCTCCGGCAGACGAGCTTCACCGCCTCCTCCTTTACCTCACTGCGGTACATGCGCTGTGTCGATGGCTGCGAATTGATATGGCAATTTCACGCGGCACGTTTCAAACGAAATGTCGTCTTTGATGAACACCTTTTCGTCTCCAAGATCGTGCTGCCTGTGCGTTTTGCGGAGGTAAAGGAGGAGGCGGCGAGACCAACCCACCGGGGAAAAACAACATTCAACGTCGCCGGGGGACACGTAGCAAAGCGCACAGGCAGCGCGATCCACCCGCACACAAGAGACAAAACTCTTGGCGTTACAAGGAATCTAAATCAGACAGCATCTCTTTCGCACGAGACCGCACTGCCTTGCGCTCATCCTCCGTCATCCGCTGTAAATTTTTCACCATCAAAGCAGTACGCGGATTGCCGCCGAATTCTTTTTCATGGGCATCCAAGAAATTCCAATACAAAGTCGTCATCGGGCATGCGTCTTTTCCGCTGCGATCCTCTGGCGAATATTTGCAGCCTTGGCAATAGTTGCTCATGCGCTTGACGTATGCGCCGCTGGCCACATACGGCTTGCTCGTAAAGCGCCCGCCGTTGGCAAAAAGCGCCATGCCCGCCACGTTGGGCAGCTCAACCCATTCCACCGCATCGACGTACACCGCTAAATACCAATCACACAACGCCTGCGGTTTGATCTGCGCCGTCACGCCAAACATCCCGGTGATCATCAAGCGTTGGATGTGATGCGAGTAGCCGTTTTGCAGCGTCTGATCAATGCTGTTTTTCATGCAGTTCATCTTCGTGTCGCCGCTCCAATACCATTTGGGCAGCGCATTTTGATGGTCGTAGAAATTGTCTTGCTTAAGCTTGGGCATATCGAGGAAATACACGCCGCGCATGAATTCTCGCCAGCCGAGAATTTGGCGAATGAAGCCCTCGGCGCTTGGCAGATCGACCTTGTCCGCTTGATAACATTTCTCTGCCGCTTGAATCACTTCAAGCGGGTTGAGCAGCTTTAGATTGATAGACGATGACAAAAGAGAATGCCATCCGAAATCAAGATTCGTCCACATCGCATCTTGATGTGGGCCAAAGGAGGGCAGGCGCAGCTTGATGAAATCATCAAGTGCTTGCAAGGCTTGAGCGCGCGTCACCGGCCAGTTGAATTTGTCCAAAGCGCCGGGATGATCGGCAAACTCCTTGTTGACCATCTTGATCACGTCTTTGGTGATCTTGCTCTGCTCATACACGCGCGGTGTGGGCACGCCTTGCGGGCCTGCTTTGCCAAAGCTTTTGCGATTTTCCGCATCAAAATTCCACTGACCTCCGATGGGCTCCGCACTTCCCTTTTTGCCTTCCATCAACACATGATGCTTCTTGCGCATCACGCGATAGAAAAATTCCATGCGCAAACTCGTGCTTTTGCCGGCCCATGCACGGAATTCTGGAAGGCCGCAGAGGAAATGTGTGTCGTCGCGCCATTCAAAGCCTATTTTTAAGCTTTTTGTGCCTTTAGCCGGCATGCTAATTGCGTCACCAGCTACTGAATTCATAGCGTCTTCAATCTGCGATCTAACGCGCAGATCACCGGGCTCCACGCCAATTACGGCTTGCGGCGAGTGTGTCTTGATCGCAGCGAGCAAGCCAGCGCCGAGCGATGCATCGGCTTCTTTATCTAGCGCGCGATAGATCATGGGCCATCCGCGCTCTTCCAAACTTTGCGAAAAATGCCGCATCGCCGAGAGAAAAAGCGCCGTTCGGATTTTGTGGCTCCACACATGCGTGGATTCTTCGCGCGCTTCGATCATCAATACAGCGTCTTGCTTCGGATCAAAGCCCTCAAAGGCTGAAGATTCATGATCGAGCTGATCGCCCAAGATGAGGATAAGGTTGCGCAAAGGTTTTGGAATTTTCATGGGTGTATTGTGCGAGCTTTCAAAAGCCTTGTTACTGGCCTAGGGCATACCTTTGGTCTGGTGCGGGGCATGTAAATGCTACATTGCTCTCCATGAAGTCGATCAATCATTTCCCCGAAGCGGTTGTGGCCTATATCGCCCTAGGTGCGAATTTAGGCGATGCACGTGCGGCGGTGTTGGCTGGCGTCAAACAAATTGCGCTGCTGTCCGGTACGACTTTGTTGGCGACCTCCTCGCTTTACCAAACCGCGCCGCTGGAGAGCAGCGGGGCAGACTATATCAACGCGGTTATAAAGATTTCGACTACTTTGCCGGCGTATTCATTGCTTAGTGTGCTATTAAAGTTAGAGCAAGCCGCAGGGCGAGAGCGTCCGTATCACAACGCGCCGCGCACATTGGACTTGGATGTTTTGTTGTATGGCAGCGCGCAGATTTCTAGCGAGCGCCTCTGTGTGCCGCATCCGCGCATGTGGGCGCGAGCATTTGTACTTTGGCCGTTGCGCGATGTGGCTCCTCTGCTGGTGAGCGATGAGGCGCTGGCTGCCGTTTCTGGACAGGGTGTGCTTAAGGTTTGAAATTCAAATTCAAGTTCCGGGCGCGAAAGACGCGAAAGTCACGCGAAAAACGCGAAAGAAATGCAAAAAAGAAAACAGACAAAAGAAAAAATGTAGTCAAAGAACAGTGCTTGGCCGCGTTCATCCACAGCATCCAATTTGCATTTTTTGGTATTCCTTTCGCGCAACTTTCGCGTCTTTCGCGACCGGAAATTGAGAATTCAGCCCTTACCAAACTTCAAAACTCCCGTAGACAACGCAGTGCCCAAAACGATGACAGCGCCACACACCACCATCGTCAATGTGATTTGTTCAGACAACAAAATCGCCCCATAGGCCACGCCAAACACCGGAATCAAAAAAGTTACCGCGACAGCGCGCGCTGGCCCGGCTCGCTCGATGATGCGGAAATACAAAATATAGGCGACCGCTGTGCAGAAGAATGCTAATAAAACGATAGCGCCCCACGCAGCTAGGCCGGGCGCTTTGGCGGGAATCGACATCAAGCCGGGAATGGCGAGGAGAATCGCTGCGCCCATTTGGCTGCCTGTGGCGTTGGCCAGCGGCGGGATGCCAGTCAGGTATTTTTTGGTGTAGCTGGCTGCGATGCCGTAGCACAGCGTGGCGAGCAGGCAGGCCAGCACAGCCATGCCGGGTGAGGCTGCGCCAGCTTTGAAAGTGGCTTTGTCCCACGAGAGCGCGGCCACGCCCGCAAACCCAATCGCTAGGCCTAGCAAGCGCAATTTGGCGGGCTTATCACGCAGCCAAAGCCAAGCGACAAGTGCGCCCCACAACGGCACGGTGGCGTTCAAGATGGAGGTGAGACCCGTGGTGATGTGCAGCACGGCGAATGCAAACAGTGCGAAGGGAATGCCGCTGTTGAGCATGCCGACGAAGAGGATCTTTTTATAGTTTGCCTTGAGGGCATCGAATTGCCCGCGCCACATGAGGAGCGGTAAGAGGAAAAGCGAGGCGAGCAATACGCGCAGGAAAGCTGTGAGGAATGGGCCGAAATCTGAGGCGCCTAGCTTCATGAGGAGAAAGGATGCGCCCCAAATGGCGGCGAGTAGGGTGAATTCGAGGGCTATTGGCATGGGGGATGAAAAATTCAATACCGGAGCGCGAAAGACGCGAAAGGCGCGAAAGGAATGCAAAAAATACGTTGGAGGTTTTAGATTCAGACGTTTGAAAGTAACACACAGAACTTGATCAACTCATGAAAAAACCACGTTGATTGATGCATTTTCCTTTTTTGCATTCTTTCGCGTCTCTCGCGTCACTTTTGCGTCTTTCGCGCTCGGAAACTTGGCATTGAGCTGTCAGATCAACAAGCCCTCCAGCCGAAGCAAAGCCACCTTGCGATCCAGCCCACCCGCATAGCCCGTGAGTGAGCCGTCTCGCCCGAGCACGCGGTGGCAGGGTACGAGGATGCTGATGGGATTGCGGCCTACTGCGGCCCCCACGGCTCTGACTGCGGCGGGATTGTTGATCTTCTCTGCAATTGCGCCATAGCTGACTGAGCCGCCGAGTGGAATCGTCAAAAGCGCTTGCCATACGGATTGCTGAAAAGCTGTGCCAGCGCTTAAATCAAGCGGTAAATTTTTGCCAAATCGAAACTCAGCGGGCCTCGCTTTCGATGAAAAGTAAGGCGCGAGTTGATCGATAGCAGCATGCATGAAACGATGCTCGCCCTTTTCAAAGCGCTGTTTGTTTGAAAAATCAGGCAGGTGCTTTTGATCATGAAACCATATGCCAGACAAGCCAGCATCTGAGGCGGCGAGCCATGCGTCGCCTAGTGGTGTGGGGAAGCTATGGAGGACGCTGGGGGAAGAGTTGATATTCATAGTTGTAAGCCTTTTGGGCAGTTAGCCGGCGTATTTACTGCGTTAAGCGCTATTAAATTCATAGTATTGATCTGTTTCATGATGCAGGGCGCAGCATGCCCGCCCACGCGCGGAAGACGGCGTAGCTGCGCCAAGGCCGCCAAGTTTGTGATGCTAATTCCGCTGCGCGGGCTCTTTTTGTGGGGCTTTTCTCATCGCGCAGATTTAAAGCGGTGTGCAGCACGATATCGCCCGCAGGAAAGGCATCAGGCCAGCGCAGGGCGCGCATGGCGATGTAGTTGGCCGTCCATTCGCCGATGCCGGGAAGCGCTTTGAGTTGCTCGATCACTTGCAGGGGATTAGGCGGTGAATTCAAATGCAGCTCGCCGCTGGCAACTTGTCGAGACAGCGCAATCAGCGCGGTTTGCCGTTGGCGCACGATACCCATCTTGCCTAGCTCATCTGGTGAGGCGTTGGCAAGCACTTCAGGCGTTGGAAAGCAGCGCGTGATTGGCGGCCAAGGCGTTTGAATCGGCTGCCCATAGCGCTCCAGCAAACGCTGCGTCAGCGTGCGAGCAGCGGCTACGGTGACTTGCTGGCCGAGAATGGCGCGCACGGCAATCTCAAAGCCTTCTAAGCTACCCGGCACGCGCATGCCATGGCCAGCATTGAAAGCACTGCCTAGCGCAGCATCAATGGCTTGTGGATCGGCATCAAGATCAAACGCCGCGCGAAGCCGCGCAATCATGGCGGGCAAAGCGGGCGCGAAGGCTTCGCTCATGTGCGCATGAATGCGATGGTTTTCGGTGTCGATCCCCGCAGCGAGCCAGCCAGAGATACTTTTGCCAAGATGCACGATGCAAAAGCTACGAATCAGGTGAATGGGTTTATTTTTTAAGAGAAAAGCGGCGTTAGCCGAAGTATCTTCTGCGCTAAGCGCTATCAATTCCATAGTATTGAGTTGGCGCTCTTTCCAAAACCGGAGAAGCGCCTGCGCATCAAAAGGTGGGCGAAATCCGAGCTGAATGCTCAAATAGCCTGCTGAATCTGCTCCATTTGCACCGACTGCGCTGCCGGGCTTTCCTTCGTTGCCCTCTTTTCGCAGGCGCGTAGGCGGCATACCGTAATGCTGCAAAAAAGCGGCATTGAAGCTGCGCAAGCTACCAAAGCCGCTTGACAGCGCCACGTCTGTGATGGGCAGCTTGGTATCGGTCAGCAAAGATTTGGCTGCAAGCAAGCGCCGCGTTTGCAAATATTGCAACGGACTCACGCCCAGATACGTCAAGGTAATGCGATGCAAATGCCGCTCGCTCACGCCCACTTTGGCCGCCACATCACTGATCGAGCATTCATCGCCCGCGAGCGCTGCATTACCGAGCAATTTCACAGCTTGGCTTGCCAGCATTTTCGATGCATCTTCCGTTGACCAAACCGGCTCATTGCGCTGCGGCGCAAGCTCAGGCCGACAGCGCAAACAAGGCCGAAAGCCTGCGCTCTCCGCCAGCGCTGCATGCGCGTAAAACTGGCAATTTTCTCTTTTAGGCGCTTTCACGCGGCATACTGGCCGGCAATAAATCCCCGTCGATGTGACGCCTGTAAAAAACTGCCCATCAAAGCGCGCATCGCGGCTTTTGAGAGCGAGATAGCAAGCGTCTGAGTCGCTGGGGAGGAAGGACATGTGGCGATGATACGCCGCTTGTACTTCAAAGCTAGCCGTTTTCGGACATGTGAAAACGAATCGCGCTCAGCAAATCTGTGCAATGTAGAAACCCTTAATGCGTTAAAATGACTACATGTAGTCTCAAGGAGATAAATATGCAAACTCTGCAAATACGTGATGCCAAGGCGGGCTTTTCGGCCATGGTGGCTGCAGCCGAGAAGGGTCGTCCTACGCTGGTGAGTCGCCACGGCCAGCCCTGCGCCATGCTTGTGCCTGTGGCTGCGGGTGCGAAGCTGTATCCGCTGGAGATGCCCAATTTAGCCAACTATTTGTTGACGATGCCCGAGCCACTTGTGACGGAGCGCGACACGACTCCTTTGCGAGGTATAGATTTTGAGTAAGGGTTTTTTGCTCGACACCAGCGTAATTTCCGCGCTCGCGCCGGGGCGAGAAGTTCATCTGTCTGCATTCTTGGCGCTATGGCTGCAAGCGCATCATCAACGGCTTTTTCTACCCTCTGTGGCCATTGCAGAAATCTCACAAGGTATTTGCAAACTACGCCGCGCAGGAGGCGCAGACAAAGCGGATCGCCTGGACCTTTGGCTCAGCGGCCTACTCTTCGCCTATGCGGATCGCATCTTGCCACTAGATGCGCAGGCTGCTCGTCTTGCTGGGCAAATCTCGGATGCCGCAATTGCAAACGGCTGCCATCCTGGCTTCGCCGATGTGGCCATTGCAGCAATCGCTCAGCATGGGCAATTGCTGCTGCTGACGGGCAATCTCAAGCACTTTGAGCCACTGGGCGTGGCCTGCCATAACCCCATGATTGCACTGCCCAGCGCCTGAGCCACGGTCAATGCAGAGCTGCTTGCAATAGCCAAGCCTCTTACAGCCTGATTTCAATACACCCAAGAAAAAGCCCCGCTGGGCGAACCATGCGGGGCTGGGGATTAGAACTTGAAAGTTAATTCATCAGTTCCATGACGCTCCACTCACTATTCCGTTTCCGTTGCGGTTGGTAAATACCAGACTGATACTGCCAAAATTCGGCGTGCCAATGTTGCCGTTCAAGGCTGCTTGATTAAGCGAATAGCTCGTGCTGCCGGGCGCTGGGAAGTAATTGTTGTTTTGACGGCTACGTGGCCATGTACCGACTGCGCCGCCAGCAATTGGCCCTTGCACAAAGTAGCCAAAATCGCTGATGCTGGCTTTTGTGCCGTCTGGTAGCACAGGTAAGGCTTGCCATGCAAAGTTAGCAGTGAATGCACTCTTGTCGCGAATGAGTTGGGCAAAAATGACATTGGTGTCTGTGTTGTTGACCACAGAGGTAACCGTGCCATTGACATCAGGGAACAAGTTGCCGGAAGCTGGACGCAAAGCGGCTGCTGAATACGGCAGGCTACCTAGCGTGTAGGTGTAGGTTGCAATCGGCGTAGCAGCAGCTACGCCGTTAATCGTGCTCCAGCCCGTGCCGGAATACACCTTGACGTTGTACACGCCGCCCAAGACGAATCCGAAGGCATTGAAGTTGGTGTCAGCTAGCGCGTCAGTTGCGTTGCCAAATGTGCCGTAGCTTGCGCTTGTTGCGCCGTTAACAGGGCAATTTGCTACTTGAGCAGAAGCAAAATTCCCGCTCGTTGTGGATACGCGGCAGAAGCGGAAAGAATCCGTATCACGCCAATCCACATTGTTGCCAACTTTGCCTGCAAACAAGGGGTCATTGCGCAACACGCGTGGCGACACTGCAATGATTTCTCTCGCAGGCTCAGCTACTGTGTTCAAGCCAGGGCCAGAAATCGTGTAGTAAGTCGCAACGTTAGCTGGATCACGCAAACGCAAATCAATGTAGGTGTTGAAGTTGCGGTTAGGCGTGCGCTCTGCGCCGTTGCTGAGCACAAAGTTATCGAAATCTTCATTCACCGATGCCATGGAGAAATCAATGATCCTGCGATTGCCTTTGAAGCGCCAAGCAGCTTTGCTTTCTGATGTGGTGCAAGCTGTGCCGTCTGCATTGCGAAAGCCCGATGTACTGCCAGAGACGATGGTTGAAGTGGCTGTCTTGTCGCGTGAGCCATCGGTGAAGACAGTGCTGTATTGAATGTCGATTTCGCGGCGTGTTGTCAAATCAGCGTTTGTTGCTGTGCGATCCGCAAGCACGGTGACGGGTGTACCAGCACGAACTGAGCCAACATCAAAAGCATTACGCACTTGAATATCAGGGCGTGTATTCCAGTCATTGACCAGATACGCTTTGCTCGAGCCGTTGCTCAGAAAGCAACCATCGTGCAAAGAGTACTGATCTGCGCCTGCTGCTTTAAAGCTGCCGCGCAATGCATCGTAGCTTTGCAAGAAGCCAACGGCAACTTGCTGCGCTGAAATGGCAGATACCGCCGGTGGCGTCACCGTACCAGTGGCTGTGCCTTGAATCACACCTGTGACCGTACCTGTCACAGTGCCTGCGACTGTGCCGCTGACTGAGCCCGAGACTGAGCCCGTGACCGTGCCGTTGACCGTGCCTGTGACGGTGACCGTGCCGGTGCTGACAACGGGTGTGTTGACGACATTGGTAGATGCCGTGCTCGTGCCAACGACTTGCGTGACCGTGCCGGTGACTGTGCCGTTGACGATACCAACTGATGTGCCGCTGATCGAGCCAGACGAAACGCCAACGGATGTGCCGGTGACGACGCCTGTCGTTGTGCCGTTGGCTGTGCCAGAGACTGTGCCTTCAACGATGCCGGCTACTGGGCCAACAATGGGTTGCAACACAGGAGGCGCTGTTGTGCCGCCTCCTCCACCACCGCAAGCGGCTAAAAAAAGTGAACCAGACAAGGCTGCTGCTGCGAGCAGCGCCTTCTGGCGGGGGATGTTTATTTTCATGATAGCTCCTAAGATCGAATGAAGAGAGGCAGGGCATAAGCACTTTTTGACAGAACTTTGCATCCTGTGTATCTGTTTTACATTTTGCAAACATGGTTGTCATCCCCAGAACAGATGAGATTGGGCAAAAAATCATTGGTTTTGATGCGGCGTGGCAGCAGGCCTTACCATTGCGTGATGAATTTACTGACCCAAAATTTTCGCTTCGACTGCATCACCTTCGATTGGGATGGCACGTTGTTTGATTCCACGGCGATCATCACGCGGTGTATCCAAGAGGCCGTGGTGGAGGTAGGCGGGGCGAGGCCTTCGGACGAGGCGGCATCGTATGTGATTGGGCTTGGGCTGATGCAGGCGCTGGCGCACGCAGCGCCCGATGTGCCGCAAGAAAAGTACCCGGCGCTTGGCCAAGCCTACAAGCGGCAATGGGCGCTGCATGTGGATGACATCAGCTTTTTCCCCGGCACGCTTTCATTGCTGCATGAGCTGCAATCGCGTGGGCAGAAGCTGGCTGTGGCAACGGGTAAATCGCGCCGGGGCTTGGATGAAGTGCTTGAGCGTGAGCTGTCGGGCGTTAAGCTCAAAACGCTGTTTGACGCCACTCGCACAGCGGATCAGACTGCAGGCAAGCCGGATCCGCTGATGCTGCGCGAGCTGATGGAGGAACTCGATGTCAAACCTGAGCGCATGTTGATGATTGGCGACACCACGCATGATTTGCTTCTTGCGCGCAATGCGGGTATGGCGAGTGTGGGCGTGAGCTTTGGGGCGCATGCGCATGAATCCTTCGCGGAATTTTCACCTTTGTACATTGCACACAGCATGAAAGAGTTGCACGATTGGTTAGTAAAAAATGCTTGAAATCTTTGCAGCTTCTCACATTGCCATTTGCAACAGCACTGATTTAATCGATGGCGGCAAAGCGGTGCCCTTCGACGTGATCTTCGCAGGGCAGACCTGCACGGCTTTTGCTATCCGCTTCCAAGGCGCAGTGCATGCCTATCTCAACCGCTGCACGCATGTGGCCATGGAGCTCGATTGGCAGAGAGGGCGGTTTTTTGACGACACGGGGCAATGGCTGCTGTGCTCCACGCATGGCGCGGCTTACAAGCCCGATACAGGCGAATGTGGGGGCGGGCCGTGTAAAGGTGGCTTGGTGAAAATTGCGCTGATCGAATCTGATGGCGTGGTGCATTGGCAGACGGCACACAACTTAAAGCCTTTGGCGTTTTGACGGTCTTTTTGTAAGACTTTTAAGGCGTTAGCCGGCGTATTTACTGCGCAGAGTGCTATTGAATTAATAGTGTTGGGGTTTGTCGAGTTTTTTGTTTGAGCTGTATGGGCTGCAAGAGTGTGGTTTGTTTTCGCTTGCCAAGGGCTCTGGTTGCCGACTGCGCTTTGGTTGTTGTTGGCAGCGAAGTCAAGCGGGAGCGCTCGCCGCACGCCAACGCAGAGGACATGAGGGCAGGGGAACAACCTAAGCGCAGGCGGTTTGCTCAGCTCATGAATTGCCGAGGCAACAAGATTTGCACGACAATACGAGGATGAACGAAATCCCGACCTCGCAAGACAAATATGCAGCGCCATCCGACATGGATGCTGCGTTGTATGAATCACTGAAGAAAAATCAATCAAATGCCGATGTGGCCGGCATAGAATCTGCGCAGAGTGCTATTAAATCAGGAGCAAGCAACGGAGCGACTGATGCACCTGGCTGGGAACGCGCCACGCTTGAAAAGCTCGCTTTCGCCGCACTCGACGAGCAAAAAGCCACGCGCCGCTGGAAGACTTTTACGCGGCTTGCATGGCTGGCATTTTTCATCATCCTCGCTTGGATGATCTTCGGGCCTTCGGGCTCCAGCAGCTCCAGCAGCTCGGCGGGAGGCAGCGGTTCGCATACGGCGGTGGTGGAAATCAAAGGCGAGATCATGTCGGGCGGCGATGCCAGCGCGGAGTTTGTATTGGCAGCCTTGAAAAGCGCCTTTGAAGACGATGCCGCCAAAGGCATCGTGTTGCTGATCAATTCGCCCGGCGGCAGCCCCGTGCAAGCCGGAATGATCAACGACGAAATCCGCCGCCTCAAAGCCATTCACAAGAAGCCAATTTACGCTGTGGTGGAAGAAACTTGCGCCAGCGCCGCTTACTACATTGCAGTCGCTGCGGACGCGATCTATGTGGACAAAGCCTCCATCGTCGGCTCCATTGGTGTGCTGATGGACAGCTTTGGTTTTACCGGCTTGATGGAAAAGCTCGGCATAGAGCGCCGCCTTATGACGGCCGGGGAAAATAAGGGTTTCCTCGATCCTTTTAGCCCGCAAACCGAAGGCCAGAAAAAACACGCGCAGGGCATGCTCAACCTCATTCACAAGCAATTTATCGACACGGTAAAAGAAGGACGTGGCAAGAAGCTCAAAGAAACGCCAGACATGTTCAGCGGCCTCTTTTGGAGCGGCCAGCAAGCGATTGATCTGGGATTGGCTGATGAATTAGGCACATTGGATTCTGTGGCCCGCGATGTGATCAAAGCTGAAGATTTGGTGGATTACACCAAGCGCGAAAACGTGGCTGAGCGCCTGGCCAAACGCTTCGGCGCAGCGGTGGGCGAAGGCGCATACAAAGCCGCGCGGGCGTTGCCGCAATTGCGTTAGCATTTAGATCATGTGTTTCAGTGGACGCTGCTGACCATGCAAAAAGATCAACTTAGGAGAAACCAGTGAATAAAATTTATCCCAGCGCAGCCGCTGCCTTGGCTGGCGTGGTGCGCGATGGCCAGCTGATTGCTGTGGGCGGCTTTGGCCTCTGCGGCATACCTGAGGCCTTGATTGATGCGCTGCGCGATTCTGGCGTGAAAAATCTCACTGCGATTTCAAATAACGCCGGCGTGGATGATTTCGGCCTCGGCAAACTTTTGCAAACGCGCCAAATCACAAAAATGATTGCGTCTTACGTGGGTGAAAACAAAGAGTTTGAACGCCAATATTTGGCAGGCGAATTGGCTTTGGAATTCACACCGCAAGGCACGCTGGCTGAGAAGCTGCGGGCTGGCGGCGCAGGCATTCCTGCATTTTTTACTAAGACGGGCGTGGGCACGCTGGTGGCCGAGGGCAAAGAGCTGCGTGAATTTGATGGCGAGACGTATGTGATGGAGCGCGCGCTGCTGCCCGATGTGGCTTTGGTGAAGGCGGATGTTGCGGATAAGAGCGGCAATTTGCGCTTTAACCTCACGGCACGTAACTTCAACCCTGCGGCGGCGATGGCCGGCAAGATGTGTATCGTCGAGGTCGAAAAAATCGTCGAAACAGGTGAACTTGCGCCCGATGATATTCATCTGCCGGGCATTTATGTGCACCGCATCGTGCTCAACGCGTCGCCTGAAAAACGCATCGAAAAACGCACTGTTACCGATACAAGAGGAGTCTGATCATGGCCTGGACACAAGACCAAATGGCGGCTCGCGCTGCTCACGAACTCGAAGACGGTTTCTACGTCAATCTCGGCATCGGCATCCCCACGCTGGTGGCCAACCATGTTCCAGCTAGCAAAGAAGTCTGGCTGCAAAGTGAAAATGGCATGCTCGGCATCGGCCCGTTTCCCACGGAAGACAACGTGGATGCAGACCTGATCAATGCCGGCAAACAAACGGTGACCACGATCAAAGGCAGCAGCATCTTCGGCAGCGTTGAAAGCTTCGCTATGATTCGCGGCGGCAAGATCAACCTCTCTATTCTCGGCGCGATGCAAGTGAGCGAAAAAGGCGATCTTGCCAACTGGATGATCCCCGGAAAAATGGTTAAAGGCATGGGCGGCGCGATGGATTTGGTCGCCGGCGTCAAGCGCGTGATCATTTTGATGGAGCACGTTGCCAAGAAGAAAGACGGCACAGAAGACCTCAAAATCCTCCCCGCCTGCACGCTCCCGCTCACAGGCGTCGGCGTCGTTGATCGCATCATCACCGATCTGGGTGTGTTTGATGTGATGCCTGAAGGCTTGAAGATTGTGGAGCTGGCTGAAGGCGTGACGCGAGACTTTGTGCAATCCAAGACAGGTGTGACGCTTCACTAGCTTGCGCGTGCATCAAAAAAAATGGCCTGTTTTCACAGGCCATTTTTTGTGGAGTGTTATGCAATTTACTGAGGGATCAAGCCCGCAGCCTTCACCAACTCCGCATGCAGCTTGATATCTCGCGCGATCAGGCGCTGCACATCTTCCGGGCTGCTGGTAGCCACTTCGATGCCGCTCTCGGCGAGCTTGGCGCGCGTCTCTGCATCGAATGCAGCAATGACGGCTTTGTTGAGCTGATCGATGATCGGGCGTGGCGTTTTGGCGGGAGCGAGCAATGCCATCCAAGCAGACAGCGTGAGATCGGCCACGCCAGCTTCTTGCATCGTGGGCACTTGTGGGAAGACGGGTGAGCGCGTGGGGCTCATCACACCGAGGGCGTTGAGCGTGCCGGCTTTGATGTGGGGCACAGCTTCTGGCATCACGGCAAACATAGCATCCACTGTGCCCGCAATCGTGTCGTTAATTGCCAATGCGCCGCCGCGATAAGGCACGTGCAAAAGCTTGGTTTGCGTGCGTGATTCAAACATCAGGCCGCCCAAATGCTGCGGGCTGCCGTCGCCAGAGGATGCATAGGTAAGCTTGCCGGGGTTGGCTTTGGCAGCAGCGATGAAGGCAGCCACGGTGGGGTATTTCACCTTGTCTTTCACGATCATTACCATGGGCTGATTGACCAAGCGCGAAATGGGTATGAAATCTGTCTCAGGGTCATAAGGCAAGGTTTTGAAGACGCTTTTGTTGGTGGTGAGAAACGATGCCGGCGAGACGGTGAGCGTGTAGCCATCGGCGGGTGCTTTAGCGACGAGCGGCATGCCAATCTGGCCAGAGCCGCCGCCTCGGTTGTCCACCACGACTTGCTGCCCCAAAGAGGTGCTGAGCTTTTGGCCGAGCGTGCGGGCAATCATGTCAACGCTGCCGCCTGCGGGCAGTGCAACAATGAATTTGATGGGCTGATCGGGATATTTGGCTTGCGCTGCGGCCTGGCCAGCCAAGGTAAGTGCGCTTAGCGCAGCGCCGGTGTAAATCAGGGAGGTGCGACGTGTGAACATGAGGATGTCTCTGTGGGTTAATGAACAGTGGAAACAAATGCAAAAGGCATGCCAAACTGTATACACTTTTTCGGCGCATGCCTACATGGGTAAACCATAAAGCTCAGTATGCAAACGGCGCGCAATTGACAAGCCGTTTTGCCAGAGCAAACGGCTAACTGCTGACGATCACACCAACCAAACGCTGCGCGCAGCTCTTGGCCAAAGCCCCATCGCGTGCCTCCACCATCACGCGCACCACGGGCTCTGTGCCGCTTGCGCGAATCAAGACACGGCCGGTGCTGCCCAATTGCAGCTCAATCTCAGCTTGAGTGGGGGCTAACTTTGCGTTGGCTTTCCAGTCTTGTCCGGGTTGAAGGCGCACATTGATCAGCACTTGCGGGAACAGTTTCACATCGTCCAACAACTCAGCGAGAGATTGACCGCTGCGCTGCACGGCCTGCAAGACTTGCAGCGCAGAGATGATGCCGTCTCCGGTGGTGTGTTTGTCGAGCGCCAGCAGATGGCCTGAGCCTTCGCCGCCTAAAAGCCAGCCGTGTTTTTCTAATTCTTCGAGCACATAGCGGTCGCCAACCTTGGCGCGAACGAATTGCACGCCTTTGGCTTTGAGGGCCAATTCCACAGCCATGTTGGTCATGAGCGTGCCTACAGCGCCTTCGACTTTGTCGCCGCGCTGCAATCGCTCGTTGACCATGAGATACAGCACCTCATCGCCGTTGAACAAGCGACCATCGCTTGACACAATTTGCAAGCGATCGGCATCGCCATCGAGCGCTATGCCGTAGTGCGCATGCTGAGCCTTGACTGCGGCAATTAGCGCCTCAGGATGCGTCGCGCCCACGCCGTCGTTGATGTTTGTGCCATTGGGTTCGCAGCCGATGGCGATGACTTCTGCGCCGAGCTCGTGGAAAACTTTTGGAGCGATTTGGTAGGCCGCGCCATGGGCGCCATCGACGACGATTTTGAGGCCCTTGAGTGACAGGTCATACGCGAATGTGCTTTTGGCGAATTCAATATAGCGGCCTGACGCATCATCTAAACGGCGTGTCTTGCCCAAGGCGCTGCTCTGCTCCCACACGGGCTCATCAAGCAATGCGGCCTCTACAGCGCTTTCCCATGCGTCGGGCAATTTTGCGCCTTGGGCGTTGAAAAATTTGATGCCGTTGTCCGCAAAGGGGTTGTGGCTGGCCGAAATCACCACGCCCAGATCAGCTCGCAATGCGCGTGTGAGGTAAGCCACGCCAGGCGTAGGCAAAGGGCCGAGCAACACCACATCGACACCCGCTGAATTAAAGCCCGATTCGAGCGCAGATTCGAGCATGTAGCCAGAAATCCGCGTGTCTTTGCCAATGAGTACCGTGGGCCGCGAAGATGCGTTTCCCGCTGCGTCGACGCTCTGGCTTTTGCGCAACACGCGACCTACCGCATGCGCTAATCGCAGCATGAAATCAGGTGTAATGGGCGCCTGGCCGACTGTGCCACGGATCCCATCAGTGCCAAAATATTGTCTGCTCATAAGGTTTGCCTTCTGCAAAATGTAAGACCAGATTTTAAAGCAAAAGCGGCACATAGCCGGCATAGAATATGCGCGGAGCGCTATGAAAAACGTAGTGTGCTAGGCGGGCTCGGTGATCAAGCCCGCAGCGCGCTGCACTTCAATGCGAATCTCTTCAGTCAACTTCGCTTTGAGTTCCGTAAACACCGGCGTGGTTTTCACTGAATAGTGGCGCGGATGCGCAATGGCCACTGGCAAATCACATTTGATGCGCCCCGGCCTTGCGCTCATCACCACCACGCGGTTGCCCATGAAGATCGCTTCATCAATATCGTGCGTGACAAAAAGCACTGTCTTGCGTTCTGCCTCCCAAATGCCTTGCAACAGCTCTTGCATCAGCTCGCGGGTTTGGTGATCGAGCGCGCCGAAGGGCTCATCCATCAGCAAAATGCGCGGGTTGTTGGCCAGCGCTCTGGCCAACGCCGTGCGCTGCTGCATGCCGCCGGAAAGTTGCTTAGGAAAGTGGTTTTCAAAACCTTTCAAACCCACCTTGGCGATAAACGGATGGGCAATGGCAAGTTGTTCAGCCAAAGCCATTCCTTTTTCACGCAGACCAAAGCAGACGTTCTCCAACACTGTGAGCCATGGAAACAGGGTGTAGCTTTGAAACACCATGCCGCGATCAGCGCCGGGCGCTGTCACGGCTTTGCCGTCTAGCGTGATGCTGCCGCTGGTGGGCACGTCTAGCCCAGCCACCATGCGCAACAGCGTGCTTTTGCCGCAGCCCGAGGGCCCGAGGATGGTGATGAAATCGTTTTCTTGAACGCTCAGGTCTGTGGCTTGCAAAGCCAGCGTGCTCTTGGCTGCGCCCGTGCCGAGGAAAGTTTTAGAGACAGCTTTAATTTCAAGAATGCTCATACCGAACTTTCGCACTTAAGCTTCACAGCTTTGCCCACGGAAACAATCTACGATTCAAAGCCTTGAAGGCCAAATCCGTGACCAGCCCGATCACGCCAATCACAATGATGCCGAAGATCATCTGGTCTGTAGCCAGTAAAGCTTGGCTGTCGGTGATCATGTGGCCAATGCCGCTTGATGCACCAATCAGCTCAGCGACGATCACATACGTCCACGCCCAGCCGAGCACCATGCGCAGCGTCTCAAAAATCTCTGGCGCACTGCTGGGGACGAGCACGCGCATCACAATGCCTTTGTCTGTGGCGCCCAGCGTATAAGCCGCTTCTACCAGATCACGCCGCGTGTTGCCCACGCTGACTGCCATCATCAACACCAACTGAAAAAACGAACCGATGAAGATCACGGAGAGCTTTTGCGCCTCGCCGATGCCGACCCATAAAATCAAAAGCGGGATAAATGCGGACGCTGGCAAATAACGTGCAAAACTCACAAAAGGCTCAAAAAAAGCCTCAATCGGCTTATACGCGCCCATCATCACGCCCAGCGGAATGGCCAACAGAGCCGCCAGCCCGAAGCCGCCCACCACGCGCCACACGGTCATGCCGATATCTTTGATAAAACCTTGGTTGACCAACAAGTCGTAGCCAGAGCGCACCATCGTGATGGGGTCAGCTAAGAAGATTTTAGGAACGATGCCACCAAAGGTCACCGCTGCCCAAACGCCAAAAAACAAAACAAAAAAACTCACACCCAGCACAATTTTTGTGCCGGGCGTGACGGGTTGCAATGGCTTCACTTGAGGAAGCGCGTGTCGGCCAGCTTGCTCATATCAGGCAAGCTTTTGATGATGCCAGCTTCTAGCAACAAATCAGCAGCTTCTTTACTAAAAGCAGCATGCTCGCCAGCGAAGAATTTCTGGTTGGCTGCGCGATCTTGCCAACGCAAGAATTTCTGGCTGCCTTCAAATGCGTCGCCAGTTTGCTTCACATCGGCGCCCATGATTTCAAAGCTTTTCTTTGGGTCGCGTTTGATCATCTCTAGCGCTTCAAAATAGCTGTCAGCCAGTGCTTTGGCAGCTTTCGGGTTGTCATTTAAAAACTTGGGTGTGCAACCCGCTGTATCCATCACCATCGGGTAATCAAGTGTGGTGGCCAAAATTACGCCTGCCTCGGGTTTAGCGCGCACGGCGCTCAAAAACGGCTCGTAAGTCATCGCGGCATCGACACCCGCCGTGCCGGCCAAAATCGCGTTGGCCGCAGCCTGCGGCTCTAAGCTCACTAACTTGACGTCTTTGATCGTCATGCCATTTTTCTTGAGCATCCAAGCCAGTGTGAAGTAAGGCGCGGTGCCGGGGGCGCTGACGGCAATGGTTTTGCCTTTCAAATCGCTGATCTTGGTGATGCCGGGTTTGACGACGATGCCATCTGCACCGAAGCTTTTATCGAGCTGGAAAATTTGTGTAGTGGCTACTCCGCTGGCATTCCAACCGATCCAGGTTTCCACGGTGGTGGCGGCGCATTGCACATCGCCGGAAGCAATCGCTAAGTGACGATCTTTCTGAGGAATTTTCTTGATTTCCACATCCAAACCATTTTTCTTGAAAATGCCCGCTTCTTTAGCAAGTGTGATTGGTGCAAAGCCTGTCCAGCCAGACATCGCGAAGGTGAGTTTGGTGTCTTGCGCTTGAGTAGCAGCGCAGGCCAGAGCGAGCATAGATAGAGCGAGTAGTTTCTTCATGGTTTTCTCCTAGTGTGTTGAAGGTCGTTGGGGTAAGAAGTGAGATGCATTCTTCATGCCAGTTGCAAGGCATGCAGTTCAGGTAATTGTGCGTCAAGCGCTGCGCTGATGTCCCCATTGATTACCCGTATTTGCAATGCGCTCATGTCGCTCGCCAAGCTGCGGTCTTGCATCATGGCTTTGGATTGGCTACGAATCAGCGTGTGCAGGCTTTCCAGTGGTGCGGAGCTTTTTAAAGGGCGCAAAAATTCAATGCCCTGAGCTGCGGCCAGCAGTTCGATAGCAACAATGTGCGCCGTGTTGTGCAGCATCGGCTGCAAGCGGCGCGCAGCAAAGGTGGCCATTGACACATGATCTTCTTGGTTGGCTGAGGTGGGCAGGCTATCCACGCTCGCTGGATGCGCGAGGGATTTGTTTTCAGAGGCCAACGCAGCAGCGGTCACATGCACGATCATGAAACCTGAATTGAGGCCTGCATCGGGCGTGAGGAAAGGTGGCAGGCCAGACACATTGGCATCGACCAACATCGCAATGCGTCGCTCTGAAATGGCGCCGATCTCTGCAACGACCACGGCGAGCGCATCGCAGGCCAGCGCAACGGGCTCGGCATGGAAATTTCCACCAGAGACCAATGCATCATCGTCAGCGAACACCAACGGGTTGTCCGTGACGGCATTCGCTTCAATCACCAATACTTTTGCTGCGTACCTCATTTGATCCAAACAAGCGCCCATCACTTGGGGCTGGCAGCGCAGGCAATACGGATCTTGCACGCGATCATCGCCTTCCAAATGCGATTCGCGAATGGCGCTGCCTGCTGCGAGCGCACGGTACGCCGCTGCACAAGCAATTTGCCCAGGCTGGCCGCGTACCGCATGAATCCGTGCATCAAACGGGCCATCGCTGCCGCGCGCAGCATCCAGCGTGAGCGCGCCGGCAATCATGGCGGCTTCAAACACGCGCTCTGTAGCAAACAGCGCATCAAGCGCCATCGCCGTTGAGACTTGTGTGCCATTGATGAGTGCTAAGCCTTCTTTGGCTGACAGTGCGATAGGCTGCAAGCCGGCTTGGCTCAGTGCTTCAAATGCAGGCATTTGTTTGCCTTGATAAAACACCTCGCCCTCGCCAACAAGTGGCAAACACAAATGCGCCAGCGGCGCTAAATCACCGGATGCGCCCACCGAGCCCTGACACGGAATCACAGGAGTGATGCCGTGGCTGTACAAATCAAGAAGTGCGTCAACAATGGCCTCGCGCACACCGGAATAGCCACGCGCCAAGCTGCAAGCTTTGAGCAACAAAATCAGCCGTACGATGTTTTCCGCAAGCGGCTCACCCACGCCCACGGCATGAGAGCGCAACAGCTTGAGCTGAAGCACAGCAAGATCAGATTTGTTAATCCGTGTGCTGGCCAGTTTGCCAAATCCTGTGTTGACGCCATACACCGCTTCGCCGCCATCCGCTGCGCGTTGCACTAGCAAGGCGCTTGCACGGATGCCTTCGCGGCAGGATGTATCAAGCTCGACTTTTAAGTGCTCGGCGCAACAAAGCTTTCGCAATTGCGCAAGGCTTAGCTGCCCGGGAATCAACATTTCAGGTGTCATAGCGATTCAGCTAATCATCGGCAAATTCAAGCCGTTAGTCTTGGCGCTCGCCTTGGCAATGTCGTAGCCTGCATCCGCATGGCGCATTACTCCTGTGGCCGGATCGTTAAAAAGCACACGGCTGAGTTTGTCTGCCGCCTCAGCCGTGCCATCAGCCACAATCACCACGCCTGAATGCTGGGAGTAGCCCATGCCCACGCCGCCGCCATGATGCAGGCTCACCCATGTTGCGCCGCTGGCAGTATTGAGCAGCGCATTGAGCAAAGGCCAATCGCTCACGGCATCGCTGCCATCTTTCATCGCTTCGGTTTCGCGATTTGGAGATGCGACTGAGCCGCTGTCTAAATGATCGCGGCCAATCACGATCGGCGCTTTGAGCTCACCGTTTTTCACCATCTCGTTAAATGCGAGGCCAGCAATATGCCGCTCGCCCAAGCCGATCCAGCAAATGCGAGCGGGCAGGCCTTGGAAAGCGATGCGCTCGCCGGCCATATCGAGCCAACGATGCAAATGCTTATTTGCTGGGAAGAGCTCTTTCATCTTCGCATCGGTCTTGGCAATGTCTTCTGGATCGCCACTCAATGCCACCCAGCGAAAAGGCCCGGTGCCGCTGCAAAAGAGCGGGCGAATGTAGGCGGGTACGAAACCTGGATAGTCAAACGCATTGGCCACGCCGTAGTCTTTGGCCACTTGGCGCAAATTGTTGCCGTAATCTACCGTGGGAATACCTAAAGCGTGGAAGGCGAGCATGGCTTTGACTTGTGTGGCGCAAGATTCGCCTGCGGCTTGCGTGAGTGCTGCGTGTTGCGCAGGATCTTTGCGAGCAGCCCACCAGCGCTCATTGCTCCAGCCAGCAGGTAAATAGCCATTAATGATGTCGTGTGCGGAGGTTTGATCTGTGACGATATCGGGGCGAATGCTGCCTGCTTGGGCACGCTTTGCTAACTCCGGAAAGATCTCAGCTGCATTGCCACAAAGCGCAATCGATATGGCTTCTTTGCGCGAAGTGTGATGCTTGATCATCTCTAGCGCTTCGTCCAGAGTGGCCGCTTGCTTATCCACATAGCGCGTGCGCAGCCTGAAATCAATATGGCTTTGATCGCATTCAATATTGAGCGAGCAAGCGCCGGCAAAGGTAGCAGCTAAAGGTTGCGCGCCGCCCATGCCGCCCAAGCCCGCAGTAAGTACCCAGCGGCCACTCAGATCGCCGCCGTAATGCTGCCGGCCCGCTTCTACAAACGTCTCATACGTGCCTTGCACGATGCCTTGCGTGCCAATATAAATCCAGCTACCTGCAGTCATCTGGCCATACATCATCAAGCCCGCGCGATCGAGCTCATTGAAATGCTCCCAATTCGCCCATTTAGGCACGAGGTTGGAGTTGGCAATCAACACGCGCGGTGCGCCCGGATGGGTGCGGAATACGCCCACCGGCTTGCCCGATTGCACGAGCAAAGTCTCATCCGCCTTGAGCTTTCGCAGGCTATCAACAATCGCATCAAAAGCCGGCCAATTGCGCGCTGCTTTGCCAATGCCGCCATAGACAACGAGCTCATCGGGATTTTCTGCAACCTCGGGATCGAGATTGTTATGCAACATGCGCAGCGCTGCTTCGATCTGCCAATTGGCGCAGCTAATGGCGCTGCCGCGCGGAGCGCGAACGGGCCGGGCTTTGCTGTCCATGAAATGGGATTGCGATAAATCAGACACGACACAACTCCGAAAAAATTAACTTGGGTTCAATATAGTTGTCTATACAACTTGTGTCAACTCGGGTATTCTCTTGTCATGACAGTTTCTCCGCTACACGCTTACGAGCAAGTTAAAGCATGGATTACAAGCCGCATCAGCTCAGGCGCTTGGAAGCCGGGCGATGCGGTTCCCAGCGAGGCTGCTTTGATGGCGCAATTCAAGATCAGCCGCATGACGGTCAACCGTGCTTTGCGAGAGTTGGCCGCGCAGGGCATGGTCACGCGTATTCAAGGCTCGGGCACGCGCGTGGCTGAGTTGCATCGCATTTCATCGCGGCTGGCGATTCGGGATATTCACGATGAAGTGATTGAGCGCGGCCACATACACAGTAGTCGCGTCGAGTTGCTTGCGGCTGAAAAGGCGACTGCGCCACTCGCCAAATCGCTGGGCTTGCGCACGGGTGCTCAAGTTTTTCACATCACGCTGGTGCATTTGGAAAACGGCATCCCTATTCAGCACGAAGATCGCTATGTGAATCCGCTGGCTGCGCCGGATTTCATGCATACAGATTTCAGCCGCTTCACGCCAACACATCATTTGCTGAATTCTGCACCGCTCACCGACGCGAGCTACCAAATTGAGGCTTGCCTGCCGGGTGCAGTGATCGCCAAACTCCTTCACATCAAAGCAACCGAAGCCTGCCTAGCGATGACGCGCCGCACGGTGAGCGGCGCACATGTTGCCAGCGTAGCGAGGCTGATCTATCCCGGCACGCGCTACAGTTTTGCGGGGCAGTTTCAGGCATGATTTCGCATACAAATTGGCAAGTGATTCGGCTCGATGAAGTGAAACCGACACCGTGGAGAAATGGCGGCGGCATCACGCGAGAACTCATTGCTTGGCCAGACGCACTGAATTGGCAGTGGCGCGCATCCGTGGCCGAGGTGGCGCGAGCTGGCCCGTTTTCCAGCTTTCCTGGCGTGCAGCGCTGGTTTGCCGTGCTTGCAGGTGACGGTGTTGGCTTGACAGTGGATGGACAGTTGCATGAATTGCGTACCAGCAATGTGCCGCTGTGTTTTGAAGGCGCTGCAAAGACGCATTGCGAGCTGCTTGGCGGCGCAATACAGGATTTCAACCTCATGGTGCAGGGCAGTGCAAAAGCGCGGATGCAACGTGTTTGCAGCACCCGTGAAGGTAAAGGTCAGCTAAAAATAGAAACTCCTAAAATAATAGCGGTGTATGCAGATACTATGCCGGCGACTATGCTGTTTGGTTATCAAAAACTCACGTTAATGGCGCATTCTTTCGGCTGGATGCATGTCGATTCACGCACAGCGGTCGAAGTAGACTGCGATGACGCATTGGTGATGGAGATTGAAGTATGAGTTCGCCCGTTTCTGTTTGGCTCAATTGCAAAGCCGCCACGATGCAAGCAAATGCTGCGCAGCCCTACGGCTTGATAGAGGATGCGGCGCTGGTGGTGAGCGGCGGTGCTTTGCAATGGGTGGGTGCGCGAGGCGATTTGCCGGCAAGCTGGCTGGCTGGCGGTCAACAAGCGCGCGATGAGCATGATGCACAAGGCGCACTGATCACGCCGGGCTTGATTGATTGCCACACTCACTTGGTCTACGGCGGCAATCGCGCTGATGAGTTTGAACTTCGCTTGAATGGCGCAAGCTACGAAGAGATTGCCAAAGCAGGCGGCGGTATTACATCGACCGTGCATGCAACGCGCGCAGCCAGCGAAGCGCAATTAATGGCGCAAAGCGCATCGCGCCTGAAAACTTTGCTGGCCGAGGGCGTGACCACCGTGGAAATCAAATCAGGCTATGGTTTGGCTTTGGAGCATGAGAGAAAAACGCTGCGCGTCGCGCGGCAGATGGCTGAGCAATTCTCGGTTTCTGTGCAGACCACTTTTTTAGGCGCGCATGCTGTGCCACCTGAGTTTGCTGGGCGAAGCGATGATTACATTGATGTCGTGCTGCAAATGCTGCCTGCTTTACATGCCGAGGGCTTGGTCGATGCCGTGGATGCATTTTGCGAGCGGATAGGTTTTAGCTTAGCGCAAACCGAGCGCGTGTTTCTTGCAGCACAGAGCTTGGGATTGCCCATGAAATTGCATGCGGAGCAGCTCAGTGACAGCGGTGGTGCGCAATTGGCGGCGCGATATAACGCTATCAGTTGTGATCATCTGGAATGGTTGAGTAGCGAAGGTGTGCAGGCGATGGCGCAGGCGGGTGCCGCAGCTGTCTTGCTTCCAGGTGCGTTTTATTTTCTGCGCGAAACCAAATTGCCACCGATCGAGCAGCTCAGAAGTGCAGGCGTACCCCTAGCGATATCTACCGATTGCAATCCTGGCAGCTCGCCATGCACATCGCTGCTTTTGATGATGAATATGGCTTGCACGCTATTTAGACTTACTCCCGAAGAGGCGCTGACTGGCGTGACGCGAAATGCTGCGCGAGCTCTCGGCCTGCATGATCGCGGCGTGTTGGCAGAAGGCATGCGTGCTGATTTTGTGCTTTGGGATGTGCAGTCGCCCGCTGAGCTGAGCTACGCCTTTGGGCGTAATCCGCGCATCAAAACAGTGTTCAATGGAGCGGTGGTATGACCTTTAGTTTGCTCAAAGGCACTGCGCCCATGCTGGTGAGCATGCCGCACATTGGCACGGAGATTCCACTCGAATTGCAAAGCAGCTATATGCCGCGTGCGCTGGATGTTGAAGACACGGATTGGCATTTGCATCGGCTCTATGATTTTCTGCCAGCGATGGGCATCAGCGTGTTGCAGCCGAAATTCTCGCGCTATGTGATTGATTTGAATCGCCCGCCAGATGATGCGCCCATGTATCCCGGTGCGGCGAATACCGAGCTGTGCCCCACGCATTTTTTCACGGGCGATGCGTTGTACAAAGCAGATCAAAAGCCAACGAAACAAGAAATACAGCGGCGAAAAATTGCCTATTGGCGGCCGTATCACGATGCGCTCGCTGCTGAGCTCGCTCGCATCAAAGCTCTTCATGGCTTTGCGCTCTTGTGGGATGCGCACAGTATTCGCTCACAAATTCCATGGCTGTTTGAAGGCAAGCTGCCGGATTTAAGTATCGGCACGGCCAGTGGTGCAGCGGCTCATGCAACTATTTCTGATGCTGCCGCAAGTCGGGTGAACGGGTTCTCGCACATCATCAATGGCCGCTTCAAAGGTGGCTACATCACGCGCCACTACGGCCAGCCAGCGCAACATATCCATGCCATTCAGCTTGAGAAATGCCAAAACCTTTACATGCAAGAAACCTCGCCTTTTTCATACGACGAGGCGCTGGCCTCTCAATTTCAGCCGACGCTCAAACGGATGGTGCACAGCAGTTTGCTAGCAGCCAAGGCCTTGTATGAGTGAGCAGGTAATGCACTATTTCGCCCCCACTGCATGGGTGGATGGCGCTTGGAAAGCGAATGTCGTACTCAGCGTTGCGCAGGACGGTACTTGGCATTCGATCGAAGCCAATGCGAGCATGGATCAACAACGCGCGGCGAAGTATCTGGCTGGGCCAGTGATCCCCGGCATGGTCAATGCGCACAGCCATGCATTTCAACGCGCGATTGCTGGCATGACGGAGCGCTCGGCGGGTGGGCAAGATAATTTTTGGAGCTGGCGAGATCGCATGTACAGCGCAGCGGTTCGCATCACGTCCGAGATGTTGGAGGCCATTGCAACTCAGCTCTATGCCGAGTTGCTCAAAGCGGGGTACACACAAGTCTGCGAGTTTCATTATCTGCACAACGATCTGCATGGCACAGCGTATGTCGATCCGTTGGAAACATCCGCCGCTTTGGTGCGAGCTGCACAGTCGGTGGGCATCGGCATCACCTTGCTGCCTACGCTGTACATGCGCTCGGGTTTTGCGGCAAAGAGTTTGCAAGATAGTCAAAGGCGATTCGCGTCATCGCCGGATAGCATTTTCAAACTGTGCGAAGGCATCCAGAAAAACTTTGGAGGGGCGCTGGTCAACACGGGCTTAGCTCTTCATTCGCTGCGCGCCGTTGCGCCAGAGGCTTTGCGAGAGGGCGCGCAGTATGTCAAAGCCCGCCAGATGCCCATTCACATTCATGTGGCTGAGCAAACCAGCGAGGTGACAGATTGCATTCAACATACTGGCTTGCGGCCTGTGGAATGGTTGCTTGAGAATGCAGGACTCGATGCACACTGGAATTTGGTGCATGCCACACACGCCACACCGCAAGAGCTGCGCGCTGTGCAGGCGAGCGGTGCATCCATCGTGCTTTGCCCGACGACCGAGGCCAATTTAGGCGACGGCGTATTCGAATTGCCCGCTTATGCAAAAGCAGGCGGCAAGTGGTCGATTGGTTCGGACAGTCATGTCACACGCAGTTGGCAAGAAGAGCTGCGCTTGCTGGAGTATTCGCAGCGATTTGCGCTCAAGCAACGCAATGTGATGGCATCAGCAAGTGGAGACGACACGGCGGAAGTGAGCACAGCCGCCGCTTTGTTCAACGCTGCGATTGACGGCGGCAGCGCAGCCAGTGGAAGGTGCATCAAGGGTATCGCTGTCGGCGAGCGTGCCGATTTTTCGGTGATTGATACGTCGTCATCTGCGCTGCTGGGCATCCCCACCAGTCACTTGCTAGATGCTTTCATTTTCTCCAGCCCAGATGCGCGCCTCTGCGACGTGTTTGTCGCAGGTAAGCAAGTGGTTGAAAACGGACGTGTTAAAAATTCATCCGCTTGGGCAGATGACTTCTCAAAAGCAATGCAGCAACTATGGGCTTGATGGCTGCGCAGCTTGCCACACTTTGAGCGCTTGCACCGTTTCGCGCACATCGTGTACGCGCAGCACGCTTGCGCCGCGCTCCAATGCCAGCAGGGCTGAGGCAACGCTGGGGATCACGCGGTCTTTTGCCTCGGTCAAACCTGTAACAGCGCCCAGTGATGATTTGCGAGACCAGCCTGCAAGCAATGGAAAACCAAGACTGAGCAATTCGCGTTGTCTTGCGAGCAGAGTGAAATTTTGCGCAACTGTTTTGCCGAAACCGATGCCAGGATCAATCAGTAGGCGGCTTTTTAAATCCAAATCGGCGGTTAGCCGGCATGGAATATGCGTAAGATGCTCATAAAAAAATAGCAAGTCACTTTTCACGCGCTGCACCACATCTTCGCTTTCAGGCAGCGGATCAAGCTGCATGGTTTGCGGATCGCGGTGCATGTGCATCATCACAAGGCCGCAGCTGCCGTGATCCATGACGACTTGTGCAGACTTCAATCCTGCGTCTTCGCGGCGGAAGCCCCAGATGTCGTTAATGATGTCTGCGCCTGCATCGAGCGCGGCTTGCACGACTTGCGGCTTGTACGTGTCCACACTGATCGGCACGCCGAGCTTGATGGCCTCAATCAGAACGGGCATCAGACGTTTGAGCTCATCATCGAGTGAGACAGGAGGCGCACCAGGGCGCGATGACTCAGCGCCTAAATCGAGAATATCTGCACCGTCTTGGATCAGTTGCTCGCAATGCTTGAGCGCTTGGTTTACATCGTGTAGCTGCCCACCATCTGAAAAAGAATCCGGCGTGAGATTGACGATGCCCATGATCTTTGGGCTTGAGAGATCAATTTGGAATCGGGTGGTTTGCCACATTTTTCGAATCCGTTTAATACAAATTCAAATACGAGTTTCCGAGCGCGAAAGACGCGAAAGTTACGCGAAAGACGCAAAAAAGACAGAAACTAATACTAAGAATTAAGAAA
>JAYUSD010000189.1:0-2933 GCA_043755865.1 Variovorax sp. | reverse complement strand
GCATTGGCACTTATTCGCAGCGTCGCTACGCAGGGGAGCATGGCCGCAGCAGCGCGTGAACTGGGCCTCGTACCCAGCGCCGTCACCTATCGCGTGCGGCAGATTGAGGATGCGCTTGATGTGTTGCTGTTTGATCGCTCGGCCAAGCAAGCGCGCATCACGCGCGCAGGAGAGGAGCTGCTGCAAGGCGGCGAACGTGTATTGCAAGAGCTTGATGCTGTGGCGCGGCGCGTGCAGCGCGTGGCCACGGGCTGGGAGCCGCAGCTGACCATTGCTGTAGACAGCTTGATCTCCAAGCGCGTGATGTTTGAGCTGTGCGAAGCGTTTTTTGCAAGCGGCGATGGCAGCACGAAAACGAAAACCCAACCGCCGCCCACACGCCTGCGCATCCAAGGCGAGACCCTTTCAGGCACATGGCATGCGCTGCTAGATGGCGAGGCTGATCTGGCCATTGGCGGCGTGGTGGAAGGAATTGCGCAAAGCGGCATTCAGGCCAAGCCAATTGGCGATGTGCCTTTCATTTTCGCCGTTGCGCCGCATCATCCTTTGGCGCAGCATCCGCTGGCTTTGGCAAAACAAGCGCTGCCCGATAGCGTGATCCAAGCGCACCGCATCGTCGCCGTGGCCGATTCCACGCGTCGCAAGCAAACGGTGAGTGTGGGCATCTTGCCCGGCCAAGATGTGCTCACCGTGAGCACCATGCCCGACAAACTTGATGCGCAGTTGCGCGGCCTAGGCTGCGGCTTCGTGCCGCATTGCATTGCACGGCCCTACATTGAAACAGGCCGGCTGGTGGTCCTCGCTACCGAGCGCATGCCGCGTGCGCCAAAGGTCAATTACGCTTGGCAGACGCCCGAGCGCGGCAGTGTTGGCAAAGCGCTTGCGTGGTGGCTTGCGCAACTTGCGTTACCCAAGACGCGCGAAAGCTTGCTTTTTCAACATTGAAAAATACCCGTTTCGGGTAGGTGAATTCACGACAACCCGTACGCAGTTCCTACTATGCAACTTCACAATAAAACTGTCACTCGTTCCGAGGGATCGGAATATTAAGGCAGATTGATTGTTACTATTAATTTAGTAGCGCTCTGCGCTGGTTTTACGCCGGCAACATGGCTTTTCTTTGCGTTATCTGCGCGGCTGTGACCTGTGGGAACCGTATTCGGGCGGGCTCATGTACCCTTATATGGATACCCCCCGGATAGCAAGAACAAATTGCGTTTGTGTTGCAAAGGAAGTCGGCTGCGCTCTTATATCCGGCCTTGATTGCGTGCTTTAGAAGGTTTCCCTTGTCTTTAGCCGCTGGCCCCGATGCATATTCGCTGGTAAGCACCACATCTGCTCGACGGACTTTTTATGTCCGTGGGTACATACTGGTTTAGCTTGACCCCGGTCTGACCTGTGTTCACATCACTGTTGCGTTTTGCTGCCTGCTATCTGTCTATCTATAGTCCTGCCCTGTTCCTTGCGTCTTTGGACGGTCTGCGTCGCGCTACGTCCATCTCAAGCCATTTGCAGCGCTGGTGCTTGCATTGCGCTGTTTGGCCGGATGCTTTTGAAGCCCTTTTGGTAATTGACTTCTTTGGCCGTCACCGCCCAGATCGTTCTAGCCATCTTGGCCGCTAGAGCAACGATGGCCACATTGGCCGGTCGCCTGCTCTTGAGCGCCTCTAGCCAAGCGCTGGGCTGCTTGGCGTTGGCCATCACGCTCCTGGCACCGTGGATCAGTAAGGTGCGCAGATACGTATCGCCTCGCTTGGAGATAGATCCGAGCCTAACTTTGCCGCCTGTGCCGCTTTGGCTGGGCACTAAACCCAGCCAAGCGCAGAACTCACGCCCAGATTTGAAACTGCTTGCCGCGCCCATCGTGGCAATGGCAGCAGTGGCCGTTAGCAAACCCACCCCGGGAATCTGCGCCAAGCGCTGCATGGCAATATCTGCTTTGAGTTGAAGGGATAGGCGCTTTTCTATTGTTTGCATGTCTTTTGTGAGTGCTTTGATGCGCTGGACCTGCTCGGCCAAACTGTCTTTGATCATTTGCGGCAGCTGATCTGCTAAAGCCTCCAGCTTGGCTTGCACATCGGCAAACAAGGCGTTGCGCCCCTTGCCAAAGGTGGCGCCAAACTCATAGAGCAGGCCGCGCAGAGCGTTGGTTTGCATGGTGCGCATCTTCATGAGGAGCTCTCTTTGGCGGTGCAAGGTGAGTACGGCTTGCTGAGACAGGCTTTTGATGCCAACCTGCCTAATGCCCGGCTGCTGCACGGCCAACCAGATCGCCCTAGCGTCTGTAGCATCGGTTTTGTTGCCGCTGACGAAGGGGCGCACTATTTTTGCATGCAACAGATGCACCGTGTGGCCCAGCCCTGTCAGCTCACGTGCCCAGTGGTGTGCTCCTCCGCAGGCCTCAATTGCAATCAGGCACGGCGGTTTGTTGACAAAGTAATCGATGACCTTGGCAACTTTGAGCTGTTTGTTGATGACCTCTCCTGTGCTCATGTCTATGCTGTGCAGCTGGAAGACGCTCTTGGCAATATCGAGCCCGATGACCTGTAGGCCGCCCATGGTGCCGATGATCTGGCCTGCTTGCATTGCTGAATAACGACTCATGATGAATTTCTCCTCAAGTGTGGTGGTGGTGAGATATGGGCCCCACATAATTCCCCGTGGGGAGGGGGTATCCATAGCATCTGCTCGGAGATTGCGGCACCCGCCGCTAAATGACGAATAAAAAACGCTTTGCGTTTTTAAGCCTGCGCTGCGAGAAATCGCCCGCCCGAATACGGCTCCCACAGGCCGGTTGTTGGCGTGCTGAGCGTTTGGACTGTAAAGCGCAAACATTGTTGGCAATAGCTACCAATCGCGAGCGAAGATGCTCGGAGTTGCAAACAGGCCGCGAGGGTTGGGGTTGCTGCGGCTGCCGATTTTCGCAGCACAGG
>JAYUSD010000188.1:0-6876 GCA_043755865.1 Variovorax sp. | reverse complement strand
TTGCTTAAGTCAACGGCGCGTCAACCAAGCTGCTGCGCCAAAGCTTGCAAAAAAACTCAGCGGCGAAACATCAACACGACCAGCCCAGTGGCCAGCATCGTGCAAGAAATGCCCAGTCCATAGACCCAGTTTTGCAGCTTTTGGTTTTGATGATGCAGGCGCAGAGCGGCTTCTTTGACGCGCTGGAGTTTGAGCACTTGTTGCTTTAAATTGCTGCGCTCGCCGCGCACAGAATCGAGCAACGTAAAGAGGCTTTCGATTTGCGCCTTTTGCTCTGGCGCTGCCACCGGAGCAGGCGGAGCAACGGGGGCGCTTTTGAATTCAGGGTGCTCAATGCGAGCTACGCGCACCATGTCGTCAAAGCTGCCGGGGGTGGTGCTGCCGTAGAACACATCGGCGGCGCTTTCGCTGTTGAAGCGAGAATCGTCCAGCAAATGATCCAGCGCTGCAAACTGTTCGTTGCGGCCTGAGGCAAGGACGTGGGCGGCTGCCCTCTTTGCAAGCGCAGGTTCCATCAGGCGCACCATGCCCAAGTTAACCAGCTCAATCAGCAACTCGCTCACATCACCAAAACCTTTCAAGGTCTGCGTGTAGAGCGTGACGGGCTGGCCGCCATCGATGGCCAGCAACAACACGCGCAACCGGCGCGGCATTTCGCGCGGATCGCGCTTGATGATTTCGTTGCCGCGCTCAGTGCGCACGACCACATAGGCCCCAAGCAATTCGAGTTCTGGTTTGGTCATCAACGACATGGGGCAGCCTACAGTAATTCGGGGTATCAAAAAAGCTTTGTATACCGAATTATGGAGTTAGTTTCTATCTGTAAGCGGGGTTTTTTTAACGAAAAATACCTGACTTCAAGCAAAGCCCGAAAGATGACATTTCAAAAGCGCTTCCGTCTAGTGAAATGAGGCCTTTCGAACTAATGAACCTTATCGAAAAAAGTTCAGCCGAGGAGCATAAGCTATGGCAAAAAAACATCAACGCAATTGCGCGATCAACTCAATCTCCACACAAGCACCCAACGGAATCTGCGCCACACCAAATGCACTGCGCGCATGTGCGCCCACCGCCGGGCCAAATACCTGTCCGAGCAGCTCAGAGCAGCCATTGGTTACGATATGTTGCTCGGTGAAATCAGCGGTGGAGTTGACGAGGCTCATCACTTTGACGATGCGCTTGATCTTGTTTAGATCGCCCGATGCTGCATGCAGCACGGCCATCAGCTGAATCGCACAATTGCGGGCGGCCAGCTTGCCTTCCTCCGTGTTGACGTTTTTTCCCAGTTGCCCAACCCACACTGCGCCCTCTTTGCGCGCAATTTGGCCCGAGACAAAAATCAATTGACCGGTTTGCACGAAGGGCACGTAAGCAGCTGCGGGCGCGGCCACGGCTGGCAATTCGATGCCAAGTTCTTTCAGTTTGTCGTAGGCGCTCATGATGGGATGCTCCGTTGGATAATAAAAACAAAACCGCATCGTAGCGGAACATCGCCCCACATTGCTACAAACCCCCTCGGCCATGCTGACTTTTTGTTTACCGCTTCTAGCCTTCGTGCTTGGCTGCGCCTTGCAATTGCAGCAGCGTGCGCTCTTTGAAGCATCGATTTATATGCTTTTATGCCTTGTAGCCGGCATATATATTGCGTGGAGTGCTATTAAATTAATAGTGTCTCGTAAGTTAGGATCCGTCAATATCAGCCGCATGCATCGCGTTGCTGGATTGCTGATGTTGAGCCTAGCGGCCGCTGCGCTGGGTTGGGGCCAGGCAGGCTGGCGTGCTGCGGCATTTGCACAAGAGGCGATTCAAAGCAATTTAGAGGGGCGCGATATCCGCATCACTGGCATCGTGGCGGCCATGCCTCAGCGCGATGAATCGGGGATTCGCTTTCGCCTAGATGTGGAATCTGCGCAACTGCTAGAGCAGGGCAAAGCAACGCCCGTGCAATTGCCGCCGCGTATCCAATTGTCTTGGTATCGCAGCCTGCCGCGCCTGTCTGAAGAGGCGGCCGTCGTGCCGTTTGCGGAGCTGCAAGCCACGCACGGCGACCTCAAAGCCGGCGAGCGTTGGCAAACCGTGGCGCGACTGAAAGCGCCGCATGGCAACATGAATCCGCACGGCTTTGACTATGAGCTGTGGCTTTGGGAGCAGGGCATTGGCGCCACCGGCTACATCCGGGCCACGCCGCGCGAGGCGGCGCGAGGCGATGGGCCCGTCAAGATTGGCGATACTTGGCAGCATCCCATCGAAGCCGCTCGCCAAAAAGTGCGCGATGCGATTTTCCAAAGGGTCGGCAGCCCGCAGCTGGCTGGCGTGATCGCGGCTTTGGCCGTGGGCGACCAAGCGGCGATTGATCGCTCTGATTGGGATATTTACCGAGCCACCGGCGTAGCGCATTTGATGAGTATCTCTGGGCTGCATATCACGATGTTTGCTTGGGGCGCGGCGCTGCTGATCGGCAGCCTCTGGCGGCGCAGCATGCGGCTGACGAATGCGCTGCCGGCTCAGCATGCCGCGCTGGTCGGCGGCGTGCTGCTGGCAGCGGCGTATGCGCTGTTTGCTGGTTGGGGCGTGCCGGCGCAGCGCACGGTGTGGATGCTGAGTGCAGCCGCCTTGCTGAAGCTCTCGGGCAAGCAATGGCCTTGGCCGCTGGTGTGGCTCAGCGTGCTCGCGTTGATCGTGGCGATTGATCCTTGGGCGCTTCTTTCCGCGGGCTTTTGGCTGAGTTTCGTGGCGGTCGGAATTTTGTTTGCATCCGATGCTGGGCGAGATGGGGGGCGCGTTGAAGACCGCATTGAAGAACGCTTTAAAGTGCGCGGTGCGGCCAAGCTCGCTGGCAAAGTGCATGGTGTGTGGCTCCGGTTGAAGGGCATGCTGCGCGAGCAATGGGTGATCACATTGGCGCTCGCGCCGCTATCGCTCATGCTGTTTAACCAAGTCTCCATCGTGGGGCTTTTGGCCAATGCGCTGGCTATTCCGTGGGTCACGCTGGTTGTCACCCCGCTTGCGATGGGAGGCGCTATTGCGCCGCCGCTTTGGGAGGCTGCGGCGCTCGCCGTGCAAGGCATGAGCGCCGTTTTGGCATGGATGGCGCAGTTTCCGTATGCTACTGTTTCTATAGCATCTAGTTCAGATTTTATGCCGGCTGCAGCCTTATTTGGCTCTGTATTGTTGGTTCTTCGTCTGCCTGTGGCTTTGCGCTTTGCAGGCGCTGTGATGATTTTGCCTTTTCTGCTCTACACCGCGCCGCGCCCGCCGGAAGGGGAGTTTGCTTTGCTGGCAGCCGATATCGGCCAAGGCAATGCATTGCTCGTGCAAACCGCAAATCACAGCTTGCTCTACGACGCTGGGCCACGCTTGTCGCGCGAGAGCGATGCCGGCCAGCGCACACTGGTGCCGCTCTTGCGGGCGCTTGGCGAAAAGCTCGATGTACTGATGATCTCGCATCGCGATGCCGATCACATTGGAGGCGCCGCTGCGGTGCTGAAAATGCAGCCGCAAGCCAAGCTGATGAGCTCCATCGAAGCTGAAAATGAGTTGCAAAAAGTACGCCCAGCGCAGCGCTGTGTGGCGGGCCAGAAATGGCGATGGGATGGTATCGATTTTGAAATTCTGCATCCGAAAGAAGAAGACTACGATACAGCGCAAAAGCCCAATGCGATGAGCTGCGTGGTGCGTATCAGCAATGGCCGCCAAACTGTGTTGTTGGTGGGCGACTTGGAGGCTGCTCAAGAGCAGCGTTTGGTCTCTGAGAAAGCAGCCTTGAAAGCTGATTTGCTCCTCGTGCCGCATCACGGCAGCAAAACCTCGTCTACCCCTGAATTTCTCGATGCGGTACGTCCCAGCATCGCCATCGTGCAGGCGGGTTACCGCAACCGCTTTCAGCATCCGGTGCCAGAAGTGATGGCGCGGTATCAAGAGCGCAGCATCCGCATCGTTTCGTCCCCCCTGTGCGGCGCAGCACGCTGGCAAAGCGATCAAGCAACGCAAATCAGCTGCCAGCGCGAGACAGATCGGCGCTATTGGCATCACCGGTTGCCATAAAAGAGGCTCATGCCTGAACCCAAGCATTGGTTCAAGCAGTGTCTGTTACGTACGAAAGCAAATACGCCGGGCATGGCCGGGAAAACCTTAGCGCATGTCACGCGGCAGACTTGTATGCTGGGTAAATTCAACGATGGAATCATTTTTTGGAGTTGCCATGTTTACCAAGCTCTGCCCCGTGTCCGCGGTCCGCATGTCTCAATGGCTCGCCATTCTCACCGCCTTGGGCGCGCTTATCGCCTGCGGTGGCGGGCAATCCGTCATCTTCCCGCCAGTTACGCTGGAGCTGCCTTCCTGCACAGCAGCCGTGAGCCCGAGCGCGCCTTTGACACTGATCTCCAGCGTTCAGGGCACGGGCAGCATCAGCCCCATGGTGTCTAGCACGGTGACCGTGCGCGGCGCGGTCGTTGGTTCATTTCAAAATTCCACCGGCTCCACTACCGTCACCCAGCTCAATGGTTTTTTCATTCAGCAGCCGATGTCGGACAACGATCCGCAAGCCTCTGAGGGCATTTTCGTCTTTGCGCCAAATGCGATCAAAGTGAACGTGGGCGACTATGTGCAGGTGGAGGGCCGAGTTGCGGAGTTTGGCGGCGCCACGGACAGCATCACTCAATTGGCGGGCACAGTGATCGTGAGTTTGTGCGGCAGCGGCGTGGTGGTTGCGCCTACGCTTGTGACGTTTCCCATGGCCAGTCCCGCTGATTTTGAGCGCTATGAAGGCATGCTGGTGCAATTGCCCGCCAATTTGGCTGTCACGGAGCTCTTTGAATTGGGGCGCTTTGGCCAATTGGCGCTTTCAAGCGAAGGGCGTCAGTTTCATCCCAACAATGGCAATGTCGCTGTAACGAATGCGCAAAATTTACTGAATCGCATTGTTCTTGATGATGGCTCATCGGCGCAAAATCCAGCCATCGTGCCGTATCTCAGCGCCAACAATTCGTCGGGCACGCGCCGGGTCGGCGATACAGCGAAATTCGTCATTGGCGTTTTGAGCCATGGCTTTGGCACGTATCGCGTGCATCCTATTTTTCCGCCGATCTTTGAGGCCAGCAACACGCGGCCAGCAGCAGCGCCCGTGGTCTCGGGTAACTTAAAAATAGCCAGCTTCAACGTGCTGAATTACTTCACCACCCTCGGCTCGCGTGGCGCAAACAATGCCAATGAGTTCAATCGGCAGCAAGCAAAAATCGTAGAAGCCATTGCCGGGCTAGATGCCGATGTGCTCGGCCTCATGGAGATTGAAAACAACAACGATGTGGCCACACAAAACTTAGTTGCCGCGCTCAATGCGCGCATGGGCGCAGGCACGTATGCCGCAGTCAACAGCGGCACATTCGGTACCGATGTGATCAAGGTGGATATTTTGTACAAACCCGAACGCGTCAAGCGCATCGGCGGCGTGGTGTTGCCCGTAGGCGCAGACCTGACCAACTACACAGCGGTCAGCGGCAGGCCGCCCTTGGCGCAGCGTTTTGCATCGGTCGCCAATGACGGCGGTTTTTGGTTTGTGGTGAATCATTTCAAGAGCAAAGGTTCTTGCCCCGCAAGCGGAGATATCGAAGCCGGGCAGGGCTGCTGGAATCTGGCGCGCACCGCGCAATCGCAGGCTTTGAGCAGTTTTGTGAATAAGCTGCAAGCACAGGGCGAATCTGATGTACTCCTTATGGGTGATTTCAACAGCTATTTAAATGAGGCGCCCACCGCGGTGCTGGAGACCGCTGGCTTTGAAAGCTTGCTCAAACGCATGCCAGCCAATAGCCGCTACACCTACGTTTTTGGCGGCGAAACCGGGGCACTCGATCATGGTTATGCGTCAAACTCCATGCGAGCCCAAGTCACGGGCGTGGGCGTGTGGCACATCAACGCCGACGAGCCCACCGCGCTAGACTACAACACCGAATTCAACCCCACCTACACCTATTCAGCCACGCCGTACCGCGCCTCTGATCATGATCCGGTGATTCTGGGCATCACATTGAATGCTGACACACCGATTAATCTGCCGATTCTGAGTGTTTCCCTGCCAGCCCGTGGATTGGTGAGTACGCCCTTGGGATTGACGATCACGGAAGCGCTCGCTGGCGGCTCAGCCAGCGTGGTGTCGCTAGACGTCAGTTGGGGCGACCGCAGCACAAACAGCCTCACCACCGTGACCACGCCGCAAAGCATCACGCATAGCTACGCCGCCAGCGGCACCTATACCGTCACCCTCAGCTTGCTCAATACCAGTGCGCAATTGACGACGGTGACAGGCGTGATCGTTGTTGCACCTGCGCCTGTCGTGGCCACTGTACGCGATTTGTTTTTTAGCGAATATCTTGAAGGCTCAAGTAACAACAAAGCGCTTGAGATTTACAACCCCACCACGCAAACCGTGAATTTGTCGAGCTATGTTGTAAAGCTCTACACCAATGGCACCACGACTGTTTCCAACCTGCTCACGCTTAGCGGCACGCTGAGTGCTGGGCAAGCTTTAGTGATCGTCAATGCCAGCTTAACGCTCACCGTCTCAGCGCCAATTCTCATCACCAGCACGGTGACATTTTTCAGCGGCGATGATGCCATCACGCTCGAAAAATCTGGCGTGGTGATTGATCGCATCGGCCAAGTCGGCTTTCGCCCTGCGTCGCCCTCGGCTTGGACAGGCGGCAGCCTGAGCACCCTCGATCAAACGCTGCGCCGCAAAAACACCATCACCGCTGGCGATCCAAATGCAACGGCGGTCTTTAACGTCGCCGATCAATGGGAGGCAGCGCCTGCGCCTGTGCTGAATAATTCGAGCGGCTTGGGCTCGCATTCTGTGGTGCCCTAGATCCTTTTCTGGTTGGC
>JAYUSD010000187.1:0-2948 GCA_043755865.1 Variovorax sp. | reverse complement strand
GCTGTGGTAGCAGCCCATCTAAGTCGGATAGCAGAGAGTCAGTGAAGTATTCGCCAAGGCCAGTACGTTGTGATTCGTAAAACTCATAGCCGCCAAGCAGATCCGCTCGTGCTGATGGGCCAATGTCTATTCGTGCGCAGCCGTTCATGCAGAACGAGCGGCTTTGCGTTGGGCAATTTCCCGTTGGAGGAGAGTTTTGGCTTGCGCCAGAGGCATCATGGGCTCTTGGCCTGCATCAAGGCGAGCGAGTCTGTGAGCCAACTCATCTGCGTGCCAATCTGGAATGAGCCGGTCTTGCTGGCCATCTCTTTGCAGAGAACACCACAGCGCCTCCATCATGCGCAGGCGTTCGGTCACGCTTAGATTGTTGAGATCAGCAGTATTCATAGGGGAATGGTATCAGTATCAGTCTGCCAGCAAAACCGCCAACACATGCCGGCCTTCGCCTGCGAGGATGTTGTACGTGCGGCAAGCAGCCAAAGTGTCCATCGTCTCCAAGCCAATGCGCGCTTGCATCAATGCCCGCTGATGCGCGGGAGAGGGGAAGCGGAGTTTGCTGCCGCTGCCGAAGACGACCAATTCGGGTTTCATGGCTGCGAGTTGCTCAAAATGCGCGGCGGTAAGGTGTTCGAATGAAATGCTTGGCCATTCGAGGCGCTCGCCATGAGAGCCGATGACGAAAGAATGGGTTAATCTCTCTTGCCGGGGCAGGCCATCGACGAAAAAGCCGACGCTGACCCAGTTTGGACCGTAGCCAGTGATGACTTGGGTATCGGATTTATCAGGTTGAAGTTTCATCAATCGGGGTGCTGCGTTGCAGCAGATGAGGGTGGGAATGTGGTCAAATTATAGATATTGAACATTCACATCTCCACCGAAGGGATTCGCTATGAAAACTATTCACAAATCTGCCAAGCTGGCCAATGTGCTCTACGACGTGCGCGGGCCCATTGTGGACGCGGCCAAGCGCATGGAAGATGAAGGCCAGAAGATCATCAAGCTCAACATTGGTAACCTCGCGCCCTTCGGTTTTGATGCGCCTGAAGAGATTCAGCAAGACATGATTCGCAACCTGTCCAATTCAGCGGGCTACTCGGACAGCAAAGGCATCTTCGCAGCGCGCAAAGCAGTGATGCATTATTCGCAGCAGCAAGCTATTGCTGGCGTGACGCTGGATGATATTTACCTAGGCAATGGCGCAAGCGAGCTGATCGTGATGGCGGCGAATGCGCTGCTGGATAACGGCGATGAGCTGCTTGTGCCTTCGCCCGATTACCCGCTGTGGACGGCAGCTACATCGCTCTCAGGCGGCCATCCCGTGCATTACCAGTGCGATGAAGACAACGGTTGGATGCCCAATCTCGCTGACATTCGCGCCAAGATCACGCCGCGTACGAAGGGCATCGTCGTCATCAACCCCAACAATCCGACAGGCGCTTTGTACAGCGACGAGCTTTTGAAAGGCATCGTCGCTATCGCGCGTGAGCATGAGCTGGTGTTGTTAGCCGATGAGGTGTATGACAAGGTACTGTACGAAGACGCAAAGCACACCGCGCTCGCTTCGCTTTCCACCGACGTGCTCACGCTCACCTTCAATTCCCTCTCCAAAGCCTATCGCTCCTGCGGCTATCGCGCAGGCTGGATGATTCTCTCTGGCCCCAAGCACATCGCCGGCGATTTCATTGAAGGCCTGAATATGCTGGCCAACTTGAAGCTTGGCTCGAATGTGCCCGGCCAATACGCGATTCAAACCGCGCTTGGCGGCTACCAGAGCATTCACGATCTCACGAAAGAGGGCGGCCGCCTGCGCCGCCAGCGCGATCTGGCCTATGAGCTGATCACCGCCATCCCCGGCGTGAGCTGCGTCAAGCCCGAGGCTGCGCTGTATATGTTTCCCAAGCTCGATCCGAAGATTTATCCGATTGAAGATGATCGGCAATTCTTCCTTGAAGTACTCAAGGAAACTCGCGTGATGCTCGTGCAAGGCACGGGTTTTAACTGGAACGCGCCTGATCATTTTCGCATCGTCTTTTTGCCGCATGAAGATGATCTGCGCGAAGCCATTTCGCGGCTGGCAAAGTTCTTTGAGAGTTATCGCAAGAAGCATGGCACAGATTACTTGGTTGCATCGTCAAAAGCAGCTGCTATTAAATTAGTAGCGGCCCGCGCTTAACATATGCCGGCTATCGGCACTTTTCTCTATAAATTCACATGAAAAACATCCAAGTAGGTCTTCTCGGTATCGGCACGGTAGGCGCAGGCGTATTCGCTGTGTTGCAGCGCAATTTTGATGAAATCCATCGCAGAGCAGGGCGTGGGATTGAGATCACGATGGTGGCGGATTTGGATACTTCTCGCGCAAAGAGCATCGTGGGCGATGGTAACAATGGTTCGCGAGCAAACGTTCAAGTGGTTAGCGACGCGCGCGCCGTAATCGCCAATCCTGAAATCGATGTAGTGATTGAGCTGATTGGCGGCTATGGCATTGCCAAGGCGCTGGTGCTCGAAGCTATTGCCGCTGGTAAGCATGTCGTCACGGCGAATAAAGCATTGCTCGCTGTGCATGGCGGCGAGATTTTTGCAGCGGCGCAGGCCAAGGGCGTGATGGTGATGTTTGAAGCATCAGTCGCCGGCGGCATTCCCATCATCAAAGCGCTGCGCGAAGGGCTCACGGCCAATCGCATTCAGTGGATCGCGGGCATCATCAACGGCACGACGAATTTCATCTTGAGCGAGATGCGCGACAAGGGCTTGGATTTTTCAGTGGTGCTCAAAGAAGCGCAGCGCTTGGGCTACGCAGAAACCGATCCGACCTTCGACATCGAAGGCGTAGACGCAGCGCACAAAGCTACCATCATGGCCTCGATTGGCTTCGGCATCCCCGTGCAGTTTGAAAAAGCACATGTGGAAGGCATCACTGCGCTAACGGAGGCGTCGGTATGCAAAGG
>JAYUSD010000186.1:0-40680 GCA_043755865.1 Variovorax sp. | reverse complement strand
CATTGTCCAAAATTCCCCACTGCTGCCTCCCGTAGGAGTCTGGGCCGTGTCTCAGTCCCAGTGTGGCTGGTCGTTCTCTCAAACCAGCTACAGATCGTTGCCTTGGTGGGCCTTTACCCCACCAACTAGCTAATCTGACATCGGCCACTCTATTTGCGCTAGGCCTTGCGGTCCCCAGCTTTCATCCGTAGATCGTATGCGGTATTAATCCGGCTTTCGCCGGGCTATCCCCCACAAATAGGCATGTTCCGATGCATTACTCACCCGTTCGCCACTCTCAAGTATTGCTACTCTACCGTTCGACTTGCATGTGTAAAGCATGCCGCCAGCGTTCAATCTGAGCCAGGATCAAACTCTATAGTTTGATCTTGTTACTCAATCGGAATTGAAGAAGATAAACTTCATTCAATTTCTCATGAGTGTTTGTGTCTCGGTCTTTCGACTCTGACGTTTTTGGCAATTGCCTTCAAACACCCACGCTTATCGGCTGTAATTTTTTAAGTAACAACGAAACAGAATTGCTTCTTTTTTCGTTTTCTTCACTGCGATCAGCGAAGCCTTGAATTATGACACACTTTTCGTTGATTCGTCAAGTCTGTCAAAATTTTCCTACTTTTTTCTTAGCGACTTACTCTGTAAGAGCTCAATCGCTGCGTTTTCAGCAGAGCCTCGAATTATATACCGGAAAACATGTTTTCGTCAAATTCGAGATTTTCTTTTGATAAACTTGATTTGCAATTTAGTCGCTTCGCGATCAAACCAAACCAAGTAAATTTCGGGTAAACCCTTAATCTTTTTCATCAGCAGAGCCGACTAGTATACAACGGAAATCGCTTCGCGGACAAGTTTCCGTCGATTGCTTGGCTTATTTGGCTTCAGCTAAAAATTTTTCAACCTGCGCGGCAGGAATTGCGCCTGGCACTCGCGAGCCGTCTGCAAATATCAGCGTTGGCGTTCCTGTGATTCGGTATTTTTTTCCAAATTCGACGTTGCGCTGTAGGGCAGTGGTATCGCAGCTCGCTATCGCGGGGGAGGTGTCTCTCACCATCCAATCAAGCCATGCCTTTGGCTTGTCTTTATTGCACCAAATGTTTTGCGACTTGGCAGTGGAGTCGGCGCCAAGAATTGGATAGAGGAACATGTAGAACGTGACGTTGTCAATTTTTTGCATATCGCGCTCAAAGCGCTTGCAATAGCCGCAATTGGGATCTTCGAACACGGCAACCTTACGTTTGCCATTGCCGCGCACGATGGTAAAGGCGTCTTTGAAGGGCAAGCTATCGAAATCCACGACGGAAAGCTTTTCAATGCGCTCTTCAGTGAGGTTGCGACGGCCTTTGGTGTCAATGATGTTGCCTTGGATCAAGAAATTGCCTTCGACATCGGTATAAACAATATCAAGCCCATTGATACGCACTTCAAGTACGCCGGGCATAGCCGAGCGCGTGATTTCATCAATCTTGGGCAAATTAGGCAAGCGTTCAGCCAAGGTTTTGCGTAGCGCGGCTTCTTGCGCCGCCGGCAGTATGCCGCCAGATTGAGAGAAAGCGACGTTTGCCGTCATAAATACTGTGCTGAGTGCTATTGATTTAATAGCGATTGACAGGGTGTTTAACTTCATAAAAACTTTCATTCGTTGCCTACAAATATACCGCAATGCATTTCTCAGTACTGCCCCGAGGCGCGCCGCATCAGCCAAGCTTTGAGAGGCGAAGCTGACTGAAAACCTTGCATGCCCCAGTTGCGAAGACTCAATACGCGCGCGTCATCGCTGGCAAACATACGCTGCAAACCATCCGTGGCCAAACGGAGCATAGCTGCTTCGCCCTTGCGCTGGCGCTCATAGCTGCGAAGCAACTTCATATCACAGACGCTGCGGAAATACGGCCTCGCTGCCAAGGCGCGCGCCAAATGTGCTGCATCTGCTATTCCCAAATTCAAGCCCTGCCCTGCCAGCGGATGCACCGCATGCGCCGCGTCGCCCACCAAGACCCACGTACCCCAATCAGAGTGCCCGCACCATTGCTGCGTTTGTGCGAGCACCAAAGGCCAACTGGCCAAGGCATCAGCTGGCGAGCCATTGAGTGGCTCGGCCAAGTGCAACTGGCCTAAATGGCCGCGTGTGGCTAGGCTCAACTCTTGGACAAACGCATCGCGTGGCATGTTAATCAATTGATTGGCTCGATCTTGGTCGACTGACCACACCAGTGAGACAGAGTTCCCGTGGGTGCTATCCCCGCGCGGCAGAAAGGCGCATATCTGCCCGGTTTGCATCCATTGCCAGGCGGTGGATTGATGCGGCTTCTGGCAAACAATATGCGCTGCGATGGCGCTTTGCGCGTAGTCAAATTGCTCAAAAGATGCGCCCGTGGCTTCTCGGGTTTGGCTAACTCGGCCTTCGCAAATGATGGTGAGTTGAGCCGGCGGCGGTTGAATCTCGCTGATTAGCAGCTTGATTTCTGGCGCAAAACTGATGGCTGCGATCAAACGCTCTTGCAACATGGCGGCATCCACAATCCAAGCCAAGGGCTGATCGCTCGCCTCAAAATGAATCTCGCCCACAGTGTCGCCAAACACTTGCATGTGCTGTATGGGTGTGGCTTGGCCGGGCTGATCTGGCCAAACGCGCAAATCGATCAACGTTTGGCGCGAAGCCGCGTTGAGTGCAAAACTGCGTAAATCTGGCCGTGTGCGCGACACGCCTTGGATCAAGTTCACGCCGATGCGCTCGCGCGCCAGCAGCAAAGCCAGCACTTGGCCGACGATGCCTGCGCCTCGAATACAAATTTCATTTTTCACGCATTGATTGTAGAAGGCGGCACAATATCAGCGAACATATCGCCCGATTGCCCGTCGATCCAACCCGCTACCCAATTGCATCATGACCGACTTTGACCTCCAAGCCACCGTGAGCCGCCTGTTTGTCTACCCCATCAAATCTTGCGCGGGCGTGGAATTGAAAGAATCGCTCTTGATTGAAACCGGGCTGGAATTTGACCGCGCTTGGATGGTGGTGGATGAGACGGGCGAGTTTATGACCCAGCGTGAATTGCCCCGCATGGCCCTGATTGCGCCGCACCTCAAGCAATTTGAAATGGTGCTGCGCGCCCCGGGCATGCTGGCTCTGCATATCGCGCTCGATGCCGTGGAAAAACCTTGCAAAGTGCAAGTGTGGGACGACAAATGCGCCGCTTTTGACATGGGTGACGTGGCTGCGCAGTGGTTTACGGATTTTCTGATGCAGGAGCGCCCCGCTCATTTGGCCGCAATGAAACTGCGTTTGGTTCGCTTTGACCCGGCTGAGCAGCGAATGTCAAACAAGAAATGGACCAAAGGCGCGCAGGCCTTGAACCAATTTTCCGACGGCTTCCCGGTGCTGGTGATCAGCGAGGCTTCATTACAGGAGCTCAATGCGCGGCTTTTTGCGGCTGGGCATGCCGCTGTGGGCATCGAACGATTTCGGCCCAATATCGTGCTTTCGGGTTTGCAGGCGCATGATGAAGACCGGACGGATGAACTCATCATCTCGGGCGGAGACTTCGACATCACGCTGGCGCTCGTCAAGCCCTGCCCTCGCTGCCCGATTCCTGATGTGAACCCTCAAACCGGCCAGACCAGCCCCGAGGTAAGCCAGATGCTGCAAACCTACCGGCAAGACGCGCGACTAGACGGCGCGATCACATTTGGCATGAACGTTATGGTGGTGCGGCCAGATGATGAGCCGTTTGATTTGCACTTGGCCGTGGGGCAAACAGCGCGAGGCATGCTGCGCTTTTAGACTGAGGTTTTGGCGCTTTTTTGAACTGAATCGGTACTAGGCAAAGATGAGGCGGATTGCCCTGTGGACTTCCAACTGCTGCCCGACGAATCAACGTCTGCGGCTTGGCTGACAGCTGCTGCCGGCCGACGCTGCGCAGCCGTGACCACATCGGTCAACACATCCACCGCAGTCATCGGGCCGCTGGGTATCGGCGCAAGCGGCGTGCCGCCTGTAGTGGTGGCCTCTAAAAAACGAATGGGGCGGCGCGTGCGCGGCGACATGCCTCGCAGCAAGCCCAAGAGACTGGCCTTCATATCGCGCTCCACATTGGGCATATCGCGCAACACCACGGCCGCCAAATGAAATTGCAAAGTAACTTCGGGCACCAAGCCGGGCAAGGGCATCAAGCCTTGAGCGATCAGGCGTGCGCCGACTTCAGTGATGCGGCTTCGGTGAGTTGCGCCTTCCAAAATCAAACCAAAATGAGATGTGCCTACCCGTGCGACCGTCTCTACATCACGCAACACCTTGCGCAGCTTGATCACCGCACGCAGCACACTTTGCTCAGCCACGGGCAGGCCATGCGCATTCGCAATACTTTGATGATTGACCAAAGAAATCAACACGATCGCTGCATCTTCGCGGCGCTTAATAGAGCGAGCCAGCGTTTGGCGCACGCGGTCGTCAAAGATATGCTCCGTGAGCAAGCCAGTCAGCGCATCTTGCGTCGTCATGGCAAGTTCGCGGGTGTTGATCTCATGACGTTGTCTTGAGCGCACATGCAGCGCGACCATCATCATGGGGGCCTCGAGCAACAGCGCTACCACGACACTGTATTGCGCCACCCACGACACGCCGATCCAACCGTAGGCTCGCGCCAGTGCCAACAGGACAGCCACCGCCAATGGCGCGTACGCAAAACAGACCCATTTACCCACCTGATCACCGCGCCGCCAAGCCCGCGATGCCAAGCTCAGGCCAATCGAGGTGATCAAAATCATGTACACACCCAAGATAATCACACCGGTCGAGCGCGGCACAAAACAATACAACAGCGCCAATGGCAAGGCGAGTGCGCCGAGGCCAAGCAACAACCGCGAGAGCGTACGCGCAAATTGCCGGCCACCGAGGATGGCTTCAATGAAATACAGCGCGCCTCCCGCACTGACCATCAATAAACAACCCTGCGCCAAATCAGCCCATAATGGACTTTGGTTCCAAAGCAGATAAGCGGACAAGCCAGTGTACGAACCCACCGCCAAAATCATGACGACCATGTACAGGCCATAAAACAGATACAGGCGATCTTTGTAGGTGTAGGCCGTGACCATGCACATCATCACCAGTGTGAGCAACAAGCCCACGATAACTCCCATGCCGAGGAAGCCTTCACGGTCAACCGCCTGCGCCTGCACTTCAGTGCCCAAATGAAGCGGCAAGCTCAGCGGTGTGTTGCCTTGTACTTGCAAATAAATGCTGGTTTTTCCCGCTGGCAGCTCAAGATGAAAACGCGGGTAGCGCCCCGGCTCAGGCCAAGCCGCCACCGCAATCCGATCACCTGCGCGCAAAGCTTGCCATTTGCCGTCAGCGCTTTGTTGATATAGCGTCACTGAATCAATCACCGGCAAAGGAATCCAAAACACCGTGTGATCCAGCGCTGCGCTTTTGCGCTCGATATCGAGCCTGACCCACAGTCGATCTTGCGGCTTGAGATCAAACATCGCCTCATCCGCCAAGGGCATGTAGCGAGTCGCGGCACTGATTGTCGAGGCTTGCTCAATCGTAGCAATGCCGGGTTTTTCGTGCCAGAAATGCGCTGTAGCGCTGATTTGGCTGCGGTCAGAATCAGCGATCGCTACAGCGGTCGACAAGTCGGCGCGCACCGAGCTGGCAGCCAGCATGAGCCAGCACGCTACAGCGGTGAGGCCGCTCAATCGCATACACTTGAGCGCTTTGCCAGAAAACAGCGCCAAGATCAGCGCGAGGAAACGAATCATGAGTTTGAAATGTGGAATTGTGGGTTTACCGAATGTAGGTAAATCTACACTATTTAACGCCTTGACCAAGGCAGGGATTGCCGCAGAAAACTATCCGTTTTGCACCATTGAACCCAACGTGGGCATGGTAGAGCTGCCTGATTCGCGCTTGATGCAGCTCGCCGCCATCGTGAGCCCTGAGAAAATCGTGCCTGCGATTGTGGAATTTGTCGACATCGCTGGATTGGTTGCTGGCGCCTCACAAGGCGAGGGTTTGGGCAATAAATTTCTGTCGCACATCCGCGAGACCGACGCGATTGTCAATGTCGTGCGCTGCTTTGAAGACCCCAATGTGATTCATGTGGCAGGCAAGATTGATCCGATCTCCGACATTGAAGTGATCCAGACGGAGTTGTGTTTAGCCGATCTGGCGACGGTGGAGAAAAGCTTGCAGCGTTACACCAAAATAGCAAAGACGGGCACTGACAAAGAGGCCATTAAATTGGTTGCCGTGTTGGAGAAATGCCTTGCAGCGTTGGATCAAGGCAAACCAGTGCGCGGCATTGATTTCTCCAAAGACGAACACGTCACGCTCAAGCCGCTGTGTTTAATCACGGCCAAGCCGGCGATGTTTGTGGGCAATGTGGCAGAGGATGGGTTTGTCAATAATCCGTTTTTGACCAAGCTGGAAGAATATGCCAAAGGGCAAAACGCGCCTGTGGTGGCGATTTGCGCCAAGATTGAAGCCGAGCTGGCCGATATGAGCGACGCAGACAAAACTGATTTCTTGGCTGACATTGGCCAAAGCGAGCCGGGCCTGAACCGCCTGATCCGCGCAGGATTTACGCTTCTGGGCTTGCAAACCTACTTCACCGCTGGTGAGAAAGAAGTGCGCGCTTGGACGGTGCCCATTGGCGCCACCGGCCCACAAGCCGCTGGCGTCATCCACACCGATTTCGAGCGCGGCTTCATCCGAGCGCAAACTATTGCCTTTGATGACTACATCGCCTTCAAAGGCGAGCAAGGCGCAAAAGAGGCGGGCAAGATGCGCGCCGAGGGCAAAGAATACATCGTCAAAGATGGCGATGTGTTGAATTTCTTGTTTAACGTGTGATACCTTCAAGTACGCAAATCAAGCGCTCCTGATTTAATAGCATACTATTGAATACTTATGCCGGCTAATGAGCATTTTTACCCTGAAATTGAGTAGATGCGTGTTGGCGAGCCGTTTGATTGCTCCAATGAACAGCTGCTGCGCAATGCATGAGACGGTCGTCCCACCGAGCGCGGCGCGACTGAACTTTGGCACGCCATGTTAAAGCCGCCTAAATTCCGCGCGCATGCTGTGATCTGCCCGGCCATGCGCATAAGCGCGGCGCGGCTGGCTCGGGAGTGTGAGCTTTGAGCAACATAGAAATTGCTCTATGGAGCGCATCGGTGGGCATTTATCTCTCATACGCCGCGCTTTCAGCTTTCTATGCCGTCTACAACCGCAGTACTCACGGCCTGCAAACCATGGTCTTCGTTTTGATCGCGGGCAGCTTTGTGATCGTGGCCAGTGGCCTGTCTGCCCATTTTTTCCCAAAGCTGCAACCCGCTTGGCATCATGCGCAGCTGGTGCTTAGCGCCAGCTGCGCGGCGGCGGTCTCTTCCTTTGGCTTGCGCCGTTTTCTCAGGGCGCAATCGCGCGATGCACTGATTGATCGGGGCATGTTGGGGATCGTCTTCGTCACTGCGGCTCAAGTGCTTTGGCTGGCTTGGCCGCATCAGCGCAGCTTAGAGTGGCTTGCACTGGCTGTGATCGCCTGCGCAGTGGTGTCTTTTTGGTTGTGCTTGCGCGCTTGGCTGCTAGGCGATGCTTTTGCACTGGCGATGACGATTGCCTGCGCAGCCATGGTGTTTGCTGTTACGGGTTTGTTTGCCACCCGTTTAGGACTGATCTCCCATGCGGTGAATCTACAAGCGGGCACGGCGTTGTGTGCGGCATTGTTTGTGGTGATTTCTTGCCATACGCTCAAACGCCGCCACGCAGAATATCTGCGCATGCGGCGTGCGCTTTCGATGAGCCGAGACCGAGATCTCCTGACTCAGTTGTGGACGGGCGCTGCCCTGATTCGCAAAGTCGATGAATCGGTGGCGCGCGCGCGGCGCAATCGAAAAGACATGGCTGTGATTTGCGTAGAGTTGACCAACAGTGCGCAACTGCACCAAGAATTTGGCAACAATGGTGTGGAGCAAGTGATCTACAGCTTGGCAGCGCGCGTGCGCCATGCCAGTGGGTCGTCGGCCTCAGCAGTGGGGCGCTACAGTGACAACAGTTTTGTGGTGGTGCTGGGTAATGTGCAGCGTCCAAGCGTATTGCGCACACTGGGATTGCGATTGGCGGTGGCCGTGCGCCGGCCGTTTTTGCTTAATCCGTACAGCAGCAGCCCAGGGGAGTTCCGCGCAGATGTGGGCGTGGGTGTGGCGCGGATTTCGCCAGGGCGTCAAGCCACCGGGCGCGCGGCGCAGCGCGACAGTACACAAATGGGCGTGTTTGACAGCTTTTCTCTGGCGCAAGATGTGTTGCACGAGGCCGCAGAACTCGCGCTGAGCGCGCGTGCATTCAAATCACGGGCGGCGATTGTGGATGCATATTCGCGCAAAACCGTCGCACTTGAAGCTGCTGATTTGAAATAAACACCTGCGCTTCAGAAAACAAAAAAGCCAGCCGGGTAGGCTGGCTTTTTGCAATGTGTAGCTGCCCGGGAGCGCCGGCGCAGAATCTACCTTTTTAGTCTCCTCAAGCCCTCGTGCCCGCTTGCGCAGACAGAGTGAGGTAAATGTAAGGTGAATGCCCGGCGCTGTGAATCCGGATTTTCCCTCGGCGCGCTTTGCGCCTTCGGCTCATTCATGATTCGCTGCCTCCTCATCACAGCCTCACCATCTCTTTGCCATCGGCTCTCCAGCCATTCAAATGCCACGAGAAATCCAGCGCGCCGCTTTTTCGGCAATCATCAGCACTGGGCTGTTGGTGTTGCCGCTGGTGATGCTGGGCATCACGCTGGCATCCACCACGCGCAAGCCCGCGATGATGCCGCCGCGCCCGTCGCGCACACGCAAATGCGAATCCACCACGGCCGCGTGATCACCATCGCGCCCCATTTTGGCGGTGCCTACCGGATGAAAGATGGTGGTGGCAATGTCGCCAGCCAGCTTGGCCAAATCCGCATCACTTTGGTATTGCACGCCAGGCTTGAATTCTTCGGGCTGGTATTTGGCCAGCGCCGGCTGCGCCGCGATGCGGCGCGTCACGCGCAGGCTGTCAGCGGCCACTTGTCGATCCGCCTCGGTGCTGAGGTAATTGGGCGCAATCGCGGGTGCATCTTCGAAGCGATGGGTCTTCAGCGAAATCGTGCCGCGACTCGTGGGATTTAAGTTGCAAACGCTGGCGGTAAACGCAGGGAAGTGGTGAAGCGGCTCGCCAAAGGCATCTAGGCTCAATGGCTGAACGTGGTATTGCAAATTCGCGTGCGGTTGATCGGGCGAAGAACGCGTAAAAGCGCCCAATTGGCTGGGCGCCATGCTCATCGGCCCGCTGCGGCGCAGCGCATATTCCAAGCCAATCATCGCTTTGCCCCACAGCGAATGGGCCATGGTGTTGAGCGTTTTGGCGCCTTGGATTTTGTACACCGCGCGGATTTGCAAATGGTCTTGCAGATTGGCGCCCACGCCTTTCAAATCCGCTTGCGGCGTGATGCCAAGCGCTTGCAACGCCGTTGCATCACCAATGCCCGAGAGCTGCAAAATCTGCGGGCTGCCAATGGCACCTGCGCTCAGGATCACTTCGCCGCTCGCATTGGCTGTGATCATCTCCTTGCCCGTCCACACTTGCACGCCGGTGCAGCGCTGTGAGCCGTTGGCAAGCGTTTCCAGCATGAGCGTGGCAACTTGAGCACCTGTCCACATTTGAAAATTGGCGCGGTTGTAGCACGTGGGGCGCAGAAAAGCTTTCGCTGTATTCCACCGGAAACCGCTTTTTTGATTCACTTCAAAATAACCCACACCTTCGTTATCGCCGGTGTTGAAATCCTCGGTTGCGGGGATACCGGCTTGCTGCGCTGCTTGCGAAAAGGCATCCAAAATCTGCCAGTTCAGTCGTTGCTTTTCAACGCGCCATTCACCTGTGCTTTTGCCAGCGCCCGTGTTATAAGCATGGCCATGTTTTTGTGCGAATTTTTCAAGCGTTTCAGGTGCTTTGCCGGCATGAATACTGCGCCGAATGCTATCTAATTTATAGTGATCTTCATGCGCCATGAAATCAGGCAAGCTGCTCTCCCAGCTCCAATCTTCATCTCCAGTAGCTGCCGCCCAACTGTCGTAATCCCGCGCTTGGCCGCGCATGTAAATCATGCCATTGATGGAACTGCAGCCACCCAACACCTTGCCACGCGGATAACGCAAACTGCGCCCATTTAAGCCCGCATCTTTTTCGGTTTGATACAACCAATCGGTACGTGGATTGCCGATGCAATAGAGATAGCCTACGGGGATGTGAATCCAATGATAGTTGTCTGCCTGCCCGGCTTCAATCAGCAAGACGGTCTTGGTTTGATCTGCGCTCAAGCGATTGGCCAGCAAGCAGCCCGCCGTGCCTGCGCCGATGATGATGTAGTCGAAAGTGACGTTGCTCATGTTAGTGCATCACGTGACCAAAGGTGCGATTCGCGCCAGCACTTCATCCACGATGAAATCTGGCGCTTGCTCAATGCGTTTGCCGTTACGCTCTTTCAAGGAAACGGTGCGCGGTTGGTTGCAGATGATCACGCCTTGCGTGTCCATACCAGTGCCGGTGAGTGAGACGGCAAAGCCTGTGCTGCGTGCCAAGGTAATGCCTTGACTGATAGGCAAGACGATGCTGAGCGTGTCGTCTGCCGCAGAAAGCACAAAGACAGGGCGCGTGCCAGCTTGCTCACGCCCGCGCACAGGATTGAGATCGCACAGCCAGATGTCGCCGCGTTGCGGGCGAGCGCGTGAGGAGGCCATCAGACACGCTCCGAAGGCAGGTCGTCAAAGTCGAGCCAAGCTGTGTCTTTGGGAAGTTTGAGCGCTTTATGTTCTTTCACAAGCTGCTCCATGGTGTATTTCGGCTTAGCAGCTTGAATAATGATCTTGCCGTCTTGCACATCCATATCCACTTCTTTGCCAGCCTCTAAGCTGAGCATGGCGAGCAGGTTTCGTGGGATGGGTAAGGCCACCGATCCGCCCCAATTTCTCAAAGTAGCCGTATTCATGAGATTCTCCTAAAGTGATACAAATATATCACCAACCATGTTTCAAGCCACCGCTGATGGTCTGGCTTTGCCAGTCCACCAGCGGTGTTCCCCTTGGGGGAAGGAGCCGCTAGGCGACATAGGGGGTGTCGTCATTCGTTATTTACTTGTTGGCATCACAAACTCTGCGCCTTTGCCGATGCTGTCTGGCCAGCGCTGCATGATGGATTTTTGGCGCGTGTAAAAGCGCACGCCTTCTTCGCCATAAGCATGCATATCGCCAAACAGCGAGCGCTTCCAGCCACCGAAGCCGTGCCAAGCCATGGGCACGGGAATGGGGACATTCACGCCGACCATACCGACTTCAATGCGGCGGGCGAATTCACGGGCTGTGCCACCATCGCGGGTGAAGCAGCTCACGCCGTTGGCGAATTCGTGGGCATTGACCAAATCGACAGCTTGCGCAAAATCCTTCACGCGCACGCAGGAGAGCACGGGGCCGAAGATTTCTTCTTTGTAGATTTTGTGATGGGGTTGCACGTGATCGAAGAGCGTGCCGCCGAGCCAGAAGCCATCGGTGCAACCTGCTTCGGCAGTCTTGAACGAGCGCCCATCGACAAGTAACTTCGCGCCCTCTTGTCCGCCCGCAGCGATGTAGCCCGTGATGCGATCATGCGCGGCCTTCGTCACGATCGGGCCCATCTCTGCGTCCAGTTGCGTGCCGTTTTTGATCTTGAGGGCTTTTGTGCGTTCAATCAGCGCCGGCATGATGCGGTCCGCCACATCGCCCACCAGCACAGCGACTGAGATCGCCATGCAACGCTCGCCAGCTGAGCCATACGCGCTGCCAATCAGCGCATCAACGACTTGATCCATATCCGCATCGGGCATCACGATCATGTGATTTTTCGCGCCTCCTAAGGCCTGAACACGCTTTCCGTGCCTTGCACCCGTTTCGTAGATGTAATTGGCAATCGGCGTTGAGCCCACAAAGCTAATAGCTTTGACTTGCGGGTGCACGAGCAACGCATCCACCGCTTCTTTATCGCCCTGCACGACGTTAAAAACGCCATCGGGCAGCCCCGCTTTTTTAAGCAACTCGGCCATGAAAAGCGACGGCGTTGGATCAATCGGGCTGGGCTTCAAAATAAAGCTATTTCCCGCTGCAATGGCCACTGGAAACATCCACATCGGCACCATCACAGGGAAGTTAAACGGCGTGATGCCGCAGACCACGCCCAGCGGCTGGCGCATCGTCCAGTTGTCAATGCCTGTGCCGACTTGCTCGGTGTAATCGCCTTTGAGCAATTGCGGGATGCCGGTGGCAAATTCCACAATCTCGATACCGCGTGTGACCTCGCCTTGCGCATCGGTAAACACTTTGCCATGTTCGGCCGTGATCATCCGCGCCAAATCGTCTTTATGCAGATTGAACAATTCGAGGAATTTAAACATCACGCGTGCGCGCTTCAATGGCGGCGCATCGGCCCACGCGGGAAACGCGGCCTGCGCAGCGGCTACCGCTTGCGCCACTTCTGCGCTATTGGCCAGCGCCACGTGGCCTGTGACAGCCCCTGTGGCGGGGTTAAAAACACGCTGGCTGCGGTCAGATGTGCCAGCAATAAGCTCGCCGCCGATGCTGTGCCCAATATTCGTTATGCTCATGATTCTCCTTAACGTCGAGTGAGATTGTGGCGATGAAATTTCGCTTCGTCCAATGAAATTCCAAAATTAATATATAAGTGATGCTTATGCATCAAGTCGATTTACTCAACCTGAAAGCCTTTGTCGCCGTGGCTCGCTTGGGCAGCGTGTCGCACGCGGCACGCAGCTTGCATTTGAGCCAGCCTGCAGTGAGCCTGCAACTCAAAGCCATGCAAGAGCGCTTGGGGCTGGCACTTTTTTCGAGAGCGGGGCGCGGCTTGGCGCTCACGCGCGATGGCGCGGTGCTTGTGCCGCAAGCTGAAAAAGTGCTTTCCGCACTGCAAGATTTCAACCAATCAGCCAGCAGCTTGCAAGTGGATGTGCGCGGCTGTCTGCGTATTGGCACGATCCTCGATCCTGAGTTCACCCGCTTGGGCGCATTTCTCAAAGAGCTGGTGGAGGCCGCGCCACAGCTCGAGACGGAGCTGTCCCAGCATATGAGCGGCGATGTGCTCGTGCGTGTGCAGCGTGGCGAGCTCGATGGCGGCTTTTATCTGGCCATGCCGCAAGAGCTGGCCATTTTGCACCAACAAGCAAAAAGGCCTCAAACCAGCCCCAACCCCTATTTTTACGAGGGAAACATGGCAGTAGCCGGCATGGAATATACGCAGAGTGCTATTGATTTAATAGTAACTGTGTTGGCGCATTTCAACTATCGCGTGATCGCGCCGGCTGGCTGGGGGCCGCAAGTGCTGGGCAAAGATTGGCTGTCTTTGGCGCAGTTGCCGTGGATCATCACGCCACCCGCCTCAGCCCATCACCGGCTGCTGCAATCGGTGATGCAACCGCTGGGCGTGCAGCTCAGGCGCGCGGCGTTGGTAGATCAAGAAGCTTCTATGCTCGATTTGGTGCGCTCGGGCGTGGGCCTGAGCTTGGCGCGGGAATCCATTGCGCTGCGCGAGGCGCAATCACGCGGCTTGGTGGTGGCTGATCGCGTGCAATTGGCGTGCTGCTTGTGTTTCATCTCAGCGGCTTCGACGCAGGGCACAGCTGTGATCGCGGCGGCACGACAAGCCCTGACGAAAGTCTGGAATTGATGCGCTCGCGCCACATAATGGCATCTCGTGCCTGCCTCATTCGAGGCAGCTGGCCCTAGGCGGCAGCGTCAACTGTAAAAAAAGTGCCCGCTCGGGCTACCATCTAAGTCTCGATGACACAAGCTGCCCCCCGCCTTGAAATGCAGGCCTTGCCCGGCTCCGCTGGGGCGCGGCTGCTTGCCTTAGGCCGCTGGACGGCTGCGCAATTGGCAGACAGCGGCCAATTTGCGCAGCTGCAAACCAGCTTGGCGCAGCACAATGGCGCAGAGCAAAACAATCTACAACGGGATCTGCACTGGGATCTGCGCCTGATTGAGCGGCTGGATCACATTGGTGCGCAATTGCTGTGGAATCATTGGGGCCGCGCTTGGCCCGCCAAGATTGACATGATGCCCACGCAGCGCACCGTGCTTGAGCGCGTGGCGCTGCTGTCTGCCAGCAAACACGTGATGCACCGCCCCACACTGATGCAGCGCTTCCTGAGTTTGGGCGAGATCATCCTCACGGTGATCTCGCATCTGCGGGGCTTCACCCGGCTGGTGGGCCAGCTTTTCATTGATTTACTGCGCCTTTCGCGCGCGCCGCGCAGCGGGCCATGGCGCGATGTTTCGGGCCATCTGTATGCGATTGGCGCAACGGCGCTGCCGATCACGGCGCTGGTGGGTTTTTTGATTGGCGTGGTGCTGGCCTATTTGTCTGCTCAGCAGCTGCGCCAGTTTGGTGCCGATTCTTTTATCGTGAATTTATTGGGCGTGAGCCTCGTGCGCGAGCTCGGGCCGATGCTGGCCGCGATTTTGATTGCTGGGCGCTCGGGCTCGGCGATTACGGCGCAAATCGGTGTGATGCGCGTCACGGAAGAGCTGGACGCCATGCGCGTGATGGGCATCCCGCATGGTTTTCGCCTCGTGATGCCGCGCGCGATTGCGCTCGCCATTGCGATGCCGTTGATCAGCGTCTGGACCACATTGGCGGCGCTGCTGGGCGGCATGCTGGCCGCTGATATTTCGCTCAATATCTCGCCCCAGTTTTTTATCAACGCACTGCCTGCTGCGGTTGATCCTGCGAATTTAACATTAGCCATGAGTAAATCGGTGGTGTTCGGTATTTTGATTGCGCTGATCGGCTGCCACTACGGCCTGCGCGTTAAGCCCAACACTGAAAGCCTAGGCCAAGGCACCACCGCATCGGTGGTCACCTCAATCACGGTGGTGATTTTGGTCAATGCGGTGTTTGCCATCGTGTTCAAAGATGTGGGGCTTTAGATATGGCACTGATCTCTGACCTCTCCGCCTCCCGCATGGAAGCTGCCCATGTGGTGGAGATTTCCGGCCTGTGGACGGTGTTTCGCACGCCCGAGGCAGAATTTGTGATTCACAAAGATTTGAATTTGGTGATCGAGCGCGGTGAAATGGTCTCGCTGGTGGGTGGATCAGGCTCGGGCAAAACCGTGCTGCTGCGGCAAATGTTGGGGCTGGAGACGCCAGCCAAAGGTCAGGTGAGCGTGCTCGGCGCGCCGGCGTCGCAACTCAGCGCTGCGGGCGCGGCCAGCCGCGTGGGCATGCTGTTTCAGCATGGCGCGCTGTTTTCTGCTTTTAGCGTTTTGGACAATATCGCTTTCCCGCTGCGCGAGCTCGGCACATTACCACCAGATTTGATTGAGGATGCGGCGCTCGTGAAGCTGCAAATGGTCGGCCTGCCTGTGCAGCATGCGCACAAAATGCCCTCCGATCTCTCCGGCGGCATGATCAAACGCGTGGCACTGGCTCGCGCCTTGATCATGGATCCGCCTTTGCTGCTGCTCGATGAGCCCACAGCCGGCCTTGATCCCGAGAGCTCCGATGGCTTTTGCGCCTTGCTGCGCAGCCTGCATAAAGAGTTGGGCTTAACTGTTGTGATGGTGACGCATGATTTAGATACGCTGTATGAGCTGTCCACCAGCGTGGCCGTATTAGCGCAGCAAAAAGTTATCGTGAAGCTGCCGCCCAAAGATGTGATCGCGTTTCCTCATCCGTTCATCCAAGAATTTTTCTTAGGCGAGCGCGGGCAGCGAGCGATGGAGTTGCTTCGGGAGTATCCTTTTGCTGTGTAGAAAGTTTTAAGTTATGGAAAACAAATCTCATGCGCTAGCCGCAGGCGCATTCGTCATCTTGGTCACTGCGCTGCTCGTGGCGCTGGCCGCTTGGCTGATGCGCGACACGCGCATTCGCGATGCGCTGGAGTTTTCCACCCGCGAATCGGTGACGGGGCTGTCGGTGCAAGCGCCGGTGCGCTACCGGGGCATTGCAGTGGGCAAGGTCGATTCCATTGCGTTTGATCCCAAGGTGCGCGGCAATGTATTGGTGCGTTTGGCAGTGGATCAAGGCACGCCGATCACCAAATCCACCTATGCCGTGCTCGGCTACCAAGGCGTCACTGGTCTTGCCTATGTGCAGCTCGATGATGGCGGGCAATCCAACGAGCTGCTCGATCTTTCGGCCAGCACCGCGCCGCGCATTGAGTTAAGGCCCAGCCTGCTTTCCAAGCTCTCCGATCAAGGCACAAATATTTTGATTCAGATCGAGGAGACCACCAAGCGCATCAACCAACTGCTTGCACCTGAAAATCAAAAAGCCTTGGTGAGCAGCGTGCAAGCCGTGGGAAGCAGTGCAAGCAATTTCTCGCTGCAAGTCACAGCGATGCAAAAAATCTTAGATGCCCAATTCGGCCCCGAACGCACCGATATTCCTGCTCTCGTGCGCGACACGCGTGGCACCATGCAAGCCTTGCAAAATACTGCCGGCGAGCTCAACAAAACCGCGCAAGAAACTGCTAAAGCGGTGAACACTTTGAACAGCGTTACCCAGCGTGTAGCGGAAAAAGGCGGCACGCTTGATCGCGTCAATGATGGCCTGGCCAGCGCCAACACCGCCGCCCAAGCCATTGGCCAGAGCGCACAAGCGCTGACAGCCAATACTTTGCCCCGCGCCACCCGCATGGCCGATGATGCCGCCCGCGCTGCCCGCGCCACGGATCGTGTTGTCAAAGAGCTGGGCGACAACCCGCAAAGCCTGATTTTTGGCAACGCCGCCGTGCCTCCCGGCCCCGGTGAGCGCGGTTTTGCGGCTCCAGCAAAGTAGGACGGAGCATATGATGTATTCACCATATACTATTAAATTAATAGCACTCCGCGCATATTCTATGCCGGCTACAGGGCAAAAAGCTCTTAAAAATAGCTTGATGCATCAGTGGGTGCGGTTTGTGCGACGCTTGCCGCTGCGGCTCGCGTCGCTGTTGTTTGCGCCCCTGTTGCTGGCCGCCTGCGCCACGCCCCAGCCTCCAGCGCCCAAAGCCATCTATGACTTCGGCGCGGTGCTGAGTGCGCAGGCCGCAGCGACCGCCGTGCGCAGCCAAACCATCGCGCTGCCCGAGATCGAAGCAGGCGGCAGCCTCGACAGCCCCGCCTTGCTCTACCGCCTGCAATACAGCAATGCGCAGCAATTGCTTCCGTATGCCGGGGCGCGCTGGAGCGTGCCGCCGGCGCAGCTTGTGCGCGCTCGGCTGCGCGATGCCTTGGCACGCCAAGGCCCGGTGCTCACTGCTGAGGGCATTGCGCCTTGGGTGCTGCGTGTAGAGCTCGATGAATTCAGCCATGTGTTTGACAGCCCGGACAAAAGCTTTGGCCTCGTGCGCCTGCGCGCCAGCCTTTTGAAAAATGATCAGCTCACCGCGCAAACCAGCCTACTCGCCCGCGCAGTCGCGCCCAGCCAAAATGCCGCAGGCGGCGTAAATGCGCTCACCGCTGCCACAGACGACGCCGTGAGCCAACTGGCCTCGTGGGTTGCCACGCAGATCAAATGAGCCCCGCGCCTGCCAATGGCGCGTCAGCTGCCGCATATGCGAGCAGCTTGCTGAATGACGCTGAAGCTAGCAGATTGCTCGTTAAAGATACAAACAGCAACTTGCCCGCTGCTTTGGCCCAGCGCGGTTTTCAAGATTTGGGTGATGCACAAGCCGCGCTGCAAGCGCAGGCTGATGCGCTGCGCCAAAGCGCCAGCTTGCTTGAAGATTTCAAACTTGAAGAGCTGGGCATCCTCGGCCAAGCCATGCGCAGAGTCAGTGCTGCGCCCGGCCAAGTGCTGATTGAAGAAGGCGAGAGTGGCGATTGGATGCTGCTCGTCTTGCAAGGCACGGTGGATGTGACCAAGCGCATCATGCATCACGATGCAGCCGGCCAGCCCACCAGAGCGTTGCTTGAAGTCTCGCGCCTAGCCGTCGTGCGAACAGGTGCATCGCTTGGCGAAATGTCGATGCTTGACAGCGAGCTACGCAACGCCACCTGCACCGCGATCGACGCAGTAGAGGCCGCCATCCTCACCCGCTCCTCCATAGGCCAGCTCATTGCCCAGCATCCCGCAGTAGGCGCCAAGCTCCTCATCAAAATTACCCAACTCTTGGCTCAGCGCCTGAGGAATACCAGTGCGCAGTTGGTCAAACTGGTGGTGGAGGGGAAGCAAAGGCGATTGTTCAAGCCTTAGCTGCTGAAAAAGTAGATGCACGGCTTGACAAGTTTGTGCACCCGCACGAAGATAGTACTTAGGTATTACAACTTTAATGGAGATAAATCATGAGTGCTTTCGCTTGTTGTTTTTGGTGGTTTTTACTTGGGCTTTTGTTAGGCTGGCTGCTCAATTGGTTGCTCAGCCGATGGCTGAGAAAAGACCATGATGATCACGGCGGTGGTGGTGGCGCAGATATGGGTACGGCAATAGCAAAGGCCGCCTACGGTGCACCTACCGGCAGTGCGCCAAGTGCAGCGCCTGTGCGCATGAGCGGGATCGATATTGCAGCGGCTGCTGCAGCAGGATTTTTGATCAAAGGCGCGGATGACATCATCATCATTGAAGGCATTGGCCCGAAGATCAAAGAGCTTTTCAATGCCGGCGGTGTAACTACTTTTGAACAAGTCTCGAAAATGAGCGTGACGGAGATGAGCGCAATTTTGGACAAAGGCGGCGCGCGCTTTAAGCTGGCCAATCCAGGCAGCTGGGCAGAGCAGGCGCGGCTTGCGGCGAATAACGAGTGGGTGGCACTCAAAAAATTGCAAGATGAGCTCGTTGCTGGTGCGGCGCTCGCGCCGGATCATTTGCCCGATGCAAAAGCTTGAAGGAGCGCATCATGGCCAATAACCGACGAGAAAATTACGGACGAGAAAATTACAACGCTTGGACTTGGGGCATCGCCGCGCTGATCGCGCTGGCCTTGCTTTGGCTCTGGATCTCCGGGCGTGGCCCGAGTGCAAATTGCTGCGGCATGCCGGCACCAGTGGCCGCAGCTGCTGCCACAGCAGCTCCGACAGCGCCGGCAACACCCGCTGTGTCAGCGCCCGTTGCAGCCGCAATTGCAGTCGCACCAGTCGCGCCAGCCGCAGCCGCCGTGATGGCCAAACCGATGGCTACGCTGTATTTCGACACTGGCAAAACCACTGCGCCGGCAGACACAGCCCGTTTGATCGGTGAGTTGGTGACTTATTTGCAAAAGAATCCTGCATCGAAAGCGGTGATCAGCGGCTACAACGATCCGCGTGGTGATGCTGCGATGAATGCCGAGCTCTCCAAGAATCGCGCCAAATCCGCGCGGGAGGCTTTGAAGAGCGCTGGTATTGACGAGGCGCGCGTGGAAATGCGCAAACCGGGCGATACCAATCTGGGCGGCGATGCAAAGCAAGCGCGGCGCGTGGAGATCACGGTCGAGCCCTGAGCGTTAGGGTTAGGGTAGCTGCTGTCTCCTGGCAAAAGGCTTGATGCGTTAAACAGCATCAAGCCTTTGCTACTTTACACACGCGAAACATCACAGCGCCACAATGCCACGCATGCCTCACTTGCTTTTGATTGATGATGATGTGCGCCTCGCCAGCATGGTGGGCGATTATTTGCGCGCTCAAGGTTACGCCCTGAGCCATGCCAGTGACGGCTCAGCCGGTTTAAACCAAGCTCAGGCCTTGAAGCCGGATGTGTTGATCTTGGATGTGATGATGCCCGGCATGGATGGCTTGGAGGTCTGCCGCCGCTTGCGCACTTTGCCGCAGCCGATATGCCACACGCCGGTCTTGATGCTGACAGCAAAAGGCGATCCGATGGAGCGCGTGATTGGCTTGGAGCTGGGCGCCGATGATTACATGGCCAAGCCCTTTGAGCCGCGCGAATTGCTCGCTCGCATCAAGGCGCTATTGCGCCGCCAAGCCATCCCACATACGGCGCGCGGCAATCAGGGCAATATGCCCACGACCACGCTCGTATTTGGCAGCATGGAGATTGACCTTGATGCCCGTGCGGTACGGCTCCAAGGCCATGCTGCTGAGCTCACCTCGTACCAGTTCGATCTGCTCGTGGCGCTGGCCGAGCGGGCAGGCCGCGTGCTCACGCGCGAACAAATTATGGAGGCGGTGCGCGGGCGCGAGCTGGAAGCTTTTGATCGCTCAATTGATGTGCACATGGGGCGCATTCGCGCGGCCATTGAGCTGGACGTGAAAGAGCCTAAGCGGATTTTGACGGTGCGCGGCGTGGGCTATGTGTTTGCTAAGCAGCAAGATTGAATTTTTTAATGCCACTAATTTAATAGCATACTGCGTATATTCTATGCCGGCTAGAAGCCATTTTTGATCATTTATTGATGCATATACCGTTCTTTCATCGCCTCTACGTGCGCATCTGGCTTGCGGTGGTGTTGGCGGTGCTCGTGCTATCGATGATGGTGGGCTGGCTGCTGCGCACGCAGGCTGAGCGCATTCGTGCGGAGCGGCTGGCCGATGTGCCAGCGCGGGAAGTGTTGATGCGCAATCAAGCTGGCGAGGTGATCGGCAAAATGACAGTGCAGCCGGTTCGCGTGCCGGGGCGGGGCGTGGAGTTTCATGTGCAATTGCCTGAAGGCGTGAAAGGCGGGGAGCAATTGGCCATTTCGCTGCCGCCGCGTCAGCGCCCGGATGGCCAGCGCCCTGAAGGCGCGGGGCCGCCCGGCAACCGGGAAGCGCGCTGGTGGAGCATGGGCGGCGGTGCGGGTGAGCGTGGATTTATTGATCGCGGAACGGGGCCTCCTGTTGGCTTTGTGGCTCTGCTCGTGGTCTTTGCTTTTGCCGTGGCTTTGGGCAGCTATCCGGTGGTGCGCCGGCTCACGCAGCGGCTGGAGAGTTTGCAGCGCGGTGTGGAGCGTCTTGGGGCAGGTGATCTGCGTGCGCGGGTTGATGAATCTGGGCAAGACGAAGCGGCTTTTTTGGCCAAGCGCTTTAACCGCGCTGCAGATCAAATCGAAGCGCTGGTGCAATCGCAAAAATCTTTGCTGGCCAATGCTTCGCATGAGCTGCGCTCGCCACTGGCGCGCATCCGCATGGCGCTGGAATTAATCGAGCACGCGCCCAGCGCGGCGCTCAAAGCCGAGCTGTCTCGCAACATGAGTGAGCTCGACACGTTGATTGATGAGATTTTGCTGGCCAGCCGCTTGGACTCAATGCGTCAAACCGCTGCGCCTAGCGCATTTCAGGCCGTGCGCGAACAGGTGGATGTGCTGGCCCTTGCGGCAGAAGAGGCGGCGCGCTTGGGCGTGAAGCTGATCTGGGAGGGCGACACGGCAGCAGCGGTGTTGCCCGGCGATGCGCGTCTCTTGCGCCGCATGATTCGCAATTTACTGGAAAACGCAGAGCGTCACGGGGGGCAAGCCCAAGGCGAGCAAGACATTATCTTGGCGTTGTCAGCCGATGCCAGCCATCTGCACATTGAGGTGGCTGATCGGGGGCCAGGCGTGCCATTGGCCGAGCGTGAGCGGATTTTTGAGCCGTTTTACCGCAGCGCGCATGCCAGCGAGCAGCATGGCGGCGTGGGTCTGGGGCTCTCGCTCGTGCGCTCGATTGCACGCCAGCATGGCGGCAGCGTGCAATGTTTGGAACGGATTGGCGGCGGGGCACGTTTTGTAGCAAGTTTGCCGCGTCATGCAAGCGCGTGATCTTCATCACTTATTGCAAAACCGTAGCGTTTTTTGTCTGCCTGCATTTGCCCAAGCGCGTTAATATGCAGTTCGACATTCTAAGGATGGCCCAGTATGAAAAATTTCGCCGATGTGTCTGCTCCTATGCCAACCGAATGGCCCAGCCGCCGCCGCGCCCTGCATTGGGGCTGCGCTGCATGCTTTGGGCTGGGCTCTGGCTTCGCGCTGGCCCGCGAAGGCGTGGAAGTGGGTGGCAATTCCAAATTCTCTAAATTAGTGCCTGCCGGCGACGTAGAAAAGGCCGCTGCCGGGCAATATCAAAAAATGCTGCAAGAAGCCGCTGCTAAAAATGCCTTGCTTCCACCCGATCACCCGCAAAGCACGCGATTGATCACGATTGCGCAAAAGATCATTCCTTTTTCCTACGAATGGAATCCGCGCGCGAAAGCTTGGGCATGGGAGGTGAATATTCTCAACAGCAATCAGATCAACGCTTTTTGCATGCCCGGCGGCAAAATTGCTTTCTACACCGGCATCTTGGAGCAACTCAAGCTCACCGACGATGAGGTGGCCATGATCATGGGCCACGAGGTGGCGCATGCGCTGCGCGAGCATGCGCGCGAACGCATGGGCAAGAATGCCGCCACGAACATCGGCGCTAATCTATTAGGCGGCTTGTTAGGCGTCGGCAACGGTGGCGCGCAGCTGCTCGGTATGGGCGCACAACTCGTCACGCTTAAGTTTGGCCGCGAAGATGAATCCGAAGCGGATCTGGTCGGCATGGAGCTGGCCGCTCGCGCGGGCTTCAACCCCAAAGCGGGCGTGAGCTTGTGGCAAAAGATGGCGCAGGCCAGCAAAGGCGCGCCGCCACAGTTTCTCTCGACCCATCCCAGTGGCCCGTCACGCATCAAAGACATCGAAGCGAATTTGCCCAAAGTTGAGCCGCTTTATGAGCGGGCGCGTGCGGTCAAGAAATAAGCGGCTGGTCGATTTTTAAACACGGCAACAGCACTGCAAAAAAACTGCAAACTATTGAGATGAAAAAAGCCGAGCATGCTCGGCTTTTTTCCAACAGGGCGCGCAAAGATCAGGCAGATTTATCGTCTTTCGGCGACGTTCGCACGCTCCAAATCATCGTAACGGCCAAAATACCCACCACCGCCAAGAGCGAAATAACCACCGGGATTTTAAACACGTCGATCAGCATCATCTTCGTGCCGATAAACACGAGAATCACGGCCAAGCCGTAGGTGAGCAGGTGAAACTTACTTGCCACAGCGGCGAGCAAAAAGTACATGGCTCGCAAGCCGAGAATGGCAAACACATTGCTGGTCAGCACAATAAAAGGATCGTCGGTAATTGCAAAGATTGCGGGAATCGAATCGACCGCGAAAATCACATCGGTAAGCGCGACCAAGCAGATCACCATGAACAACGGCGTAGCAATCTTTTTGCCATTTTCCATGGTCCAAAACTTCTCGCCATCGTAGTTTTTACTGACTGGCAATATTCTGCGCAAAAGCTTGAGTGCGGGGTTATCGTCAAGCGATTGCTCTTTGCCCGCAGCCCACCACATCTTGACGCCCGTGAGCACCAAGAAAGCCCCAAAAACGTACAAAATCCAGTGAAACTGCTGCAAGAGCCAGCCGCCCACCAAGATCATGATCGTGCGCAACACAATCGCGCCAATGATGCCGATCATAAGCACCCGCTTTTGATACGACGGGGGCACGGCAAAATACGTGAAAATCATCAGGAAGACAAAAATGTTGTCCACCGCGAGAGACTTTTCGATCAAATAACCGGTGAGAAATTCGAGCGCTTTGGTGTTGGCCAGTGCGGCGTCTCCTGTCGAGTCTTTGACCGCATACCAAAACAATCCGTTGAATAAAAAACTCAACGCGACCCAAATGATCGACCAATTGATCGCTTCTTTCACGCCCACTTCGTGCGCCCCTTGCTTGTTGAGCACGACAAAATCTACAAGAAGAGCTGCAATCACAATTGCAATAAAAACCGCCCATAACCACAGCGGCGCCACGGATTCAAACATGCCAAGACCTTTCAGTTCTGCTGAGAACTTTTTTGTTGTCCGAAAGGTCTTGCGAGGGGAATCCTGTGCACCGGCTGCCTCAACCTAGAGGCAACGTATTGACGACACACAGGCGCTGGCAACAACTTTGGCTGCAAACGCGCTACTCCCCTTCCGGAATGGCGTGATTGTCAACAAACGCCCTAAGTTTTGTCAATTTTTGTTGTTAATCCCTTGGAATCTTCGGGAAATAAAAGTTTGTCGTAGACAAAGTAGCTTGATCACAACATAATGGTTTTCCGAAGGGGAGTAGCTCCTCGCAAATGCATCGTCAATACGAAGACTTGTCTTCCGGTGCATTCGATCTGAAAAGTCGCACGCCGGCAGATCAGATTGAGCAAGACCTTCGATTCAGCCTGCATCACTGGGCAATGGATCGAAGCTTTTCTTGGCCTCATCCAGTTCCCCGTGGTGTTAGTTTAAAAAAACACATAACACGGATGCTAAAAATGGAACTCTTTTCTTCCCTCTGGTGGTCTGCTTTGCTTGCCATTGTCTTGATTGACCTCGTGCTCGCTGGCGACAACGCCATCGTGATCGCTCTGGCGGCTCGCAATCTTCCACCTCACCTGCAAAAGAAAGCCATCATGTGGGGCACGGTGGGCGCCATCGCCGTGCGCTCGGCGATGACTTTGGTGGTCGTCTGGCTGCTTAAAATTCCTGGCTTGATGCTGATTGGCGGCTTGGGACTGCTCTGGATCGCCTATAAATTGCTCGTGGATACGGGCGGCGATGACCATGATGGCCCCGTGGCCGTCACCTTTTGGGGCGCGATGAAAACCATTGTGATTGCCGATGCCTTGATGGGCATTGACAACGTGCTTGGCGTGGCGGGAGCGGCCAACGGCTCGATGAGCCTGGTCATTATTGGCCTTTTGATCAGCGTGCCGATCGTGGTGTATGGCAGCCAAATTGTGCTCAAACTGGTGGAGCGTTTTCCCATCATCATCCAACTGGGCGCAGCTGTACTGGCCTTCACTGCGGCCAAGATGATTCTTGGCGAACAGTTGCTCAAAACTTTCTTTAACCCGCCCACCAGCTACGCAGATTTGGCGCGTTGGTCTGTGTATGTCATCTGCATGGCCGGCGTATTGGGCGCGGGCTGGTGGATGGCTAAGCGGCGCAGAAGCGCCATCCGTTCCGAAGCGCAGTGATTCGCCTGAGCTGAGCGCTTTCATTTTCGATTCAAGGAGCACTTGATGAGCACGCTGGATACTTATATCGTTTATCTCGACGATGCTGCCTATGCACAAGAGCAGCTCGCTGACCTGCTGGCTCAGCCGCACATCAAGCGCTTTGTACTCGTCGCTTGCGCTCCGCGTATGACGCGTCGCATTGGTAAATGGCTCAGCCACAGCTCCCGCGAAAATTGGCGCGATAAGTGGTGTGAAAAGCTTTTCGCGCAATTTACGGCCATGATTCGTCGCCAAGATCATGTGTTTTGCGAAGTGGCCACTGGCCCTTTGCCGGCGTATACCGAGATGCTGCTCAAAGATTTTGGAAGCGCTCAGGTGATTGATGCGCGTCGGCCGAAATTTGGATTTGATATGCCATCCGTAGAAGCCGCGGCGACTGCGCCGCAGATACAACAACCTGCGCCGCAAGCTGCACAACAAACCAGCGCTTCATCGACCGCACGCGCAGTACTGGCTCGTTTTTGTGAGGTCGCGTTGTCGTATCGCCGCGCGAATGGCTTGACGGCTGGCTAGGTGTGGCAAAGCTCAGACGAGCCTGAGCCCTTGCGTTTTTGAGGGCACGCCATGCTGGCCAATGGTATGCTGCGTGAATGAAACTTCTTATCAAATGGCTCTTGAGCGCGATGGCCTTGTTGGCTGTAGCGCATTTGTATTCTGGCGTAGTGGTCACCAGTTTCGCAGCGGCATTGATCGCCGCTTTCGTGATCGGCTTGCTCAACACCATCGTGCGCCCGATCTTCATCCTTCTTACGCTTCCGGTGACGGTGCTGACGCTGGGCTTGTTTCTTTTCGTCATCAACGCCCTGATGTTTTACATGGCCTCAGGCCTGCTTGATGGCTTTCAAGTCAAGAGCTTCACTGCGGCCCTGATCGGCTCTTTGCTTTACTCCGTGGCAGGCATGGTGATTGAAGCGGCTTTGGAGCAGATTTTTAAGAAGAAATAGGCAGGTAGCCGGCGTATCTATTGCGTACCGTGCTATTAAATTAGTAGCGTTTTCATGATGCCTCGCTATTTCGAGACGTGGTTTTTGCTTTTTTAAGGTTTTGCGCTGGTCAAAGCGGCTGCGAGTTTGAGGCATTCCGCTCGCCTTCATGGTCGAGATACGACAAATCAGTCGAGCGAAATACCTCAAACTCGCAGCCTATTGGTATCGGAAGAATTTTTGCGCGAAACGTTTGCTACAGCGAAACTGCTTCGCGCCCTGAGATTGGAACTTTCCTCGCCCACACTGGCCTGTGATCGCCGCAGGCGACGCGACCGATTTTGGCCGCGCAGCGCACAACTATGTCGTGGCAAGTGCCGCGTGGTTCGCTGCACGGGCTCATGAGGGCGCGGCGACTGCGGCGAGCACAGGCCTTGGAGCGCCAATCAATCAAACACCGAAAACCTAAAGAGAAAAATGCCAAATCGCCGGCATAGAATCCGCGTAGTATGCTATGAAATTAGTAGTAACCAAAACTAATCAACCGCCTTAACCATCTGCTCCACAACCTTCTTCGCATCACCAAACACCATCATGGTTTTGTCCATGTAGAAGAGCTCGTTGTCTAGCCCCGCATAACCTGCGGCCATGCTTCGCTTATTGACGATCACCGTGCGCGCTTTGTAGGCTTCCAAAATTGGCATGCCGTAGATCACGCTGCCCTTTTGCAAAGCCGCAGGATTCACCACATCATTCGCACCCAAGATGATCGCCACATCGGCCTGCTGGAATTCGCCGTTGATGTCTTCCATCTCATGCACTTGGTCATACGGCACTTCGGCCTCGGCCAGCAACACGTTCATATGGCCCGGCATGCGACCTGCCACGGGGTGAATCGCGTATTTCACGGTGATGCCTTTGGCAGTGAGCTTAGCGGCGAGCTCTTTCACGGCATGCTGAGCGCGCGCCACGGCCAAGCCGTAGCCCGGCACGATGATCACGGTTTCTGCGTTGCTGAGCAAGAAAGCAGCATCGTCGGCGCTGCCTGATTTCACTGGGCGCTGCTCAGCTGAGCCGGTCGCAGCCGTGGCCGCATCTCCACCGAATCCGCCCAAAATCACATTAAAGAAACTGCGGTTCATCGCCTTGCACATGATGTAGCTCAGGATCGCACCTGAGCTGCCCACGAGCGAGCCGGCGATGATTAGCATCGAATTGTTGAGCGAGAAACCAATGCCCGCTGCTGCCCAGCCCGAATAGCTGTTGAGCATCGAAACCACGACGGGCATATCTGCGCCGCCAATCGGAATGATGATCAGCACGCCAAGCACAAAGGCAATAGCAATCGCCGCCCAAAGCGCAGCATCAAGCTGAGTGACGGTGTACAGCGCAATCAAACCCACCATGACGATGCCAAGCACCAGATTGATCATGTGCTGCCCGCTGAATGAGACGGGTGCGCCTTGGAACAAACGGAATTTGTATTTGCCCGAGAGCTTGCCAAATGCAATCACCGAGCCGCTGAACGTGACTGCGCCGATGATCGCACCAAGCGCCAGCTCAAAGCGATTGCCAGCGGGAATCAAGCCGCCCACGCCGTTGATTGGCTTGGTCGCAATCGAGAAAGCCCAAGGCTCAATAGCAGTAGCCGCTGCGATAAACACCGCCGCCAAGCCAATCATGCTGTGCATGAAAGCCACCAACTCCGGCATCTTCGTCATCTCCACAGTTTTCGCCATGTAAGTGCCCAAGCTGCCGCCGATCACGAGACCGAGCAACACCCAAGTCATGCCCAGTGCCTTGCCGCCCGCGAGCTGCACGATCAGCGCTGCGGTAGTGAGCACAGCAATGCCCATGCCGATCATGCCAAACAGATTCCCGCGAATCGACGTCGTGGGATGAGACAAGCCCTTTAAAGCCTGAATAAAACAAACTGAGGCCACCAAATACAGCAGCGTAACGAGATTCATGCTCATATCAAACGCTCCTTATTTCGTAGCGCTTTGCGCAGTATCTTTGCCGGGTAGCGCCGCTTTTGGCTCTTTTTTCCTAAACATTTCTAGCATTCGACGCGTGACTAAGAAACCACCAAACACATTCACTGCAGCCAGCGCCACAGCCAACACGCCCATGGTTTTCGCCACGCCGCCTTCAGTGAGCGCAGCAGCGAGCATCGCGCCGACGATCACAATCGCCGAGATGGCATTCGTCACAGCCATAAGCGGCGTGTGCAAAGCGGGCGTCACAGTCCACACCACGTGATAACCCACGTAGATGGCGAGTACGAAGATGATGAGATTGAGGATGGTGGGGGAGACGATGTCCATGATGTTTCCTTTTTACTTCTTTGTGACGACGCCGGCTTGCGTCATCAAGCAAGCGGCCACGATGTCGTCTTCCATGTCGATTTTCAGACTTGCTGCGGGCTCGCCTTTCGCTGCCGGTGGCAAGATAAGTTTGAGGAAATCGAGCACGTTGCGGGCGTAGAGCGCGGATGAATCTGCAGCCACCAATGCGGGAAGGTTCGTCTCGCCAATGATTGTCACGCCGTGTTTGACGACGGTTTTGTCTGCTTCAGAAATCGGGCAATTGCCACCCACGCCGCCTGCGCCTTTGCCAGCAGCGATATCCACAATCACCGAACCTGGCTTCATCGCTTTGACCATGTCTTGTGTGATCAACACCGGCGCAGCGCGGCCGGGTATGAGTGCAGTAGAAATCACAACATCCGCTGCGGCGACTCGCTTGGCCACTTCGATTCTTTGACGATCCATCCAGCTCGCTGGCATCGGCTTGGCATAGCCGCCCACGCCCACGGCTGCTTCGCGCTCTTCATCCGTCGCATACGGCACATCAATGAATTTACCGCCCAGCGATTCGACTTGCTCTTTCACCGAAGGCCGCACATCACTGGCTTCGATCACAGCGCCTAGACGCTTGGCGGTAGCAATGGCTTGCAAGCCTGCCACGCCCACACCGAGAATCACCACGCGCGCGGCCTTGATCGTGCCAGCAGCCGTCATGAGCATGGGAAACAAGCGGCCATAGGCATTCGCGCCGAGCATGACGGCTTTGTAGCCCGCGATATTGGCTTGAGATGAAAGCACATCCATGCTCTGCGCGCGCGTGGTGCGCGGCGCGGCTTCGAGTGCAAAGCCAGTGATGCCAGCAGCGGCCATTTGCTGCAAACCCACTTGGTCAAACGGATTGAGCATGCCCACGACAGTCGTGCCGCTTTTGATCTGGCCGAGCTCGTTAAACATCGGCGCACGCACTTTCAGCACGAGCTCGCAAGCATTCGCGCCCGCTGCATCGGTGATTTGCGCACCAGCCGCCTCATAAGCCGAATCTACGGCACTGGCAGCAACGCCCGCGCCCGCCTGCACATGAACGCTGTGGCCTTGGGAGGTGAGTTTCTTGGCCGTCTCAGGGGTGACGGCAACCCGGGTCTCTCCCGCTAATATTTCTGCGGGCACGCCGATGCGCATGGTGTTCTCCTCAACGCTGTGTTGATAAATTTTTGGTTGGCTGTCAGCTTACACGAGTTTGCAATGCTTGCGATGGCCAGATGAGTGTCGCCACGGGATTATTGGAATAAACATCTTTTACCTACGCATAATTGAAAGCATGAATCAACCCACACCTAAAAATCGCTGGCATCCCAGCGTCACGGTGGCCGCCGTGATTGAGCGAGATGGCAAATTTCTCTTGGTAGAGGAACACACGCCCGAGGGCTTGCGGCTGAACAACCCCGCCGGACATTTGGATTGCGGCGAGAGCTTGGCACAGGCCTGCGCCCGCGAAGCGCTGGAAGAAACAACGCATACCTTCACGCCCATTGCCTTGGTTGGCATCTACATGAGTCGCTTTCGGCGCGCCTCCCGCGGGGAAGACATCACCTACATCCGCTTTGCATTTTGCGGCACAGCGGGCGATGCGAATCCCTTTTTAAGCCTCGACGAAGGCATCGTGCGCACGCTTTGGCTCTCGCCTGATGAGATTCGCGCCAGCAGCGCAAAGCACCGCAGCTCACTGGTTTTGAAATGCATCGAAGACTACTTGCGCGGCCAACGCATCCCCCTAGGCAGCCTACACACGGATGCCAGCATTTGGACATAGAGCGCGCCAAAAAAAAACGGCCACACAAGGTGGCCGGGGGAAGCCTGCGCTGTAAACAGCACGGGCACCCGCTCAGGGAGGAAAAGCGGGGAGCGCAATGCGCCCATGCGTAATTTAACAAAGCCTGACACCGGGAACAAGATCGTATACACAGGACAAGTGTTTAAAAACAACAAAAATCCCCTCTTATACGCACCAAAAATGCCACTAGAGTCGCATCAATGACAACTCAAACAGATTAATTGCAGAGTTTGACACGCAACTGCATGAAATCGACTTGACATCATTGTCTGTAGCATTACCAAAAAAACTGCCGCGCACACCAGTGGCTAGGATGCGCGCCCAATTCATGCCGACTTCGCGTTGCTTCACAATACTTGAATGACAAATCACCCGCCCCGGTCTTTTCCTGCCACGCGCCCACGCCGTCTGCGCCGTGATGCCTTCACACGCAATCTCGTGCGCGAGCATGCGCTCACAGCGCATGACCTGATTTATCCGGTCTTTATCCTCGATGGCGAAGGCCGGCGCGAGGCAGTCGGCTCCATGCCCGGCGTGGAGCGATTAAGCCTAGATGCGCTGATGCCTCTTGCGCAGCAGTGTGTGGAGCTGAGCATTCCTGTGATGGCCTTGTTTCCAGTGATCGATGCCAGCCTCAAAACACCCGATGGCCAAGAAGCGTGGAATCCAAACGGGCTGGTGCCGCGCGCTGTGCGCGCGCTGAAAAAGCAGTTTCCCCAGCTGGGCTTAATGACGGATGTGGCACTCGATCCCTTCACCTCACATGGCCAAGACGGCCTGATTGACGAGGCGGGGTATATCCTGAACGATGCCACTGTGGCGCTGCTGGTCAAACAAGCGCTGACGCAAGCTGAAGCTGGCGTAGACATCGTGGCGCCCAGCGACATGATGGATGGCCGAATCGGCGCCATCCGGCAAGCACTGGAAAGCGCTGGCCACATACATACCCGCATCATGGCCTACAGCGCCAAATATGCCAGCGCCTTCTACGGCCCGTTTCGCGATGCCGTAGGCTCAGCAGCCAATTTAGGCAAAGCCGATAAAAAAGGCTATCAAATGGATCCGGGCAACAGCGACGAGGCACTGCGCGAAGTGGGCTTAGACATTTCTGAGGGCGCGGATATGGTGATGGTCAAGCCGGGCATGCCGTATTTGGATATCGTGCGCCGCGTGAAAGATGAATTCGCTGTGCCGACGTTTGCTTATCAAGTCAGCGGGGAATATGCCATGCTCAAAGCTGCCGCCATCAATGGCTGGCTGGATCATGATGCAGTGATGATGGAATCGCTCTTGGCTTTTAAGCGCGCCGGCGCAGATGGCATCTTGACTTACTTCGCCATTGAGGCTGCCCGCAAATTGCGCGGCCAAGGCTGATTGCCGTGAGTGCTACGCTGATCATAGGATTGCTTGCGGCGCTCGCCGTATTTTGGGCGCTGGGCGCTTACAACCGGTTGGTGCGCTTGCGCTCGCAAGTCGCACGCACCCTAGCAGCGCTTGCCACAACATGGCAAACCCAAGCGCAGGCCATCGGCGTGCGGCTTGAGCAATATGCGCAAGGCCGCGAGACCCAATCGCAATGGGCATCGCTGGATGAAGATGCTTTGCGCTGGCGGCCCTTAACGCTGGCAGCGCGGCAGTTTTTGACTTGCTTGGCGGTGGTGCAAGCCAAGCCGCAGCATATGGCAGTGCTCGATGACATCTCATCTGTACGGGCAGCAAGGGATATTTTCGAGGCCAACTGGCAGCGCATGCAAAGCGCTCAAGACGATCTCGCTGGCACACCCGTGCCGCCAGATTTGCAACAACTCTGGGCGCAGCATGAGCCGCTGGCGCTAGAGCGGCTGCGCGATTACAACCAAGCCGTGGTGGCCTACCGTCAAGCCATCCATCAGTTTCCCGCCGTCGTGCTGGCTTGGGTGTTTGGCTTTGGCATAACGGGCGAATTGAGCTGATCAACGATTTGCTCACTTTTGTATCGTAGAAACCAGCATGGCATCGCCGCCACGCAAGTGATAATGTCTGCATCAATATATTTGCTTCAAGGAGATTGATTTGAAACCCCAAACCCTCATTTTCTCGGCCGTGCTCGCTGCAAGTATGCAATTGGGCGTGCATGCACAAGATGTGCAGCAACTTAATCTTCGCAGCTTGGCCGCCACATGCGCTAACTGCCACGGCACGAATGGCAAAGCGCAAGACGGCTCGGCTGTGGTCACGCTCGCAGGATTGCCACGCGAGTACATCATTGCGCAAATGAATGCCTTTAAAAGCGGCGCACGCCCTGCCACTGTGATGCATCAGTTAGCTAAAGGCTACAGCGACGCGCAAATTGAGCAAATTGCCGGCTACTTTGCCGCGCAAAAGAAATAAAGGAGACGATCATGATTGCTCGCAGAAGTTTTATCCAGTCCTCCGCCGCTCTTTCTATGCTTGGCTTGGCCGGTTGCGCCAGCACACCGAGCGAGCAGGCCATTCCCGCCAAAGCGCGTGTTGTCGTCATTGGCGGCGGCTATGGCGGCGCAACAGCAGCGAAGTATGTGCGCTTGTTGTCTGATTACAAAATCGATGTGGTGCTGATTGAGCCCAACGACATGTTTGTCTCTTGCCCCATCTCCAATTTGGTGATTGGCGGCAGCAAACAAATCAAAGACGTGACGAGTGCGTACGGCGGACTGTCCAAAAACCACGGTGTGACGATGGTCAAGGATATGGTCACCGATATCGATGCGACGCGCCGTATCGTCACGCTGGCTCGTGGTGCGCAAATTGGCTACGACAAGTTGATCGTATCGCCTGGTATTGATCTGCTTTTGGGCAGCATCGAAGGCTTGCGTGAAGCCAGCGATTCAGGGCAAATTTTGCAAGCTTGGAAAGCCGGCGCAGAGACAGTGGCGCTGCGCAAGCAATTGGTGGACATGCCCGACGGCGGCACATTTGCCATCACGATCCCTGTGGCGCCTTATCGTTGCCCGCCCGGCCCCTATGAGCGCGCCTGCCAAGTCGCTTGGTATTTCAAGCAAGCCAAGCCGAAATCTAAAGTGCTGATCTTGGATGGCAATCCCGATGTGACCTCGAAAGCGGCATTGTTCAAAAAAGTCTGGGCTGAGCAATACAAAGGCATGATCGAATACAGGAACAGCCATAACGTCACGGCAGTTGATGCCAAAACAGGCACGATTAAATTTGATGTGCAAGATGATGTGAAAGCCCAAGTGCTCAACGTGCTACCACCCATGCGCGCGGGCCGTATCGCCGTGCAAGCGGGCCTTAACAACCAAGCCAATGGCCGCTGGTGCGGTGTAAATTATCAAAATTTTGAATCAACGGCGGCAAAGAATATCCATGTGTTGGGTGATTCCATCCAAATCGCGCCAGCCATGCCCAAGAGCGGTCACATGGCCAACAGCCATGCCAAAGTGGCGGCCGCTGCGATTGTGGCTGAGCTGTCTGGCTGGGAAATCAATGCTAATCCGATGCTGACCAACACCTGCTACAGCTTCGTCAACGACAAAGATGTGGTGCATGTGGCCAGCGTGCATGAGTACGTGGCCGCCGAGAAGACTTTCAAGACCGTGGCCGGCTCAGGTGGCGTGTCGGCGATTGATCTGAAGCCAGAAGTCACGCAGCTCGAAGGCGTGTACGCGATGAATTGGGCGCAAAACATTTGGGCGGATACTTTGGCCTAGCTGTTGCGCAGGGATGGGCTCAGGCGGGCGACCAGCGAAGCACTACACTTGGCTGGTGATTACGCCGCCCTCATCTTCCCCCCTTCCTTCTTCTTCTCCTAAACCAGTCGCTCGGGTGGTAAAAACCATACGAGCCGCTTCACTGAGTGCCTCAGGTGCAGCAAATCACGCAAGCGCGCAGCCCCATGGCAAACCTAATGGCAAGCCCATGCCCACCACGCTGGCGCATCAGTTGCAGCAGGTTGCTAATTTTTTAATAGCACTGCGCGCAGGTAATTCTTGGGCTACAGCTCAGTTTGATGTAGAAAATGCGCAGCGAGCAGGAATTCAAGCGATCACATTCGCTGTGCTCAGGCATTTGGGCCAAGCGCATGCGTTGCGCGTGGCGCTCGCGCCCAAGAAGCCTGTGCCCGCAGCAGATGCTTTGCTGATCGCAGCCTTGGCATTGCTGTGCGCTCAGCATTCAGAAAGCCCGCCGCCCGGCGCTGTATATCGCGATGATGTGATCGTGAGCCAAGCGGTCGAAGCCATCAAACTGCAGCCGCATCTGGCTGCGCAATCGAGCTTCATCAACGCTTGCCTGCGCCGCTTTTTGCGCGAGCGCATCCCCTTGCTGCAAAGCTTGCGCGGAAATTTAGAGGCGCAGTTCAACCATCCTCTGTGGTGGGTGCGCCAAGTCCAACGCGATTGGCCGGAGGATTGGCAGGCGCTGCTACAAGCGAATCGCCACAGCGCGCCACTTACATTAAGAATAAATGAGCAAAAATGCAGTGTGGCCGGTATGGAATCTGCGCTGGGCGCTACTGAATTCATAGTGAATACAGAAATGCGTGCCGTAGCACACAGCGGCCTTGAGCTCTCGCGCAGCTTGCCTGTGTCGCAATTGCCGGGCTATGCGGAGGGCTGGTTTTCGGTGCAGGATGCGGCAGCTCAGCTTGCCGCGCCTTTGTTGCTTGGGGCGCTTGCCAATCGCAAAGATGCCAAGCCGCTGCGTATCTTGGACGCTTGCGCTGCGCCGGGTGGTAAAACAGGGCATTTACTCGAATGGGCGGCGGCAAGGCAAATTCCCGTGGAAGTGATCGCGCTGGATATGGATGGCCAGCGCTGCGAGCGGATTGAAGAGAATTTAAAGCGCCTAGGCTTGCAGGCGCGCATCATCGTGGCCGATGCGGCCGATCCCGCTGCATGGCACGATGGTCAGGGCTTCGATGGCATTTTGCTCGATGCCCCCTGCACCGCCAGCGGCATTGTGCGCCGCCACCCCGATATCGCATGGCTGCGCCGTGATACCGATATTGCCAGCCTCGCTGCCCAGCAAAAACGCTTGCTGTACGCGCTCTGGCCTCTTGTGAAAAACGGCGGTGCTTTGCTGTATTGCACCTGCTCCATCTTTAAAGCCGAGGGCTCGGCGCAGGTTCAAGCCTTTATTGAACAAACGACGCGCACGCAAGATTCCGCAAGCCAATCGTCTGGTACACACAACACTCGTGCCCTGTCTTTACCTGCTCCGGGGCATTTGTTGCCCCTAAAGCGCGCTGACGCCAGCCCCATGCCCGAGAATTCATTGGGTGGGCACGATGGATTTTTCTACGCACTGCTGCGCAAGCAAGCATGAGCTCTGCTGGGCAAAGCTGCTGCATGCCCTGATTGCCTGCATTTTTGCCTTCGCGGCATGGCCTGCGCAGGCTCAAAACACCAGCGATGTGAGCAATCTGCGCTTAGAGCAATCAGGCGAGGGCTTGTACCTCAGCGCCACGCTGCGCTTTGAATTGCCCGCCGCTGTGGAGGATGCCCTGCTCAAAGGCATTCCCATGACCTTTGTGGCGGAAGCGCAGGTGCTGCGTGACCGCTGGTATTGGTATGACAAAAACGTAGGGGTGGCAATCCGAAGCGTACGCTTGGCATACCAGCCGCTGACACGGCGCTGGCGCATCAGCGTCAGCTCAGGTGCGGGCGATTTTTCTGCCGGTGCAAGTCTGTCTCAAAGCTTTGAGCAACTCTCGGATGCGCTGGTCGCCGTGCGCCGTATTGCACGCTGGAAGATTGCAGAAGGCAGTGAAATAGACAGCGAAGCTCGCCACAATGTCGATTTTCGCTTTCGGCTTGACACATCGCAGCTGCCGCGCCCGATGCAAATTGGCATCACTGGCAACGCAGATTGGAACATTTCTGTACAGCGCAATGTGCGTCCTGACGCCCGCTAGTGCGCCATGAACGATTCCTCGCTTGATTCCTCTTCAACAGAGCCCCAGCGCCGCCAACAAAAGCGCAGCCGAAATTTGCGTTGGGTCGTCACGTTAGGCGCCACTGGTTTGCTGGCTGTGGCTTCCATGCTCGTCTTCTTGCTGGCGCTGGCCACCAACAACCAAACTCGCTTTGAGCAGTATTACGAGAGCTTGCTCTACCTCAACATCGCTGTGGCAGCGATCTTTTTGCTTGTGATTGTGTGGGCCGTTTGGCGCCTCGTCAGCCGGCTGCAGCGCGGTAAATTTGGCAGCCGCTTGCTGCTCAAATTGGCGGCAATTTTTGCGCTCGTTGGATTTGTGCCCGGCGTACTGATCTACACCGTGTCTTACCAGTTTGTCTCGCGTTCCATCGAAAGCTGGTTCAATGTAAAAGTAGAAGGCGCCTTGGATGCTGGTTTGAATTTGGGGCGCAGCACGATGGAGTCGCTCAGCGGCAGTTTGGCCAGCAAAACGCTGGCAGCAGCCCAGCAGCTGGGCGACGCGAGCAGCGTGGGGCCGTTCGCCTTGGAGCGCTTGCGCGAGCAACTCGATGCCAGCGATGTGGTGCTTTGGAGTGCGTCTGGCCAAGTGCTGGCCAGCGCGGGGCAATCGCGCTTCATGCTCTCTCCCGAACGCCCGAGCAGCAGCCAACTGCGCCAAGCCCGCAGCGCCCGGGTGATCAGCCAAATTGAAGGGCTTGATGAAGCAGCAGAAAAAGCGGCGAGCCCCAATGGCGTTCGCGTCAAAGCGCTGGCCATGTTGAGTGCAAGTGTCGGGAGCATTGCCCAGCTGGGCATGGGCTCGCTTTCGGGAGACGCTCGGTTTTTACAGGTAACGCAACCTGTCCCAGGCAATTTGGTCACCAATGCGCTGGCGGTACAGGAAGCCTACAAAGAATACCAGCAACGTGCGCTGGCACGCGATGGCTTGCGCAACATGTATCTGGCCACGCTCACTTTAGCCTTGTTTCTCACCATGTTTGGTGCGGTGCTGCTCGCGGCGGTGCTGGGCAATCAATTGGTGCGGCCTCTCTTGGTGTTGGCCGATGGCGTGGCGCAAGTGGCCGCGGGCGATTTGCGCCCCAAGGCTGCGCTACAAACGCGCGATGAGCTGGGCGGCCTCACGCGCTCTTTTGCGCAAATGACGCAGCAACTCTCAGACGCCCGCGCGCAATTGCAAAGTAGCTTGGGCGAGCTCGATGCATCTCGCTCAAATTTGCAAACGATTTTGGATAATTTAACAGCTGCGGTGATTGTTTTAGACAGCGAAGGCCGCATTGTGCAAGCCAACCCTGGCGCAACCCGCGTGCTCCACGCGCCGCTTGCCGCGCACATCGGCCTGCCGCTGGCCAGCATGCCCAGCTTGGAAGATTTTGGCCGCAGCGTCGATGAACAGTTTCGCGAATTCTTCGGCGAGCGCAACACCCATGCGGATCACTGGCAACACTCATTTGAGCTGGGCGGCCAGACTGGCCTGCAAAGCTTCGCTGGCAACGACGACACGACCAGCATCATCGCGCGCGGCGCGGCCTTGCCCGATGGCCTGCGCTTGCTTGTGCTCGATGACATCACAGAAGTCGTCTCAGCACAGCGCTCACGCGCTTGGGGCGAAGTGGCGCGCCGGCTCGCGCACGAAATCAAAAATCCGCTCACGCCGATTCAGCTGTCTGCCGAACGGCTGGAGATGAAATTACTCAGCAAGCTCACTGCGCCCGACGATGCGCTGCTCAAACGCTCCGTTAAAACCATTGTGGATCAGGTTGATGCGATGAAGCGCTTGGTCAACGAATTTCGCGATTACGCACGCTTGCCCAGCGCTGATTTGAAGCCACTGGACATCAACAGCTTGGTGCTAGACGTGTTGGCGCTCTACGCCCCCGAAAACTCCATCGTGCCAATCACCAGCGCGCTCGATCCTGCCTGTCCCGCCATCTTGGGCGATGCACAGCAGCTGCGCCAAGTGATTCATAATTTGCTACAAAACGCTCAAGACGCAAGCCTCACTGCCTCCAGTGGCCTGCTTTTTGAGCACAGTGGTCGCTCACCTCACGTGGAAATTATCACGCGTTTTAATGCGAGCAGCTCGCGCGTGCGTTTGATCGTACGGGATGCCGGCACGGGCTTTGCGCCGCACATCCTCCAACGTGCTTTTGAGCCTTACGTCACGACGAAATCACGCGGCACTGGCTTAGGCTTGGCCGTGGTCAAGAAGATTGCAGATGAGCATGGCGCACGGATTGAACTGAGCAACGTGCTGGATGCCGCAGAGCCCGGGTCACAAGCCGTTACACAAAGCGTGGATAACCCGAGCCCCCGCGTGGTGGGCGCGCAGGTCAGTCTGTCATTCCCTGTGGTGTAATAGACACGTCGCAAATCTGCCACAGGCATTTCCCAGTAGGCAGAACGCAAACAACAAAGCAGACAGACAGCATGGCAAATATCTTGGTGGTTGATGATGAGCTGGGCATCAGGGATCTCCTGACCGAAATCCTCAGCGATGAGGGGCACACAGTAGAGACGGCGGAAAACGCCGCGCAAGCCCGACGCGCCCGTCAGAATAGTCAACCCGATTTGGTGTTGCTTGATATTTGGATGCCTGACACCGATGGCGTCACGCTGCTCAAGGAATGGTCGGCCACCGGTCTGCTCACCATGCCCGTGGTGATGATGAGCGGCCACGCCACCATCGACACCGCTGTTGAGGCCACCAAAATTGGGGCCAATTCGTTTCTTGAAAAACCCATCACGCTGCAAAAGCTGCTCAAAGCCGTGAGTGATGCGTTGGCCAAAGGCGAGCGCTTGAAAGCTGCCGCTCCTGCCGCGCAAAACAAAGCGTTGGACATGACAGTCGAAGCGGCCATGACGGGCGGCATGAATTTGCCGGTGCCGGTTGAAATGGGCCCGCAAGCCATGCAAACCTTCAGCATGGATCAACCCCTGCGCGATGCGCGAGATGAGTTTGAAAAAGCGTATTTTGAATTCCATTTGTCAAAAGAAGGCGGCTCAATGACCCGCGTCGCTGAGAAAACGGGCCTCGAGCGCACGCACCTGTACCGCAAGCTCAAGCAACTTGGCGTGGACATCAACCGCAGCAAGCGCAGCAGCTGATCGCGCTTACGTTTTCTAGCCTTGCTAAAGTAGGTCGATGTAGACAAGACGCGCTCAGCATCCGTTATAATTTAAGACTCAGCGATGCTGTTAATGGCCCGGTAGCTCAGTCGGTAGAGCAGAGGATTGAAAATCCTTGTGTCGGTGGTTCGATTCCGCCCCAGGCCACCACCTATTCAAAGCCTCGGTAGCCGTGCTGCCGGGGCTTTTTCTTTTGTCTTGCTGCTGCCGATCACGCGCCTAAGCGCGCGTGATGCCTTGCAATTTGTAGCCGCACTTGAACAGGTGCCGTTCCGCCTCTTGTGTTGCGGGCATTCAAGCTGCCGCGCAGGGAGAGCACTTCATACACATCTTGGCTTACGCTTTTGTTGAAGCTTTGCAGGGTATCGAGCGGCAAATCGCCCAGATCCATGCCGCGTTCGCTGGCGAATTTCACGGCGTGCGCGACAACTTCATGTGCATCGCGGAAAGGCAGGCCTTTTTTAACAAGATAGTCGGCAAGATCGGTGGCCGTGGCGTAGCCTTTGAGGGCGGCGCGCTCCATCGCTTCAGCGTTCACGGTGATGCCGCCTTGGCGTGAGCCGTCTGTTTGTAGTTGGCCGCCCATCATCTCGGCGAAGATACGCAGCGTATCTTTCAAAGTGTCCACGGTGTCAAACAGCGGCTCTTTGTCTTCTTGGTTGTCTTTGTTGTAGGCCAGAGGCTGGCCTTTCATGAGCGTGATGAGGCCCATCAAATGGCCAACCACGCGGCCCGTTTTGCCACGTGCGAGCTCGGGCACATCGGGGTTTTTCTTCTGCGGCATGATGGAGCTGCCGGTGGTGAAGCGATCGGCGATTTTGATGAAGGCAAAATTCTGGCTCATCCAAATAATGAGTTCTTCGCTTAGGCGGCTGATGTGCACCATCGCGATAGACGCAGCAGCGGTGAATTCGATGGCAAAATCGCGGTCGCTCACGGCATCGAGGCTGTTCTGGCACACGCAGGCGTTGCCGAGTTCATCGACCATGCCGAGCGTGCGAGCGACGCGCTCGCGGTCGAGCGGGTAGCTCGTGCCGGCCAGCGCGGCGGCGCCCAGCGGCAGCTGGTTCGTGCGCGCGCGCACTTCGCTCATGCGCTGCGCGTCGCGCGCGAACATCTCCACATAGGCGAGCATGTGGTGGCCAAAGCTCACCGGCTGCGCCACTTGCAGGTGCGTGAAGCCGGGCATGATGGTTTGCGCGTGCGCTGCCGCCACCTCGACCAGCGCGCGCTGCAAGGCAATCAGCAGGGCGAGCAGGCCGTCGATCTCGTCGCGCAGCCACAGCCGCACGTCGGTGGCGACCTGGTCGTTGCGGGAGCGCCCGGTGTGCAGGCGTTTGCCCGCGTCGCCCACCAGTTGCGTCAGGCGCGCCTCGATGTTCAGGTGCACGTCTTCGAGTTCGAGCTTCCACTCGAAGCGCCCGGCATCGATGTCCTGGCTGATCTGCGTCAGGCCACGCTGAATCGCTTCATGGTCGGCCGTGCTGATGATGCCCACATGTGCCAGCATCTCGGCATGCGCCAGGCTGCCGGCAATGTCAGCGCGCGCGAGACGCTGGTCGAAGCCGACGCTGGCGGTGTAGCGCTGCACCAGCTCGCTCATCGGCT